>DOIX01000162.1 GCA_003511885.1 Cyanobacteria bacterium UBA11153
AATACAACCTGCATTTCTTCCCTACTCAGGTCAGAAAGTGCTAATATTGCGATCGCGCTGGATGGATTTTGATAGATTTTGATTGCCAAAGCCTAGACCCTAGTTTACAACAGGAATAGCGATCGCAAATTCTGTCCCTTCTCCCCATAATGAAGTAAAAGTGAGACTACCACCATGAATTTCTTCGACAATGCGACGGCTAATAGATAATCCCAATCCCGTACCTTTCCCCACAGGTTTCGTCGTAAATAATTGTTCAAACATCCGCGATTGCACTTCTGGTGTTATTCCTGTCCCATTATCTTTAATTTTAATGATAACTTTGGCTCGATCTTTAGTTAGTTTGGTTTGAATTAAGATTCGGTTTGGCTTGGCTTCGATTTCAGAAAAAGAGCGTCCAACATTCACTTCTTCACAAGCATCAATGCTATTAGCGATAATATTCATAAATACTTGATTTAGTTGTCCTAAATAGCATTCTATTTCGGGAATAGAGCCATAATTTTTCACAACCTGAATTTCTGGACGTTGACGATTTGGCTTGAGGCGATGTTGCAAAATCATCAGCGTACTATCAATACCTTCATGAATATCGGCTGATACCTTAGATTCGGTATCGCCACGAGAGAAAATTCTCAAAGAATTGCTAAGATTAATCAGTCGCTCTGTACTGCCGCTCATCACCAAAAGCATTCTCGGCAAACTATTGATAATATGCTCTAAATTAATCTCTTCTGCATACTCAGCGATTTCTGGAGATGAACATGTAAATTCTGTCTGATATAATGCCAAATGATTAATTAATTTTTGGACGATATCATTTACCAAGAAAACCGAACCACTAATAGCAGAAAGAGGATTATTCATTTCGTGGGCAACTCCAGCCACTAATTGACCGAGGACTGCCATTTTTTCTTGTTGAATCAGTTGTAATTGTGCCTGTTGTAAGCGAAAAATTGTTTCTTTTATTTGTTTGACATAAGCCAATGTTTTATTAATCGTGATCGTTAAATCTTCAAAATCGATCGGCTTCGTCACAAAGTCAAAAGCACCACAATTCATAGCAGCTCGAATATTTTTCAGATCCCCATAAGCAGAAACTACCACGGCTTTTATATTCTCATCTATTTCCCGGAGTTTGTCTAGTAAAGTCAGGCCATCCATCTCAGGCATACTGAGATCCGTCAGTACCATATCGATAGTGCGATCGCTTTTGATCTTTTCTAAGGCTTCTTTTCCACTATGGGCAAATATTAGCTCGAATTCTTTAGCTCTAATTTTTTTCCTCAATCGCTGTTTGAGAAGAGCCTCAAAATCCACTTCATCATCGACAACTAATATTCTGGCTGGGGTCATGATAGTGTAAAATTCAGACGATATTATTAATTACAGTATCATTGTGACTGCGATCCGTCTTCCGGATAAGCTAAGGTGCAGCTACATTGGATATTTACTCTTACCTCTTACCTCTTCAGAGTCATCACTATCTAATAGGAGATGCTCTCACAGCCTATCCTCTAATTTAGAGATTAAAGAGTGGAGAATTAGGACTGGGGAATGGAGAAGGGTTGAAAGGAGTTGTAGATTCGATCGAATATTCTTAATTGATAGATTCTGGATGGTTAATTGATATAATCTGCGATTGCCTTCGGCAGTAGCGAAGCTAATCGCAACATGGCACAGTCAAAATTTAAGATTCAGAAAAAGAAACCTGCTCGGTTGAAAAAACATAAGTTTGGACATAATAGATTAACCCATGAATCTTGAATTGGAAACTCTTTGTCTATTACCCATTCCCCATTCCCCATTCCCTATTACCCATTCCCTATTTCCGATGTTTAATTTGTGATGAGGGAACCTAGAGTCTATATAATTTGTCGAAGTAGTAAAGCAGATCTTCAAAAAATTTAACACCATGATTAGCCGTAAGTGTTTCCATAAAGTTGCTGCCAGCGTGGCGATTACCGGGATGATACTCTCCATTATCGCCGACATGGCTGGAGCAGCTACCAGACTGAAGAATGGCGATACTGTCAATGGATTCATCCAGACAAACTCTCCCTCCTTCCGCTATCGCAACCAATCCTTACGCAATTCTCCCTTTCAGACTGCTGCTGGAGAAGAATATATTTTCAACAGCAAGCGAGGGGATACCATTCAAGTCACAGTTGAAGTTGAGGATGGTAGCAGCCTCATACCCATCCTTGTCTTAACCTCATCACAAACAGGTAACCAAGTTGCTTACAATGACAAAACCAGGTCTCTAAGTTACAAAGTAACCACAGATGGTGAATACCGACTCCTTATTTTAGGACAAAATAACACTAGAGGCAGATACAGACTCGCTCTTTCAGGGATTACCGGAGACACAACCGCACAAACCCCCACTAATCCACCTACATCTCCTAACAACGATCCCAGAAGACAACTCCTCCGGGATGAATATGGGCTAACTCTTCTCGACAAATGTCCCGCGACAACAGATAAGCTCGTAGTTGCTAATTTCCCAGAATACGGTCAAACTTATACCTACTGTGCTAATCCTAACCGTTTCCTGCAAGCCGGACAATACACTTACGATCTTGCCAGTGGTGAATTAAAACCGGGAACTCCTGCGGTTGTGACAAATCCCTCAACCCCCTCTCCTGTGACTCCCGTTACAGATCCCAGACGACAACTCCTGCAAAATGACTATGGATTAACTGTTCTCGATAAATGCCCGTCCACAACAGATAAGCTCGTAGTTGCCAATTTCCCAGAATACGGTCAAACTTACACCTACTGTGCCAATCCTAACCGTTTCCTCCGAGCCGGACAATATACTTACGATTTAGCTGTTGGTGAATTAAAACCGGGCGCACCTTCTGCAACTGGTAATAATTCTTCTTCTACCACAGCAGTAAATCCTAGCACCGATCCCCGACGACAACTCTTGCAAAAGGATTATGGATTGACGGTTTTAGATACCTGCCCAGCATCAACTAATTCTTTAGTCGTTATCACCTATCCCGAAGGCACTCAAACCTATCGATACTGTGCCAATCCCAACCGCATTTTTCCTGCTGGAGAATACAAGTATAATCTCACTACCCGCAAGTTAGATCCAGTCGCTAAACCACAACAATGTACTCTCCAAATTGGCGGTATTTGTATTGTTAGGTAGAAGGTGATAGCTGAGACGGGAATGCCAGAGTTTTGAGTTTTATTTTTAAAGCTTGGCAAAGCCTGTTTTGAGTTTTAAATTATAGTGGGGAAGCGATTGAGAGGGGATGGTGCGTTAGCTTTGGCATAACGCACCCTACAGATAGATAGTTTGTTCAATAGCAGGGAGGCAGAGCCTCCCAACCCTCGTTCCCAGGTTTAACCTGGGAACAAGAATACCGAGGCTCCGCTTCTTATTGAAACTGGTGCAGGATCTGAAGCATAACGCACCCTGCATGTAGATAGTTTGTTGAGAGGGGATGGTGCGTTAGCTTTGGCATAACGCACCCTACAGATAAGCTGTTAAGCGTCTAAAGTGGTTATTATGAAATCGTGAAATCGTTGTAGTGCGAGCGTCCTCGCTCGCGATAATATACAGTTTAAATGCGCAGCAGCTTAGATACTTTAAATTATCTTCAAAACCTGCTCCCACCCCACTATACTAATCATTCCGGCATCCGCTGTTTCATTCCCATTACTACAAATCCCAAATGGACAACCTCATTGTATTGTGTTTGATTTTTGTCATTAGTTTAGCCATCCTAGTCAAAGGATCTGATTTTTTTACTGAAGCAGCCGAGAAAATCGGTTTATTTATGGGATTAAGTCCCTTCATTGTCGGGGTGACAATTGTTGGGGTTGGTACATCAATGCCGGAGTTAATCTCTTCTATCATATCTGTCTTTCAAGATTCATCGGAAATAGTCATTGCTAATGTCGCTGGCTCGAATATCGCCAATATTTTTCTAATTGTGGGGACGGCATCAATAGTTAGTCGCGAAGCAATGAGAATTACTTACAACCTAGTTAGTGTCGATTTGCCTTTATTTGTAGGATCGTCTTTTTTGTTAGCCTTAGCTGTTTGGGATAATCATTTTTCCATTGGCGAAGCCTTACTGTTTATTCTCGCTTATTTAATGTATTTGTTTTATACGATTAAGGATAGTGCTGAAAATTCTCCAGCTCTGGAGGTAAATAATGAAGATGAATCTCAAAGCTCACTAAATAATTTAGATATTGATGAACTACCAGCGATTGAAAAAACGCCCAGCTTTTTAATTAAGCAAATTATCGTGGCAATTATCAGCTCATTTGTTATCTATTTGGGAGCAAATTATACAATTGAATCCTTGATTAAAATTTCTGAAATAGTCAACATTGGCAAAGAAATAATTGCTGTCAGTGCGGTAGCCGTAGGTACTTCTTTGCCAGAATTTATTGTCAGTGTCAATGCCGCTTTAAAAGGAAAAGCAGAACTTTCTGTAGGGAATGTGGTAGGCTCGAATATTTTTAACGCCTTCATTGTCATGGGCATTCCCGGCTTAATTGGTAAGCTAACAATTCCAGACACAGTTATCCTCAGCGCCATCCCGGTTTTGATTGCGGGTACGCTTCTCCTCTTCTTCGCCACTCAAGATAATAAATTAACCAAATGGGAGGGGTGGTTATTTATTATTTTCTATGGTTGGTTTATCGGCGACACATTTCATCTTTTATAGGAAATAAATAATCATAAATTGTTAATTTTTATACGGGGGCTATTTTGTCTTGGTCATATAATTTTTATGAACAGTATTTACCAAGATTCTGAAAATGAAAATTAGTGCCCGTAACACCATTAAAGCTACAGTAAAACAAGTTGTAATCGGAGCAGTTAATGCTGAAGTGACTTTAGAGATTGCACCAGGAGTTGAAGTAGTTTCCATCATTACCAAAGCTTCAGCCGAAAATCTGGCATTAGTAGAAGGCAAGGAAGCTTATGCAGTTATTAAGTCATCAGATTTAATGGTTGCTGTTGATTAATGTCCAGATAATTGAGAGTGGAGAATGGACAATTGTCCACTCTCAACTATCAACTCTCAACCGTGCCACAATATGAAAAATATGCCAGTATCTATCCTCGCCTAAAGGAGTTATACCCAGATGCTCCTCTTCCTCAAATACCTCAATTTCCCAATCATTTTGGAATAAAGCAGTTAATTGTTGGCGAGTCAAAAAAGTCAGAGAAGTCTGTATACTCCAAGAGTCTCTGTCTCCAAAAAAATGCCCGCAAAAACGCCCGCCTTCTCGCAAACAGTTGCCTATTTTTTGCCAGAGTTGAGAGAAATTTGCTGGGGGACAAAAAGGGAGAGAAAAACTAGCATTAACTAAATCTACCGACTCCGGTAAGGTGACAAATTCAAAACGTTGAATGCGAGTTTCTAGAAGCTTCAAATCCACATCCAAACGGTTTCGTAAACGATTAATAGCCTCAGCTTCACCATCAATACCTAATACCCGCCAACCCCGTCGCAGCAATTCCACGGTATCTCGCCCATCTCCACAACCAATATCAATCGCAAAAGGATGGGAAGTCAAAGATTCTTCTATTTCAAATTTGGTTAAAGCTGCGAGTAAAGTGGGGCGTGGCGCTCTCCCTGCAACTGCTTGATAATAAGCAGCCCAATCTCGGTGCAAAACTGGACTTTTTTCTTCCTGTTTCATCTGTCTTCCCCCTGAGAAACTTCCGCGATAAAACCATCAAGGCTTGTTGTGAAAGGAAAAGCGACTATTTCGATACTGAATGGGATCGCGCAGCGGGCACGCTCGTGCCATCGCAATCCCAATTATCCTGAGTATGAGTAGCCATCCTTTCGGGAGAAACTTAATCGGTATAGTTGGCTTGAGGATATTCAGCTTCGAGGTATCTAGTTTTCCTGTTTCTACGATTACGGCGTATCCCGTTACGCAATTCTATCGCCGCTTTAATTGACTGTAGCAGATGAACAATTTCCCGGCTTAAAGGCTGTTTATTTGGCTCGATAACTAATGGGTAATTTGACATAGCTGCCTCCATTTTTCGGTAATTTATTTTCTGGCATTATCATTAAACCTAAAAAAGTCATGTTTTTGGCAATTTCTGCGATAAGGTAAGCCATTACTTCAACTGTTGTTGCAGTTTATTGAGAATCTTAGTCCAAGTTACTTTATCTAAGTTGGGTTTCGGAACCTCAACCCAACCTACGACTATTTAAGCTTGAACAAGCGCACCATGGGTGTAACAATTCTTAGGGCAAACTCGCGAACAAGCTTGACAGCCAATACAAGATTCTGGATGAATAATACTCATCACTTTCCGTTCAATTTCATCTTCATCCTCATCCTCCACAAATTCTCCATCTTCATTCATCGCCCTTAGTTGTAACACATTACGACCACAAGCTTTAAAGCATCTCCCACAACCAATACATTTTACTTGGTTAATTGCCTGGACAAACTTGGGTATCCAGGTAGCGCCGCCAAAAGTCAAACCAGTTAATGTTGCCATGATTTCATTCCTCTTGAGAAAATAATGAGTAGCGAATTTTGAGCGTATAGGGAAGAGCTATTAAGTTAAGTGGGTAGTTATGAAGTTAAACATTTTAGATCCCCCTAAATCCCCCTTATTAAGGGGGACTTTATATTTCCCCCCTTAATCAGGTTAATTTCCTTCCATTTCCCCCTTAATCAGGTTGATTTTCATCTAGTCCCCCCCTTATTAAGGGGGGTGAGGGGGGATCAAAACTTACCCTAATAACTGTTAAACTAAATAGGCTTCTTGATGAGTACGAATCGTACAATCAGAGCGAGGGTAAGCTACACAGAGAAGTACAAATCCTTTGCTCATTTGTTCGTCATCTAAAAATACCTGATCTGATTGATCGACTGTCCCTTCCATTAGTTTACCAACACAACTGGAACAAGAACCTGAACCACAGGAAAAAGGCAAATCTAAGTCATTTTCTTCTGCCGCTTTCAGGATATATTGATCTTCGGCGACAGGGATAGTGATATCAAGTTTATACTTCTTACTAATCAAGCGGACATTATAAGTAGTCATCTGTCAACTCCTTGAAAATTGTAAAGGAAAAATCAGCGATAGCTTAACTGCAAGGGACACCAGTAGGAGTGCAATTACCAGCTTGGAAAGATTGCCCACAGCCACAGGTATCAGTAGCATTAGGATTCAAGAATTTAAAGCCACTTTGAGTTAATCCATCCACATAATCAACCACCACACCTTCCAATAATGGGGCACTTTCTTTGTCAATATAAACTCGAATTTTCCCCTGTTGTTCGCACAAATCATCGGGATTGGGTTCGTTGGTTATATCCAAAGAATATTGATAGCCACTACAACCGCCATCAACAACAGAAAAACGAACACCCCGTTGTACTTGATTTTCTCCTTTAGCGGAACCTTGGAGAAAGGCACGAAGGCGTAATTCAGCAACTTCTGTCAGTGTTAATGTCATAGAAAACTCCTGGTTAAGTATGAGTAATTAAGATAAGGGAGAGAGAGGCACTAAAGTGCCTACTACAAACTTATGGGAAAGTTCGTAGTAAGCACTTTAGTGCTAGAAAATACGGAATCTGAACCCACATTCTTTTCCAATATCTCTCGATATTTATCGCCACAAACTGGACAATTAGGATCGTGGTAAGGGCGACGTTTCGCAAAATCAAAAGTGGCTAAATCCATGGTTAGCAATTGAGATAATAGCGGTTTGCCAATACCAGTTATTAACTTAATTGCCTCTAAAGCTGTCAAACAAGCAAGAGTTCCCGACACTGCGCCTAAAACCCCAAAGCCGCGCTTATCCCAATCTGGTTTTTCCGGGAAAATACAGGATAAACAAGGCGTTTGTCCCGGAACAATTGTGGTTAAATATGCCTCCATATCGTTCATCGCTGCTTCCACCATTGGTTTATTCCAGCGGACACAAGCCACATTTAACAAATCCCGTTCAATGAAATTATGGGCACAGTCAAGGACTAGATCGGCAGATTGTACTAAAGCGTCAACATTTTCAGGAGTTACATATTCACAGATAGCATCAATTTGGACATCTGGATTAATTTCCTCCAGAGTTTCTTTAGCTTTAAAAACTCTCGGTTTACCCACCCAATCGTCAGTCATTAAAATCTGACGATTCATGTCATCTAGGCGCAATTCACCGCCTCTAACTAGGATTAATCGCCCCACACCTGCAACAGCTAAATAAAGTGCAGCAGTGCCACCTAAACCACCAACACCTGTCACTAATATAGTGGATGATTTGAGTCGTTTTTGCCCCGCTTCTCCAAAACCTGATAGCATAATTTGGCGACGGTAGCGTTCTAATTCTTTGGCGGTGAGTTGTAGCACCTTATTTCTCCTTAATCAGCATTAATTTCTGCTAGTAAAACCACATTGTTAGGTTTCTGATTAAATACTTTAAACAGTTTTTGATCTAAAGAGGTGGAAGTCAGAAACACTTGGTAAGCTTGTTGCAGTGCAGCCTTGTACAAGTCGAATTTTTTTTCTCGATCTTCTTCCGTTGAATTAGCATCAATTTCTTGGACAAGTTCAGAAAACTTCTTCAAAATATGGAGGCGATTGACATTGACAACTTTGGGATCGTAGCTCAAGTTAAAAAACTTGAAGTAATCCTCGGCATCGGTCAGGTTTCTAAAATCATACCAGGTGGTACTCATTGGTTTTTCTCCTTGATTTTTAGTTGTTGTTTGAGTTCATCTAGTTGACGATATATTTCGTAGGTTTCGGCTGCCATTGCCATTAATTGTTGATAATTTGTTGGCAAACCTTCCGCTAAATCGTGAAGATCCATTTTTTGTTGTCCGGCTTTGCTATTGAGTCGTTTAATTTGGGCTTTTAACTCCTCAACAGTAAGGTTAATTGGGGCTGTTTCCGTTGCTTGAACCATCAATCTTGTCTCCTTTATGTAGGGTGCTATGGGCGAGCTAACGCATCATAAATAACCCAAGTTGCTAGTTGTGAGTTTAGATATTTTTGATCCCCCTAAATCCCCCTTAATAAGGGGGACTTTGAGTCCAGTTACACCCCCTAATAAGCGAGACTTTGAGTCCAGTTACACCCCCTAATAAGGGGGACTTTGAGTCCAGTTACACCCCTTAATAAGGGGGCTTTTAGTCTATTTCTTACCTTCAAAAAGAGGATTTTGACTTCATTTTGTACCCTTATTAAGAAGGAGAAAATTGAGTCTAATTCCCCCCTTATTAAGGGGGGCTAGGGGGGATCTAACCGTCAATATTTGTAACTAGTAACTTCCATTAACTACTGAATTAAAGTCCGCCAATGTCAGGATAGCGTTTGGCTAAATCAATACCAGATTTAGTTAGCTTTTCCCCTTCAGCAGCTAATTTTTCAAAGGAATCAAAACCAAACCGTTGTGCATCTCGTAAGGTTCTCGCCACTAGTAAAAGACGACCAGAGAAAACTAACGCCCAACCAAAGCCTTCGTGACTTAAATCAATTACTACTTGGGAAAGTAACCCAGTTTCTTTTTCCACTTGTGCGGCAATGGCGCGATAAAATAACTGGATTCTTCCCTTGGTATTCGGTTCCACATCACCATCAACGGAGATTTTCCGTTTGGCTTCCCGACTAACAATGAATGGTTTTAGGATTAATTCATCTGTCCAATTACGGTAAAAGCCATAGGAATCTTCTGCCCGAATTTGGCGAATTACTTCCTGAATAAAAGGATGTTCCAGAATTTCTAGCTTAGTGGGTTCAGCAATAGTTTGAGTGGTAGTCATACAGGGGTAGCTTCCTCTTCTAATCGATCTAAAAATGTGGACTGTTGTTGTTGTTGCAGGACTTTCCTCAACCAAGGAGGAGGATTTCCATTTAAGGTAGCAACTAATTTAGTGAGAACATCGGTAATTTCTTGTTCCTCAGATTGTGCCTTAACAGGGGTAATCCGTTTTTTAATTAAACGGGCAGCGGCACTACCTCCAATGGCAGAAACATAAACAATGGTGCAGTCGTAGAGGGCTTCAATTTTGGGTAAAAGTTTATCCTCATTACCATCTTCTTTGAGATCTCCATCAAATTTGAGGGTTTTTAAGAATTGATAGCCCTCGGTGGAAACTTCATAGACATCTATCTTTTTTGCCCAACCAAAGTGGGCATTGATGTGAACGTTATCGCTAGTAGTGAAGGCAATTCTCATCGCTTTCTTTCTCCTGCTGAAATATCAGACAATAACCAAGTTATAGTCAATTAAAAGTCCTCCTATTCACCCGCCCTCCTCCCCCTAATTATTCACTAATCTAATCATCTCAATGATGTCAGTGGTTAAGATTTTGAATGGCTTGATTCTTCTTGTTCTAAAAACAAATTCCCAATCTCAAATAAAAGCTGTGTTGTACCCCGGTAGCCAACGGTGCAACGTTGACCGTTACCCAAACGATCTACAATGGGGAAACCTTGGCGATAGAGAGGAATATTCAGGCGGCGAGAGATGTCTGCACCGTAAGAGTTGGTAATTAATAAATCTGAACCTACTGCAAGTTCCTCAAAATCCGCTAAATCGCCAATTGTTACTGTTTCTACTGGGAGTGTTTCTAGTAAAGGCGATTTGGTTGTGGTTACTGCGGCTTGTATTTCTGCCCCCATTCCATGTAATAACCAAGCAATTGGAGATAACAAATCTGGTTCCAATGCTAAAGATACTCGTTTGTGTCCAAAATAAAAATGAGTATCTAACATTGCATCCTGTAACTGACGGCGTTGGTGACAATATTTATCTGGTACAGGAATACCGCTGAGATCGGAAAGTCCTTGCATAAATTCATCTACAGCGCCCAATCCAGTTAAGTTGCTAAATACTTCATAAGGAATTCCAAAGCGTTTTTCTAGAATTTTGGCACTTTCGCGCATACTTTCGCCGAGGGCAATTGTATAGACAGAAGTACCAATTTCTCGTAATTCTGCTAAAGTCGTACCTCCCGTCGTTACTGGACTAAAAGAATCACTTAAATGCCCATCTAAAGAACCCGATAGATTGGGTACAACAATTGGTACGAGTCCAAAAGCGGTGATAATTTCTTTAATTTCTTGAACATCACCAGGAGTAAAAGCGGAACTAACTAATAATGTCACTTGATGGTGACGAGTTTCACCTGTTTGTGGTAATTCCCGCATCATACTTTCCACCGCAGCCGCAAAACCATCTTGTAATGCACCTCGGAAGTCTGGGGCTGAAACAAATACGATAGGTAAATCGTATAATTCTGGGTGACGCTTGCGAATACTGCGAAGAATTCCCTCCATGTCATCGCCTCGCGTTTCTGTTAAGCCTGTGGTACAAAGACCAATTATTTGTGGCTTAGATTTTTCTACTAAAGTTAAAATTGCTTTTTCTACATTATCTTCTCCACCTAAAATTGTGGTAACTTCCGTCATTGCTGTGGTGGAAAGAGGGATGGCTTCTCGGAAATGTCGGACTAATGTTACTTTAGCAAAAGCAGTACATCCTTGAGAACCATGTAATAAAGGCATCATCCCTTTTAATCCCAAAAATGCCAGGGCAGCGCCCAAAGGTTGACTTTGCTTTAAGGGATTTACCGCGACAGATTTTTTTCCGGTTGCGACTGTAGCCATTTCAGATTACCTCCTCTTTTTCCCAGGGTGCAGGTTGGCGCAGTTGTGCCCAAATGGGGCTATATAATGCTTCTTCTAACTCTCTTGCCATGGATACCATTCCTGCATATCCGGTGTATGAGTGGTGGCGTTCTTGATTGATATCAAGAAAAGGAATCTTGGCTTTTAAAGCTGTGTATTGATTCCGTCCCCCAGCAATTAACATATCTGCTTTAGTTTGGGCAATTACTTTGAGTATTTCCTGAGCATTACCCTTTTCCATCATGATGCCATCTGCTCCTAGTAATTCCCGAATTCTGGCTTTATCTTCTTCGGTACTTTTCTTAGTACTAGTGGCAACTACTTCCATCCCTAAATCTTTAGCAGCGGAGATAACTGACCAACTTTTTACTCCTCCTGTATAGAGTACGACTCGTTTTCCTTTGAGTTTTTCTCGATAGGGGGCTAATTCTCGATCTAGTTTGGTAGTTTCTTCAGCAATTAGTGCTTCGACTCTTTCTTGTAATTGGGAATCGCCTAATTTGAGGGCAATATTGCGTAAGCAACGGTTGACATCTTCTACACCGTAGAAAGATTCTTCAATGTAGGGAATGCCGTAGCGTTCCTCCATTTTGCGGGCAATATTAATGAGGGCTTTTGAGCAAATAGTGACGTTTAATTTAGCACGATGAGCATAACAAATTTCTCGATATCTGGCATCTCCTGTCATTTTAGAGAGGACGCGAATACCCACTTTTTCAAAGAGTGGCAGTACATCCCACAATTCCCCAGCGATGTTGTATTCGCCAATCAGGTTGATATCGTAGGGGGTAGTAAATTCTGGTTCGGCAGTACCGATAACGTATTCTAATAGGGATTCTCCGCCGACGCGATTACCTAAATTTTTGCTACCAATAAATCCGGGTGAATTAACCGGAATTACAGGAGTTCCTATCTTTTTAGCTGCCGCTTCGCAAACGGCATCTAAGTCATCTCCGATTAAGGCAGTCACGCAAGTGGCATAAACAAAAACAGCAGCGGGTTGATAGCGTTGTTGGACTTCTAAAATAGCCTTATAGAGTCGTTTTTCTCCACCAAAAATAACATCATTTTCACTTAAATCTGTCGTAAAACCCATCTTATATAGATGAGAACCAGAGGAAAGACTGCCCCGACTCCCCCAAGAATTTCCTGCACAGGCGATCGGTCCGTGAACTAGATGTGCTACGTCGGTAATTGGTACTAGAGCAATCATTGCACCATCAAAAGCACATCCACCTTGAGCTGCACCAGGTTGGGCTTGTTGTTGGCAAGATTTATTCTTTTTCTCCCCATGTTTGTGATGATTGTGTTCGCAACCTGGCTCACTGAGTAGTTCGTTAATTTTGCCTTGAGTAATTTTCATAGGAGTGATAGGTGACAGTTGACAGGTGACAGTTGACAGGTGACAACTGGCAGAAAAACAGTCCTAGAATGACAGTGCTTCAAACCAATTCTTCTGGTAAAAGACAACTACTTATTATGGTTATTTAACAGATGTATATTGTGATATCTTCTTGACAAACATCTGCTAAATAATTCAGGGCACGGAAGCGTAAACCGACAAACTCGTCATAGAGAGGATTTAATTTACACAGAGGCGGAATGTGGTGGGTTTTTCCGAATAAATTGATGTCTCGTTCAAAGGGACAACAACAAGGAATAATCTGACAAATGAGATGGGCGAATTTGCGATTACCAACCTGAACTCTATCTACCCATCGACGCAAGGGGAAGAGAAGATCAAAACCAGCTTTTTCTCTAGGAATTAGGGAATGGTGATGAGAATTGTGGTGGTGCGTGTGGGTGATGGTAGACATAGGAATCGCGGAGAGGACTAAGGAATAGGAGGAAAAGATAGTAGATAGTCAAAGGGGAGTGAGAAACTACTATCTGGGAGAGCAACTTGTGAGAAAATCTGCTGGATAGAGAGAAGGGGAAAGAGAAGTTTGTTGCGATCGCTATTTCTCTTTCCCCAATTCCTACTTACCGAATCAAATCGTAGGAAATATCGGTCTTGGCTGGGATAATGGTATTGCGATCCAGTTCATCAAGTAGGGTATTAACAATCCAGTTGAGTAGGTTGATCGCGCCTTGATAGCCGTAGGTAGCGTAGCGGTGCATGTGATGGCGATCGAAAATGGGATAGCCAATCCGTACTAAGGGAGTTTTGGTATCGCGCCACAGATACTTACCGTAGGAGTTACCGATTAATAAATCTACGGGTTCAGTGAATAATAGCGATCGCAAATGCCACAAGTCTTTACCACCCCAAATTGTTGCACCTTTGCCGAAGGGACTAGCATCGAGAATTGCTTGTAATTCTCTTTCAAATGCTTCGTTGCTGTTACTTACCAGTATATGGACGGGTTCGGCACCAATTTCGAGCAAGAATTGAGTTAGTCCAATTACTAAATCTGGATCGCCATAGAGAGCAATTCGCTTACCATGTAACCAGGCTTGAGAATCTGTCAAAGCATCTACTGCACGTCCTCTTTCATCTTCTAATTCCTGGGGAATTGGTTTACCTGTGAGGGCAGATAATTTCATTAAGAATTCATCTGTACCTCGGATACCGACGGGACGAGTAACGTAGGTAGGTTGCTTCCATTCTGTACCGATATACTCGCGAGTTTTGGTAGTTGAATAAGCTTGGAAAGCAACAGTAGCTTCGGCATTAATTGAATCAGCAGCTTCGGTTAGCGGTGTACCACCAGGATACATTTTGTATTCCCCGGTATTGGGTGAATCCAGATATTCAGAATTATCTGCCAGGAGCGTATAGTTTACACCCATTAAAGAGGCAATTCTCTTGACTTCCCGCAGGTTGCCGATGTAGGTTTCAAAGCCAGGGATAAAGTTAATCTTACCATTAGTTGTTTCCGCTTTCTTACCTGCGGTGAGATTAGATAAGATTCCCTTCATCATATTGTCGTAACCCGTAATATGGGAACCGACAAAACTGGGAGTATGGGCGTAAGGTACGGGAAATTCTTGAGGGACAGAACCCGCTGTTTTGGCATTATTAATAAATGCCTGCAAGTCATCACCAATAACTTCTGCCATACAGGTAGTGCAGACAGCAATCATTTTCGGCTTGTAGAGATTGTAGGATGTCGCCAAGCCATCAATCATATTATTCTGTCCGCCAAATACTGCGGCATCTTCAGTCATTGAAGAAGACACTGCGGAAAAAGGTTCTTTGAAGTGGCGAGTAAAGTGAGAACGGAAGTAAGCCACACAACCTTGAGAACCGTGAACAAAGGGTAGAGTAGCTTCAAAACCAACAGCAGCTAAAATTGCGCCTAAAGGTTGACAAGCCTTGGCTGGATTAACGGTTAAAGCCTCGCGGGAGAAATTCTTTTCCCGATATTCCCAGCTTTTTGTCCATTCCGCAATCCGGGAAATTTCTTCTGGGCTATGTCCACCTTCAAATTCTTTCTTAGTAGCAAATAGTTGTTGATATTCGTCCTGATGAAATAGTGTAGCGTGGTCTTGAATTTGGTCTATATTGTTCTGAGCCATGACTCGTTCTCCAATATTTATAGGGGAGTGTTGTGTAGGGAATTGGAAATAACAAAAAACGGGGATTGAGGAGGGACTAAAGATGAAAGTAAAGAGATAGTCTTGGGAAATTTAAACTTTAAATCCATCCTTAGTAGTGTTCCCCTACTCTGTGTGGTTTACTTCTTCCAAGGAGCGCCAATTAAGTCCCAAGTGGGGCTATTTAAGGCCAAATCCATGTCGCGAGCAAAGATAGCGAAACCATCGTAACCGTGATAAGGACCGGAGTAATCCCAAGAGTGCATCTGACGGAAGGGAAGTGCCATTTTTTGGAAGACATACTTCTCTTTAATGCCGGAAGCGATTAAATCTGGTTTCAGTTCCTTGACAAAATGCTCGAACTCATAAGCGGAAACGTCATCGTAGATTAACGTGCCATTTTCGATGTAATGAGTCGTCCGTTTGTAGTCATCATTATGACCAAATTCATAACCAGTACCAACCAATTTCATCCCCAAATCGTGGAAGGCGGGAACGACGTGACGGGGACGCAAGCCACCAACCATTAGGGCAACTGTTTTCCCTTCTAAACGGGGGTAAAATTTATCAAGTACTGCCTTAGTTTGGGCTTCGTACTTAGCAATAACTTTTTCCGCGTTGTCTTGAATAGTTTGGTCAAACTTACTGGCAATTTCCCGCAGAGATGCTGCAATTTGAGTTGGACCAAAGAAGTTATATTCTAACCAGGGAATACCATAAGCTTCTTCCATGTGACGGCTGATATAGTTCATGGAACGATAGCAGTGAACTAAATTTAGCTTCACAGTGGGAGTCATCATCATTTCGTGAAGCGTGCCATCTCCGGACCATTGAGCTACTACTCGTAAGCCAATTTCTTCGAGGAGAATTCGGCTAGACCAAGCATCACCACCGATGTTGTAATCTCCAATAATTGCCACATCGTAGGGTGTACCTTCAATGCCTAATTCTTTCTTTTTCTTGTCAGCTTGAGGGAAAACCCAATCCCGTACAGCGTCGTTAGCGATGTGGTGTCCGAGAGATTGAGATACACCTCGGAAGCCTTCACAACGTACAGGGACAACGGTTTTACCAATTTCTTTACTGGCTTTTTTGGCAACAGCTTCGATGTCATCTCCAATTAAACCAATCGGACATTCGGACTGAATAGAAACACCTCTATTTAGGGGGAATAGTTCTTCTAATTCAGTAATTAGTTTGGCAAGTTTTTTATCACCACCAAATACGATGTCTCGTTCTTGGAAATCCGAGGTAAATTGCATTGTCCCGAAGGTATCAATCCCTGTGGTGCCAATGTAGTAATTACGACGACCTGACCAAGAATAATAACCGCAACCTACAGGACCATGACTAATGTGAATCATGTCTTTAATTGGTCCCCAGACTACACCTTTTGAACCAGCGTAGGCGCAGCCACGAGTAGTCATGGAACCGGGAACAGATTTGATATTAGACTTAACGCCGCAATCTGATTTGCCTTCTTCAAAAACGTTGAGGTGTTTTTCCCGTTTTTTCTTCGCTTTGTCAGGATATACTGATAAGGCTTCTTTAATCAGTTCTTTCTTTTCTGCAACTAAGTCTTTAGCTTCAAGAGTAGGGGATTCGATGGGACTCATAGGTGTGCCTCTCTGAATGGAGTGAGTAGGGAACAGGGAATAGGGAATAGAAAATAGGAACTTTTGAATTGGGGATTAGAGAATAGTCCTGATACCTCTTTTCCTTATCCCCTGACGACTGGGGTTTCAACCTTTTTTGAGGATGGGGTATTGCTTGCTGCAATCAGAAAAGCTAACTTTAGTTTTAGCTGGCAATCCCCACCCTACCAAACATGAGTATCTAGGGTTTAAACACTAACTGGTACAGGTGCTTCTTCAGCGGTTTTACCAACTAGATGCTCGAATTCTTTATCATCACCAAGGATACCGAATTCAACAAGCAATTCTTCTAATTCATCCATGGAAATTGGTGTAGGAATAGTGAGATTCTTGTTGTCGATAATCTTCTTAGCAAGAGTCCGATATTCATCAGCTTGAGAATGTTGAGGTGCATACTCAATTACTGTCATCCGGCGCAATTCTGCGTGTTGCACAACGTTGTCGCGGGGGACAAAGTGAATCATTTGAGTATTCAACCGCTTGGCGAGGGTTTCGATGAGTTCTAATTCGCGGTCAACTTTACGGCTGTTGCAAATTAAACCACCTAAACGAACACCACCGGAGTGAGCATATTTGAGAACGCCGCGTGCGATGTTATTTGCCGCATACATTGCCATCATTTCACCAGAGGTGACGATGTAAATTTCTTGGGCTTTACCTTCGCGAATTGGCATAGCGAAACCGCCACAAACCACGTCGCCTAACACGTCATAACTAACAAAATCTAGGTCTTCGTAAGCACCATTTTCTTCTAGGAAGTTAATGGCGGTGATAATACCCCTTCCAGCGCAACCTACACCAGGCTCCGGACCACCAGATTCTACGCAACGGACATCTTTGTAACCAGTGAGGAGAACTTCATCTAGTTCTAAATCTTCGACAGCACCCCGTTCAGCAGCTAGGTGTAGAATGGTTGTTTGGGCTTTGCTATGCAGCATTAAGCGGGTAGAATCTGCTTTGGGATCGCAACCTACGATCATTACGCGCTGACCTAATTCAGCCATACCTGCGATCGTATTTTGAGAAGTGGTGGACTTACCAATACCGCCTTTACCGTAGAAAGCAATTTGTCTAATTTTTTCGTCCGTCATGGCTGATTATCCTTTATCAATGAATAGGTTTGTTGTTTGAGGAGAGGTTGTGATGTGGCAGTTTCAGAGAGTAGTTTCAATGCTGAAAGTTGGAGTCTGAAACCTATCCCTTTGGGGGGGAACGCGCATCTATGTAACTTGTTTGAACTTTCATAATTATTCTGGTAGTTAGGAATGGCTAATGGCTAATCGCTAATTGGCTGAAAAGATCTTTTGACTTTTTAGTGGGAGATGTCTTGAACTACTAAACTGGATAAGACTTTCTCTTTTAGGGTAGTTTCGATTAGTCCTTTCAGAGTTGAGGTACTGCTAGGACAAGAACCGCAAGCGCCTTTAAGGAAGACTTTGACAATATCTCCTTCGACATCGTAAAGTTCTACATCACCTCCATCTGCGACTAGTAATGGGCGCACATCTTCTAGTAAGACTTTCTGAATTAGGGAAATCTTTTGCACTGTTGTTAGAGTTTGTCCTGATCCCTGCTGATTTCGATCTTTAGCAAAGACAATCTCATTAGCAACTTTGGTGATATTGGCTTTATCTTTGAGGACTTCAGCAATTACATCATCGATGCCAGATAAACAAGAACCACAACCACCACCAGCTTTAACATAGCTCGTTACTTGTTCTGCTGTAGTCAAGTTATTTTCAACAATTACCCGCCGAATTTTCGGTTCGCTGATACCAAAGCAAGTACAAATTAAAGCGCCATCATCTTCAGCGTGTTCTTCGATTTCAATGCCGCGATATTTATAAATTGCTGCTTCTAATGCTTCTTGTCCCATCACAGAACAGTGCATTTTCGCTTCTGGTAAACCACCTAAGAAATCAGCAATTTCTTTATTGGTGACTTTTAATGCTTGATCTAATGTTAAGCCTTTAACTAATTCTGTTAAAGCAGAAGAGGAAGCAATAGCACTGGTGCAACCAAAGGTTTGAAAACGAGAATCCAGAATTGTATCTTGTTCTTGGTCTATTTTCAGATGAAGTCTTAAAGCATCACCGCAAGCAATACTACCTACTTCGCCAAATACTACGGCAATTCCTGGTTCGTTGTTGTCTTCTATCGCCCCTTGGTTTTTTGGGTTATAGAATAAGTCTAATACTTTTTCGGTGTAGTCCCACATATCAGTTTTCCAAATTAAATGAAGTGGTAATTGGGAGTTCGGAGTTCGGAGTTCAGAGTTCGGAGTTCGGAATTCGGAGTTCAGACCTACTTTTTTGTCTGTTTTATCTGCTAACTGCTACAGCTTCTTCTCTATCTTGTAACCATTCAGCATTGTCATTGTTGAAGGGTGAAAGGGCACGGAGACGTTCGATAATTCCTGGCATTACAGTTAAAATTAGATCTATTTCCGCATCAGTGGTGTAACGGCTAAGACTGAATCGAATGGAACCGTGAAGGATTGTATAGGGTAAGCCCATGGCACGTAAAACGTGAGAGGGTTCTAAAGATCCAGAAGTGCAAGCGGAACCAGAAGAAGCGCAAATTCCGTATTTGTCTAATGAAAGTAAAATTGCTTCACCTTCAATGTATTTAAAGCCAATATTAGTAGTGTTAGGTAAGCGATGGGCTGTGTCGCCATTTACTTCACAATCAGGAATATTCAGGAGGAGGTTTTGTTCTAGGCGATTTCTTAATTGATTTTGCCGTTTTGTTGCTTCTGGTATGTGTAATAATTCGAGTTCAGCGGCTTTCCCTAAAGCAATTATTCCTGGTACATTTTCGGTTCCAGCTCTCCGTCCCCGTTCCTGATGTCCACCTATTAGTAATGGACGGAAGTGGAAACCTCTGCGGACATATAAAGCACCAATACCTTTAGGGGCGTGTAATTTATGTCCGGATAGAGTTAGTAAGTCAATGGTACTGTTCTTCATATTGAGAGGAACTTTACCTACGGCTTGAACTGCATCAACGTGGAAAGTTGCACCATATTCTTTAGCCAAGGAACCGATTTGTTCGATGGGGAAAATTGTCCCGGTTTCGTTGTTAGCATACATGGTGGAAACTAAGGCTGTGTTTCCAGTTAATGCTGCTTCCAATTCCATTAAATCTAATTGCCCCTGACGGTTAACAGATAGATAAGTAACTGTGTAACCTTGTTTTTCTAAATGTTTGCAAAGATTAGTGACAGAGGCGTGTTCGACTTGAGTGGTAATAATATGTCGTTTATTTGGTTGGGCAGCTAATGCAGCTCTAATGGCTGTATTATTGCTTTCACTGCCGCAACTGGTAAAGATAATTTCTACATCATCGGCACCTAACAAACCTGCTACTTGTTCTCTGGCTTGTTTGACTGCTTTTCCTACTCTTCCTCCAAAGGTGTGCATACTGGAGGGATTACCATAATTTTCGGTTAAGTAGGGTAGCATTGCTTCCAATACTATGGGATCTACTTTGGTTGTGGCGTTGTTGTCTAGGTAAATACAATTTGACACGATCTTATCCTCAGATTTACAGCGGGAAGGGCTAGGGAATAGAGAATTGGAAATTAGTAAGGAATCTTCAATTGGATGAGGTACACCATTCACAATTAGCAATTAGCAGTTAGCAATGCTATACCTCATGCCAATGAACAATACTTGTTAATTACAAACAACCGACAATCTCAGGAATGGGATTAGCTGTTTTGAGAATATGGAGGTCATAAAATGCCCGGGCAACTTTCTCAATTACGTCGTAAGCTTCTACCACAATTAAACCCGCTGCTTGTAAATCTGCTTTGGGACATTCGCCTACTTTAGAAACGAGAATCGCTTTGCAATCAGAGATGGCTTTAATCGTGTGTTCTAAAGTAGCTTCCTCGCCATAACCGCTTTGGCAGTAATGATCTATTTTGCGATGACCAACAAATTTGGCTTCGTTAGCATCTACTTCGTAAATTTGGAATTCTTTGGCATGACCAAAGTGTTGATTCACTAACCCGCCGCCTTTAGTGGCTACTGCAACGAGAATTTTAGGACTGTCAGCCACTTTTTGAGTTGGCTTGATTTTGGCTTTGGCTAATTTCAGTTCTTCTTTGAACTTCTTAATGTCAGCATGAACTTCTTGCCGTGCTTCAATATTGTACTCTGGCTCCATTTCTAAGAATTTATCTTTAGTAAATTCTTGGCTGCGATCTTCACCTAATAAACCAACAGCATCGGCTCGACATTGACGACAGTGGCGCATCATTTTCATGTTGCCAGCACAGTTATCTTGCACTGTTTTCAGTTCTTTTGGTGTTGGACCGCGTTGACCATTTAAACCGAAATATGTACCATGTTCTGGTGCCGAGATTAGGGGCATAATATTGTGGAGAAATGCCCCTTTGGAACGAATAACTTCATTTACTGCGGGTAAATGATGGTCATTAATTCCCGGAATCATGACTGAGTTCACTTTACAAAGGATATCGGCTTCTTGAAGTGCTTGCAAGCCTTCCATTTGTCTTTCGTGGAGAATCCGGGCGGCTTCAATACCTGTGTAGCGCTTGTTTCTATAGCGCACCCAAGGATAGATTTGTGTCCCGATTTCTGGTTCCACCATATTAATAGTAATGGTGACGTGATCCACATTGAGTTGCTTAATCCGATCCACGTAATCGGGTAACATCAAACCATTAGTAGATAGACAAAGTTTGATATCTGGGGCTTTGTCGGCAATTAATTCAAAGGTTTTGAAGGTTTTTTCAGGGTTTGCTAGGGGGTCACCAGGTCCAGCAATTCCTAACACTGTCATCTGGGGAATTTTCCCGGCAATTACTAATACTTTATGGGCTGCTTCTTCAGGTGTCAGTAATTCACTAACTACGCCGGGACGACTTTCGTTAGCACAGTCGTATTTGCGATTACAATAATTACATTGAATATTGCAAGCAGGGGCAACGGCAACGTGCATCCTGGCATAGTGATGATGTGCTTCTTCGCTATAACAAGGGTGGGTTTCAATCCGCTTTTTTAGTTTTTCATCAATTCCTTCAGTAGAAGTGCCACAGCTAGAAGAACTACAGCCGCTAGATTGAATTGTGCTTGGTTTAGTGAGGGTTCCAGATTGAGGTGTCATTGAATTTCTGGGATTAAGTTGACTGGTAAATGCTACAGGAAATATGAACAAACGTAATTATTTTGTTTATTCATTGATGACGAGGCTAGAGCGTGTCTTCAAAGTGATAAATTGAGGGGGCGTTCCTTCAAATGCGAGTTGATGGTGTGGCAGTAGTAAAGGAGTAGCAATAGAAGGAATTGCATTTGGGCGATAATTCATCGCTTAAACACAAGGTTTTGTATCTAAACGCAAAGGAAAACGCCCCCACAAAGAATAGAAAACATGTCCTAGTCCAATTTGTCTCCATTAACTTCTCCCAGAATCCATTGGTTATTTGGCTTTTGGTAAGGTTTGAATTTACCAACTCCCAAATACCGATTACCTTTGGCGGGTTAAGCATCTGGCGTTATGAAATTTATAGCAGCCGCGAAATTGAGGAGGGAAAAGACGGCTAGGGATAAAACTTATTAAATTGATTAAGGCTGTACTCAAAACCCGCTAATCCTTATGGGATGGGCAGCAAAGAAATTTGAAAAAATTTTTTGGGCTATAGGTACGAGTATTTTTTCCTTGAGGTACAAGTATTTATGTGGTGGATATTGGGTATTCCTGTACTCAGCTCAAACCCAGTTTCCATAATGGTTTGATGGTGTTTTTTATGATTTTTGAACTAGTTTGACTTGTACTCAGAACTCCATACTTTTTTGAAAATTTAATTCTGTATCTAAGATATCATTTTTTTGTTTGTTTTGGTCTTTTTTGATCGTTCCTTAACATTTTATTTAACTTGTAGCTTGCGATACAGAAATAAATTTGATTTTGATATTGTTGTTAGAGCAAGTTCTGCACAAAAATTATCTTTGCTACTTCTACTTTAAGACATTTACTGGGAAAAAGTAATTAGATATACAAAAACTTTAAAATTGATCCAACTCACTGATACCGCTGTTTTCAGATATGAGTACAATCTTTTTATCCTCCAGGGTAACCACAAAAATAGCCTCAAATACTTACAAACAGGGGATTTGTGCCTGAGTGCATAAATACTGATTTCCTGGTCGATAAATACTCATCCCTATAGGCAAAAATACTCGTACCTATAGCCCGAAAAAAAAAATAATCCCTTGAGTATCAAGGAATTCAGGGCATGAGTACAGTTTTAATTATTTTAATTAGTTTAATCTGGGTGAGGTAAACTGCCTAAGTTTTAAGGATCTGATATAAGCAGGAGATAAAGATTATGGCTTTTTCAATCCCCGGAAAGCAATGTTACAGACTTTTGCCCCTTGGTTAGCAGTTAAACCCATTGCACCAGAAAAACTGTATGCTGAAGGTGGTAAAACTCCTCAAGCAGCAGTACATTATTCATTTCTCAACTGGTGGCAAACAATCAAAGTTGATTTCCAGATTATTTTTGAGCGGGATCCTGCGGCTCGTAATTGGCTGGAAGTTATTTGTTTGTATCCAGGGTTTCACGCTTTGGAACTCCATCGGATTTCCCACTGGTTACACAATCAAAAAATTCCGTTTTTCCCTCGTCTGATTTCTTTCCTGACACGGTTGTTTACAGGTATTGAGATTCACCCTGGTGCAGTGATGGGAAAGGGAGTATTTATCGATCATGGGATGGGAGTAGTAATTGGGGAAACAGCAATTGTGGGAGATTACACGCTAATTTATCAGGGCGTGACTCTGGGGGGGACGGGCAAAGAAAGTGGTAAGCGTCATCCGACTCTTGGTAACTCTGTTGTTGTCGGTGCTGGGGCAAAAGTTTTGGGTAATATTAACATTGGCGATAATGTGCGGATTGGTGCAGGTTCCATTGTCTTAAAAGATGTCCCATCAGAATGTACAGTAGTAGGAATTCCTGGGAGAAATATTTGTCCTTTTCCTCAGCTAAATAATCCTCTGGAACATGGACAAATCCCGGATGTGGAAGCGATCGAGATCCGCAGATTATTAGATCGGATTGAGCAATTAGAAGAACTATTAATGAGTATGAAAATCTCAGTCGTTAAGGGTGATTAATTTAAGAAAGAAGACAATGAATAAGGACAAGAAAATCTGGTAGTTAATGGTGCATCCATTGAGGGGTAAAAATGAAGGAACCAACTATAACTAAAGCGATTCAGATTAACGATACTACCCTGCGAGATGGGGAACAAGCAGCAGGGGTTGCTTTTAATGTGGAAGAAAAAGTTGCGATCGCAACTTTTCTCGATGCCATCGGCGTGCAAGAATTAGAAGTTGGTATTCCTGTCATGGGACAAGATGAAGCCAAAGCAATTCGAGCGATCGCAGATCTCGGTCTGAATGCTAAACTACTAGGCTGGAATCGTGCTGTAGCATCGGATATTCGCGCTTCTATCGCCTGCGGTTTGCAGCGAGTACATATCTCTGTACCCGTCTCGGAAATCCAAATAGCTGCCAAATTTCACGGACAGTGGCGGACAATGTTGGAACGGTTGCGAGATACCATTAACTATGCCCTCGATTGTGGATTAGCGATATCAGTTGGCGGCGAAGATTCTTCTAGAGCTGATGAAAATTTCCTCTTAGATGTAGCCTTAGCAGCCCAAGAATGGGGTGCTTTTAGATTTCGATTTTGCGATACAGTCGGGATTCTCGATCCCATCACTACTTATCAAAAAGTCAGCAAACTTGTCTTTTTCCTATCTATTCCCGTCGAGATGCACACTCATAACGATTTGGGATTGGCAACTGCTAATGCCTTAGCTGGAATTAAAGCAGGTGCATTATCAGTAAATACTACTGTCAATGGGTTAGGAGAAAGAGCAGGGAATGCGGCATTAGAAGAAGTAGTAATGGCACTGAAGTGTATCTATAAAATTGATGTTGGTATCGATACCAAACATCTACTAGAATTGTCTCGTATGGTTGCAAAAGCTTCTAATTGTCCCGTGCCACCTTGGAAAGCAATTGTCGGAGAAAATACCTTTGCCCACGAATCAGGTATCCACGCCCATGGAGTCCTACAAAACCCCCTCACATACGAACCTTTTGACCCCAAAGATGTCGGATGGGAACGCCGTTTGGTAGTGGGAAAACATTCCGGTAAACACTTAATTAACAATTTTATGGCAGAACGTGGCGTAACGCTTAACAGGGAACAAACAGAGTCACTTTTACAAGCAGTCCGCGATCGCGCCGTACAATCTAAGCACAGTATTACTGATGAAGAACTCCTAAATTTAGTTCTCCAAGTGAGGTAAATCCATGCAGCCAGATGAATTAGAACTTGACTTGCCGCCACGTTTTGAAATTGGGGAAAAAGTCAAAACGAGGAAGTTAATCCGTAATGATGGCACTTTTCCAGGTCAAGAAATTGGAGCAACTTTAGCAAAAAAAGGGGAAATTGGCTATGTAATTTCTATCGGAACATTTTTGCAGAATTCCTATATTTACGCCGTCCATTTTCTGGGAACAGGCTATGTTATCGGTTGTCGTGGCAAAGAATTAGAAGCAGTAGAAACCGGAGTTTGAGGTAATTCAAAGATGAAAGTAATGTTACGTCGCGGGACAACTGGCAAATTAATGGCTTATGTGGCGAAGAAAGACTTGGAAGAGGAAGTAGTGAGCGAGACAGACTTAAATGGAAATAAAATTTTGACTTTAGCTAATGGTTGGGAATTAGAACTTAGTAATTTAATGGAGCCATTAAAATTACCGCAGACGGTAGAAGCCAAACGCTTAAGTTAGATTCTTGACACTCCAACCTAGCGTTAGAAAAAAGCGGCGGTAAGGCTGGAAGCCCCGTCGCTTTTTCGTGGGGAGTATCAACTATATAACCCAAGTTGCTAGTTATGAGTTTAGATCTTGTCGATCCCCCTAAATCCCCCTTTTTAAGGGGGACTTTGAATCCATTTCCCCCCTTAAAAAGGGGGGCTAGGGGGGATCTAACAGTCAATATTTGTAACTAGCAACTTACGTTAACTAACAACTTGAGTTAGTAGTAATGAATCGCTTAAATTTCCTGCTCGTTTACCTCCGGATCAAAAATCACCACAAATAGATTACCAATTGGGCTGTAACGTTGCAGGAATCTCAGGGTATCATCGGCATCTTGGCGGTTGGCAAATCGGTGGGCAATGCGGTTACCTTGTACGATTCCTATCTTGGCAATCGCCCAAGGTTTGGGGCGGGTTTTTCGTCCACATCCCCGATGAAACAAACCAACCCCAGCGGGATAGTTCCCGCCAGGGTTTAAGTTTTGGCTATTATATGTCAACATAAATTTGCCCTCCATAGGCTGATTCTGTGGAGTGGAAGTCATCGGACTAGCAGTGTTACCAGCACGGCTAGCTCGGTGCAAGCGGTCGCTTTCCCTTTGGGGGCTATCCGCTAAACACTGGACA
>DOIX01000402.1 GCA_003511885.1 Cyanobacteria bacterium UBA11153
AGGCGAAAAGGTCTTCTTTTGTACAGTTAGTCAACTTTTGTCCATTGAACTGGTAATTAGAGGTGTACCGATCGTTAATGACACTGATAACCTCTGAGTGGGCCGATTGTCAAGAAAACAGGACTTACGCACAACCAATTGACGAACCCGGTTTCGGCTTGGATATATAATTTCCAAACCAACGATTTTTCACCAGAAACCGGGTTGATCGGTGCAGGTCAAAAAAATAACCTTCATTTTGGATAACTACTTGTTATGCAGCCAATTCGCACCTTTAACGTCTCTGCTCAGTTGCCGCCAGCACTAGAACCCTTGCGGAAGCTGGCTTATAATCTACACTGGGATTGGAATGTCGAAACCAAAGATTTATTCCGACGCTTGGATCGCGATTTGTGGGAGTCAAGCCGCCACAACCCTGTTTTGCTTTTGAGTACTATCAGCCAAGCACGATTAGCTGAAGTGGCGGAAGATGAAGGGTTTATCGCTCAAATGGAAAGAGCCTCAAGGCAGTTGGATGAGTATCTCAAAGAGCGCACCTGGTATCGCAAACATCGAGGTACAAGCGATAGTAATGAATGTTATGCCTATTTCTGTGCTGAGTATGGTTTGACTCATTGCTTGCCAATTTATTCTGGTGGCTTGGGCGTGTTAGCTGGGGACCACTTGAAATCTGCTTCTGATTTGGGATTACCCTTAGTTGCGGTAGGGTTACTTTATCAAGAAGGCTACTTTGCTCAGTATCTGAATGCTGATGGTTGGCAGCAGGAACGTTATCCGATTAATGATTTCTACAATATGCCTCTCCATCTGGAGCGCAATCCTGATGGTTCGGAAATGCGGATTTCTGTAGAATATCCTGGTCGGATGGTTTATGCTCGGATCTGGCGGGTGCAAGTGGGTACGGTAAAACTATACTTGCTCGATACTAACATTGAACCGAATAGTCCTTACGATCACGACATCACTGATGAACTTTATGGTGGTGATTTGGATATGCGGATTCATCAGGAGATGATGTTAGGTATTGGTGGGATTCGGGCACTCAAGGCTTTGGGAATTAAACCGACTGTATTTCATCTTAATGAAGGGCACTCGGCCTTTTTAATTTTGGAGCGGATTCGGGGATTAATTCAGGAAGAGGGGTTAAGTTTTGCGGAAGCGAAACAGGTAGCTTTGTCTACTCAACTTTTCACGACTCATACTCCTGTATCGGCTGGGTTTGATTTGTTCCCACCGGATAAGGCGATGTATTATGTGGGTCACTATGCTGGTATATTTGGTTTGAATAAAGAACAATTCTTGGCACTGGGACGAGAAGATACAGGGGATTTACAATCTCCTTTTAGTATGGCGGCTTTAGCTTTGAAAACATCGAGCTTGACGAATGGAGTTAGTTTACTTCATGGTAAAGTTTCGCGAGAGATGTTTCATGGATTATGGCCTCAGTTGCCTATGGATGAAGTACCGATTACTTCGATTACAAATGGAGTTCATGCTCGGAGTGTAGTTGCGAAATCTAATCAGGAGTTATACGATCGCTATTTAGGCCCGTCTTGGTCTGATAAAGGTGCTGAAGATCCTGTCTGGGAACGTGTGGCGTTGATTCCGGATGAGGAATTGTGGCGCAATCACCAAGGCTGTCGCTCGGAGATGGTAATGGCAGTGCGAGAGCGCTTACAATTTCATTTGCGCGATCGCGGTGCAACTCCCGCAGAATTAGAAAAAGCCCGTGAAGTCCTAGATCCTAGCATTTTAACGATTGGTTTTGCTCGTCGCTTTGCTACCTACAAGCGTGCCAATCTGTTCATGCGGGATATGGAACGGATTAAAAAGATTATGACTGGAAATAAAGACAAACAAGTACAATTTGTCATTTCCGGTAAAGCCCATCCCAAGGATACGCCGGGGAAAGAGTTAATCCGGCAAATTATCCATACTATCCGAGAAGCTGGAATTGGCGATCGCGTGGTTTTTGTCCCTAACTATGACATCCACATCGCCCGTTTAATGGTTTCTGGCTGCGATATTTGGCTTAATACTCCTCGTCGCCCTCGCGAAGCTTCGGGTACTTCTGGGATGAAGGCAGCTATGAATGGGGTGATGAATTTGAGTATCCTCGATGGTTGGTGGGATGAAGCGGATTATGTTCGCACTGGTTGGCCAATCGGTCACGGTGAGGAATATGATAATCCTAACTACGAGGATGAGGTGGAAGCTAATTCTCTCTACGATTTAATGGAGCAAGAAATAGTATCCTTATTCTACGATCGCGATCGTGAAGGTATTCCTCGCGGTTGGGTAGCGAAGATGAAAGATGCGATTCGTCTCAATTGCCCTACATTTAATACTTCGCGGATGCTGCGGGATTATGCCCTGACGGGATATTTCCCCGCCCATGAACGTTATGTAGCCATGACTGAGAATGGTTGTGAACCTGCTAAGGTTTTAGCCTCCTGGAAACAGCAATTATTTGAACATTGGTACGACATTAAAATTGAAGATGTTGATATCGCTGCTCCCAATGATTTGGTGGTTAACCAATTAATTCCGGTGAAAACTCGGATTAATTTGGCAGGATTGACGGCTGATGATGTTCAGGTTGAACTCTATAAGGGTTCGGTTAATGGTAGCGGGCAGATTGTTGATGCTGAATCGGTGGTGATGGATTTCCAAGGTACTGATGAACATAATTGCAGTATTTATACTGCTGATGTGAAATATAGTGCTAGCGGTTTGCAAGGTTTATCTTTGCGGGTGTTACCTAAACACGACAATCTCTCTAGCCCTTATGAGCCTGGTTTAGTACTTTGGGCTTAAGCTACACCAACAGTCCAATCTTGATGGTGTTTCACAATGTCATAACTAACGGAAGCGATTACTAAATCAAGCTGTCACCCCCTAAATCCCCCTTAATAAGGGGGATTTTTATCAACTCAAGTTTTAGTTATAGCAATAGACAAGGCAGTTAAGGCATCAATAGTGAGGGAAGGGTGAAGCAAAGGGTTTTTCGTAATAATTAATC
>DOIX01000165.1 GCA_003511885.1 Cyanobacteria bacterium UBA11153
AGTAAAGAGTTTGATTTCCATCCAGTAATTGTCAACTGTCCATTGTCAACTATCCACTGCTATATGTCTATGTTTTCCCTGATACCAAACTTCTCTAAGAAATCGGGTATCGATAGCACTACCCACAGATGTTAGGAAATTTTTGGAAGGGAGCATCTGCCCTAAATCAGGGGGGTGAGGGGGGACAAAAATGTCCTAATCTCAACCCCTAGCGCGATAAAATCTCGATGATGTATCCCACATCACCGGATTTAGGATAAAATGTAATTTATTAATACAAAATTTTCTGAAACTGAAGGCTAAAAGCCTTGAAAAACTTGGATGCGATTACTCTTTTAGCATATTGAAGGGAGAAAATTAGTTATCTGTGCCCTCACAGACGGAAAAAAAGTCACCCTATCCCTCACATCTTGCATCACCTACTTGATGCAAAAAAATATGACGGTTAAACAGGCAACTGATTAAAACTAGAGATATGATTAGGCAAAAAAATTCATCTTTATTCCTCAAAAATATCACCCAAAACGAACAGCATTTTATCCAAATTATCTCCACGATTTCTGAAAGCTTAGTAATTCAAGACAAAATAAATCATAAAGTTCTGTTTGTCAATACAGCAGCAACCAAATTATTTGGAAGATCCGAATCAGAACTTTTAGGTATATCCATAGGTATACCCATCATTAAAAGAGAAGTAACTGAGCTACATATTATTCGTCCCTGTGGCAAATTGATAGTCGCAGAAATGCGCACAATAGACATTACCTGGGAAAATCAACCTGCCTATCTCATCTCCCTCAGAGACGTAACAGAAAGAAATCAAAGGGAGTTATTGCAAAACATTCAGAAAATAGTTTTGGAGATGGTGGCGCAGGGTAAATCTTTGCATGAAGTATTACTGGAGTTGACTCATCAAGTCGATCGATTAACACCTGGAATGTGCTCCTCAATTCTCTTAATGGCAGAAGATGGTATTCATTTACGTCCATTTGTTAGTCCTCAAATTCCCCCATCTTTTATCGCCGCAATCGATCCATTAAGAATTGGCCCAATGGTTGGATCTTGCGGTACGGCAGCTTATTTTGGCAAGCGAGTAATTGTAGAAAATATCGCAACCGATCCCCTATGGGCACCATTTAAAGAAATGGTTTTACCATATAATTTGAAAGCATGTTGGTCTGAGCCAATTATCTCAGATAAAGGGAAAGTTGTAGGGACATTTGCCTTATATTTTTCCAAAGTAAGATCACCAGATGAAAATGAATTAAAAATTATCGAATCTTTGGCAAGACTAACTTCCCTAGTAATTGAAAGAAAGCACGCCGAGGAATCCTTACAGGAAATGGCGCAGAGGGAAAGAACAATTGCCAAAATGATCGAGCGAATACGGCAAACTTTAGATACAGATACTATTTTAAGTGCTACTACCCAAGAAATAGGACAACTGCTAAAATGCGATCGCGTTTCTGTCTATCGGTTTAATCCTGACTGGGGTGGGGAGTTTGTTTGCGAATCCTTCAGCCCGGGGTGGGTTCCCTTAGTTGGAGAGGATATTACTTCTATTTGGGAAGATACCTATTTACAAGAAACTCAAGGTGGAAGATATGCTCGTCGAGAATACTCGGTGGTAAATGATATCTATGGAATGGGTTATACTCAGTGTCATCTAGATATTCTAGAGCAATTTCAAGTCAAAGCCTATGTAGTTGTCCCAGTTTTTATCGCTAACAAATTGTGGGGATTGCTCAGTGCTTATCAAAACTCTAAAACTCGTTATTGGGAACCTGAAGATGTCAGATTGCTAGAGCAAATTGCCAACCAAATGGGAGTAGCATTGCAACAAGCCGAACTATTTGCTCAGATTCAACATCAATCAGTCCAACTAGCTAAAGCCAAAGAAGCCGCCGATGCCGCCAACCGCGCTAAAAGCGAATTTTTAGCAAATATGAGCCACGAGTTGAGAACCCCACTCAATGCCATTCTCGGCTTCACCCAACTAATGAATCGCGATCGCAAAATCTCCACCGAGCAGCAGGAATACTTGGGTATTGTCATGCGTTCCGGCGAACATTTGCTAGCATTGATCAACGATATTTTGGAAATGTCCAAAATTGAAGCAGGCAGAGCTACCTTAAATGAAACAGTTTGCAATTTGAATCGCCTCCTTGCCAGTCTCGAAGATATGCTCAAAATCCGAGCCATATCTAAAGGATTGCAGCTAATTTTTGAAAAGACTTCTTTTCTGCCCCAATACGTGCGCATCGATGAAGGAAAATTGCGTCAAGTTTTGATTAATCTCATCGGCAATGGCATTAAATTTACTCATAAAGGTAGCGTTACCCTGCGGGTGGGGAGGAGGGGAGTGGGGAATTTAGCAATAACCAACCACCAACCACCAACCACCAACCACCAACCACCAACCACCAACCACCAACCACCAACCACCCTCACCTTTGAAATCGAAGACACTGGTATTGGGATAGCCGCAGAAGAGATAGAATTAATATTTGAAGCTTTTACCCAAACAGCAACGAGTCAGAATTCTCAGCAGGGTACGGGATTGGGTTTACCAATCAGTCGTTCATTTGTGCAACTGATGGGGGGAGATATTACAGTGAAAAGTACGCTGAATCGAGGGAGTATATTTAGATTTGAAGTCCCAATCGAGACAGTGACTGAAGCTGAGATTACCACGCCTACACCCATGCAGCGGGTAGTTGGGTTAGCACCCAATCAACCAGAGTGTCGCATTTTAGTGGTAGAGGATAATTGGGAAAATCGCTATTTGTTAGTCAAACTCTTGAAAACAATGGGATTTCAAGTAGAGGAAGCCGAAAATGGTGCAGAGGCGATCGCAATATGGGAAAATTGGGAACCCCACCTAATTTTCATGGATATGCAAATGCCCGTCATGGATGGGTATGAGGCGACGAAACGGATTAAATCCCATCACAAGAGTCAGGCGACAACCATCATTGCCCTAACAGCTAGTGCATTTGAAGAAAATCGAACCCAAATTTTAGCCGTCGGCTGCGACGATTTCGTGCGGAAGCCCTTTCCGGAAGATTTGCTTTTTTCTAAAATAGCTCAACATCTGGGAGTCTGTTATCGCTATCAAAAGAAAACTTCACCGCCAACCCCTCCATCGGATGAGTTACCTCAAATCCTAGACACTGTATCTCTCGAAAAGGCAATCTCCGTCATGCCCAAAGACTGGATAAACCAACTCCATCAAGCATCTGCTGAATGCAGTTACGATCTCGTTTTCGGGCTGATTGAGCAAATTCCTCCTGAACATGCTCCGTTGATTGCTCATTTAAAGAGTTTAGCAGATAACTTTATTTTCGATCGGCTCATGGAGCTATCTGCCATCAAATTTTAATGAATAGCAATTTAACACCCACAACTAAAGGAAATATACTGGTTGTTGACGATACACCCAACAATTTACGCCTGTTATCCGAGATGTTAACGGATAGAGGCTATAAGGTGCGCCAAGCTCTCAATGGACAAATGGCATTAGCCACACTCCACCGACTGCCACCGGATCTAATTTTACTTGATATTAATATGCCAGGAATGAATGGCTATGAAGTTTGTCAAAAAATTAAAGCCGATTACCAAACTAGAGACATTCCCATTATTTTTATTAGCGCTCTTGATGATGTCTTAGATAAGGTAAAAGCTTTTCAAATTGGTGGCGGTGACTATATTACCAAGCCATTTCAAGTGGAAGAGGTAATCGCCCGTGTTGAAAATCAACTGAAAATCCGCAGGCTTTCCTTACAATTGCAAGAAAAAGTAGAAAGGTTGCAACAATCGGAAAGAATCCAACGAGATAAAGCATCTCAACTCGAAGATACATTACATAAATTAAAGTACACCCAATCCCAACTCATTCAATCAGAAAAAATGTCCAGTTTAGGACGAATCTCAGCAGGTATATCTCACGAAATTAACAACCCAATTAGCTTTATATCCGGTAATCTTACTTGTGCCGAACAATATTTTAAATGCTTAATTCATTTGCTGGAAAAATATCAGAAAATTTACCCACAACCTCAACCAGAAATTCAGGATATAATTGAAGACATTGAATTAGATTTTTTGCTAGATGATTGGCCAAAACTAATATACTCAATGGAAGTAGGAGTCAATCGCATTTGCCAAATTGTGCGCTCCCTCCAAGTCTTTTCTCGACAAAATGAAGCCAAGTTAAAACCTATCGATATTCATGAAAGTATCGATCATACCCTCATTCTCTTACACCACAGGCTCAAGTCAAGAGGTGAAGCAGATGGAATTGAAGCAATCAAAGATTACCATCATTTGCCCAAAGTTACCTGTTATGCAAGTGAAATGAATCAGGTATTTATGAATATTTTGAGCAATGCTATTGATGCCTTGGCAAATAAACCACCACCGCGAGTAATTACAATTAGCACTCAAATTAAGCAAGAGGAAAAAAGTCAGATACAAGAGGGAGAAGATCCAGTTTTAGCTGATTCAGCCATAATTAAAATTGCAGATAATGGATGTGGCATCCCAGCCGAAATACTTCAGAAAATATTCGATCCTTTCTTTACCACAAAACCTGTTGGTAGCGGTACTGGTTTAGGATTATCAATTAGCTATCAGATTATTGTAGAGCGACATGGAGGTAAAATCAAGTGTAATTCTACCCTGGGGAAGGGAACAGAATTAGTGATTGAGTTGCCAATTATTTCAGAGGGGCTAGGGGCTAGCCCCTAGCCTCTAGTCCCTAGCTATATAGCTCCGCTGTGCCATGCCCCATTTAAAAATGTTTAATAATTGCCTCAGCAAATTCCGAACATTTCAGAGGAGTTTCCACAGGAGGAGTCATCATCCGGGCTAAATCATAAGTTACCTCACGAGATGCGATCGCGTTTCCTAATCCCTGTTTAATTAAATCAGCGGCTTCTTGCCATCCCATGTATTCCAGCATCATCACGCCCGATAGAATCAAGGAACCAGGATTAACTCTGTCTAAACCTGCGTGTTTGGGTGCTGTACCGTGAGTAGCTTCAAAAATCGCGCAATTATCTCCAATATTAGCACCAGGTCCCATCCCCAAGCCCCCAACTAGAGCCGCTGCGGCATCGGAGAGATAATCCCCATTCAGATTCATGGTAGCGAGAATCGAGTATTCATCTGGGCGCGTCTGAATTTGTTGAAAAATACTATCAGCAATTCTGTCATTTACCATGACTTTATCTTTCCATTTCCCATTACCATGACTATCCCAGATAGCATTGAGAACTTCTGACACTTGATTGGTAATTTTAGCCTGTTTTTCTGGCGTGAGAGAATCATAACCAGGTTCAATAGCACGAGCATTATCTACCAAAGAAATATCCGGATTTTTCTCCTTATTACTCAGAATCCAAGACTCTAATTCCGTCACGCATTCAGCGCGAAACTCCGTAGTAGCCAGCTCATAACCCCAATCGCGAAAGGCTCCCTCAGTATATTTCATAATATTACCCTTATGAACCAAAGTCACCATTTGCTTCGCTTTAGGTAACCTGAGTGCATTTTGGATTGCACGACGAATCAAACGTTGAGAACCAGTCTTACTAATCGGTTTAATACCAATTCCAGAATCCAGACGAATTTGCTTTTTCCCATGTTCTGGAGTTGCCGGAATCAACTCATTATTGAGGAGATTAATTAGTTTAGTCCCTAACTCACTACCTTGAGGCCATTCAATGCCCAGATAGATATCCTCAGTATTCTCCCGATAGATAATTACATCCAGCTTTTCCGGATGGCGGTGAGGAGAAGGCGTACCAGGATAATATTTACAAGGACGGACGCAAGCGTAAAGGTCATGAATCTGGCGTAGGGCTACATTAAGAGAGCGAATACCACCACCAACAGGCGTAGTCAAAGGACCCTTGATTGCCACACCAAATTCTGCGATCGCCTTAAGGGTATCTTCGGGTAAATATTGATAAGTGCCATACTTATCGCACGCTTCATCACCCGCATAAACTTTAAACCAGCTAATTTGGCGCTTACCGCTATATGCCGCACTGACAGCAGCATCAATCACCTTTTGAGTAGCAGGCCAAATATCAATCCCAGTACCGTCACCCCGAATAAACGGAATAATCGGGTTATCTGGAACAATCGGCTTACCCTGAAGGAAGGTAATCCGGGAACCAGTCTCAGGAGGGGTAATTTGATCGTACATAAATAGAGGGGTAATAAACTCTCAGGATATTTGCCTTTTGGCAGATTAGCACGAACAATATCCCCAGCACAAAAGCCCAATATAAGACAAAGTGGATAGCCAATCTCCTCAAATTCCGGAAATTAGGCAATTACTAAGGTTTTACCCGAGCAGAGTCCATAACCATATCAGGAGAGCTTCTTACACCAATTAGGCCGTCTTGCCAATCAGCCATTATGCCTAAATTGGGCATCAGCCATTATGCTGGAATATAGTATCCCATTTAGGTATCCACGATCTGTACCATCATCCCCTTGGAGCCTAGCAGACGTAGCCCGCAAAGGCTACGTTAGAGGAAAGCCTTTCAGTTCCTAACTGGAGATCCTCCCGCTACTGCCAGTCTCTCAAACCCAGAGACACAGGTTTAAAAATAAAGATTAAGGCTCTGTTTCTGGAAAAGTACTGAACGCCAAAATTATCGCAGCTAATTTTACCGCATAAATGCGCCCATCTCATGACATAGAAGATCCTCACCCATGGCAATAGTTCTAATTCTAGATCGGAACAAACAACCATGAATCCCCTGTTATCTGCCTAGAGAGAGACCAACGATCGAGCCAAGAAAACTGGTAGTATTTATGGGTTATACTTTAACAATTATTCTGAAAGAGCAGATTCCTTGCACCTCTTTCAAAAAGTGGAGAAACCGAATCAGCATCCTTCCTTTTCTTTTCGCCGCAGGGGAAAAGAAAATCTTACTTACTTGCGCCAAAAATCCAGTAATTAAACAGGTAATTGAAAATGCTACAATCGATCGTAATCGTCATCCGATCGCCAACTCAGTTGTGCCAACTTGGGGAAATAAAATCAACAACTTGGCATGGAGCCAGACAATGTATCAGGAGTCAGGAAGTTATGATGACGACCTAATGCCAAACTGCGATCGCAGGAAGATAGAATATCTAGACGGGGAAAGATGCAGGAGGTTAAAAGAGCTAAAATTGTCTGTAGAAACAAATACAGGTAAACCGATCGAGTTTAATCTTTATCGTCAAACACTCAAGAAAAATCGCTGGCTAGATGCTGGACATATCGTCAAATTCTCCCCTGTCAAACTAAAAATAACAGGAATAAAGCCTTGGTTAACAGAAAGGACAGCTATAGCGATGTTGCCTAGATCCGGACCGCAGCAATTCTGCCACTTAGGAAGACCCCAAAACCAGACGGCTTCCCCAATGCCAACCACCGCCAAGCTGAGGACAGCGATGGTGGATCTCTCAATGGGGGAAGAAAAATGAAAAAAATTCTCCTAGTTGATGATGATAGAACCTTACGAACTGCCTTGAAACGTGCCCTAGAAAAAATGGGATATCAAGTCAAACAAGTAAGTTCAGGATCGGAAGCCTTAGATGCTTGTGCAAAAAGTCCGCCAGACTTGGTAGTTTCCGATGTAATGATGCCAGAGATGGATGGACTAGAATTTTGCCGTCGCTTGCGCTCCACTCCTTCAGGTCAACTCATGCCCTTTATATTTTTATCTGGTAGAGGAGAATTAGAAGACCGGATTTGCGGTCATTCGATGGGAGCTGATGATTATTTAATTAAACCCGTAGATCCCAGAGAATTAGCCGCCAAAATCGAAGCTCAATTAGAGCGAACCCGTCGTATCCATTCTCTGATAGTTCAGTTGATGCACCTCAATGCCAGTTCGATTGGGGTTGAGCCAACACCTCAAATCACCACACCGGAAGCTCCAGAGGTTGAGATACCAGAGGTTGAGACTGAGCCAGGAGGGAATCCCCTTCCTTTGCCTTTAACACCCGCAGAAGAAAGAGTCTTTTGGGAAGTGATTCAGGGATTAACCAACAAAGAAATCAGCAATCGCTTGTTTATCAGTCCCCGTACTGTGCAAACCCACCTGAGCAGTATTTTGAATAAGCTAAAACTCCCAAATCGCGGTCAGCTAATTCGCTTTGCTTATGAAAAAGGATACCAACCGCCCCATGAGGAGTGAGGGGAGTGGGGAGTGGGGAGTGGGGAGTGGGGAGACAAGGGAGACAAGGGGGACAAGGGGGACAAGGGGGACAAGGGAGACAAGGGAGACAAGGGAGACAAGGGGGACAAGGGGGACATTTTTTTTG
>DOIX01000181.1:0-22247 GCA_003511885.1 Cyanobacteria bacterium UBA11153
AGCTTGTTGTCACCCCGTCAGGTAAAATAGAGTTATAAGCGATTAGCACTTTATCACCCCCTAAATTCCCCTTAGTAAGGGGGACTTTTCACAAAGGTTCCCCCCTTAATAAGGCAGGTTAGGGGGGTTGCTAATAGATAATATTTATAACTAGCAACTTACGTTATAATACAGTTTTCCCATTTACTTGAAATAAATTCAGTCTTACTCTACCCTGAAAAAGGGTAGAGCTGCAATTTCTTATTTGAACATGAAAAACAACTGCCAACCCTAAGCAACAGCAAGAACATTAAAAAGATCTCTCAGAAATCGAATTTAGAAGCTTTCCCAGCTTAACGTGCCTTTGGCTTTACCATCTCGGATAAACTGACTTCACCCGTACCAAAATCAGTAAACTGTCGCACATAAGGTTCATGAAAAGCCAAAATTATATCTTGCTTAGGCACTCCCATTTCCACCAACTGATTAGCAATTCCTGCTTCTGTACCGTCGTGCTGAATCCAGATTTTTCCATTCTTAATATTCACGTATAAAATACAGCCAAAATCTCGTTTATCTCCACGCCATCCTACATAAAGCAGTTGGTAGCGATCTTGTTCGGAATCAAAAATGGTTTGCACTTCATATTCTTGCGCGTTTTGCTGTATCGGAGTCCGTTGAGCGCGTTCGGAAAGAATCTGTCTAATAAATTGTCTATATTGCTCTAGATCCATCGAATAATAACCTCCCGCTCTACATCGTAAATTACCAATCGCAATTGATATCGTACAACTGCCTCTGCAATAAACTTTCGTTGAAAAAAACCTTGATAAATTGGGACACGCACTGCGAGGTAAAGTTGGCGCTCTGGTTCAATTTTGTTAAGGGCATCTCGATAATTTAGAAACTGTCCTAATGCAGTATGAAATTCAGAAACATTGGACGGACTAATAAAACTTTTAATCTCTACCGCAATTTTTTGCCCATCTTGTTCCGCTGCTAAGAGTTGCTCTGCCGCTATATCGATCTCAAAATCAACATCATCAATATTAATGTAGTAAGGGTCAGCCGTAATCTGCCAACCTTCTTTTTCTAACGCAGTTCGGACAATATTATGAAACCGATCTTTTGCCATAGGATTTCAACTAAATCGCCAGACTGCTGCAACTTAGCCTGCGATATGCCCTTAATTTTAACTTAAAGCAGCAAAGAGCGATCGCAAAACCACACAGTTTTCCATTAGTGAAAAATCAGGGTAAAGTGCGATCGCCCCTACACGCACACTCTTCTTCCTCGCTCCCTACTCCCCTAGCCCCTAAGCAAAATTATCCTTCGCCGCCTTGGATTTTGAGTAATAAAAAGCCTAAGCCTAATCCCACGAAAATTAAGGAAAAGGATAAAAAGGCAGCATTGAACATCTCAGGGTTCATTTTTTCTAATCTCCTCGCAGGTTTGCGCAAAATTTTGTAACAATTCTATCATCGATTAGTTTACTATTTGTTTTTGGTTGTTGGTTGTTCGTTTCCCGGTGCAGAGTTGGCTTCAAACAGGCAACTTTTCTCCCGACTCCCCACTCCCGACTCCCCACTCCCCGAAAAAAGATCAAATTTATGATAACTGCGAAAACTTTCTTTACAAAAGACCTTAACCAAAAGCAAAACAGTCCTCGATTAGCCCTAACTATAGGAGATCCTGCCGGAATTGGGCCAGAAGTCGTCCTCAAAGCCTTAGCCGATTCAGAAGTTACCGCTAATTGCGATATAGTCGTCGTCGGCAGTAAATCGCAATTGCAAAAAACTTATACTCACCTACAGCATATCCTAGAAGATTCCTATCCCCTGGCAAATCCAGAGGAATTATCCATTCTTGACATTAAATTAGATCCAGCAACAGAAAGTCAAATTACCCCAGGTGCGGGGAATGCCGCCAGTGGTGCAGCAAGCTTTACTTATTTAGAAACTGCGATCGCGCGTACTCTAGCAGGCGAGTTTGATGGTATCGTCACCGCCCCGATTGCTAAATCCCTCTGGCAAGCCGCAGGATACGACTATCCCGGACAAACCGAAGTCTTGGCAAAGTATGCTGGAGTAGAAAAATTTGGCATGTTATTCGTGGCGCGATCGCCTCATACGGGTTGGTTACTCCGTAGCCTTTTATCTACCACACATATTCCTCTTTGTCAAGTCCCCCAAACTCTAACACCGGAGTTAATGACAGAAAAATTAGAGTTACTATTAGAATGCTTGCGGGTTGATTTTGGCTTAGAAACTCCCAGAATTGCCATTTCTGGATTAAATCCCCACAGTGGCGAAGCGGGTAAAATTGGCAAAGAAGAACAAGATTGGCTTATGCCTTGGTTAGAGGGAGAAAGACAAAAATATCCTCACGTACAATTAGATGGGTTATTACCACCCGATACTATGTGGGTAAAAGCAGGTAAAGCTTGGTATGAAAACGCCTTAATCCCAAATCTTCCAGATGCTTACCTAGCACTTTACCACGATCAAGGCTTAATTCCCGTTAAATTAATGGCATTCGATCGCGCAATTAATACCACAATTGGTTTACCCTTTGTCCGGACATCTCCCGATCATGGTACAGCATTTGATATTGCAGGTAAAGGTATGGCAGATGCCACTAGTATGAAAGCGGCAATTCACTTAGGGGTGGAATTGGTGAAGCAGAGGAGATTGAAGCCATCTTTAGTTTAGCCGAAATCAAACAAACAAGAGTTTATCAGGAAGCCTTGGCGGAATTAGCCGAATTGATTGCGCCATTAGCGGATGAGGTGGCAGAATTAGCTTTTGCGATCGCACTTTGGTTGAGAGAAGCTGGGCATTCCGTGCAGCTTAACGCCCTGAAGGAGTTTCTGAAGACTATGGAGAATGAGCAGGATTCTGTCGATACTACTGAGTTGAAGATTAATAAACAAGTGTTACTGGAAGCGATTCAATAGCTGGGCGGTTGAAATATAGCAACCGCCGTCGTCAGTTAGGATGTTTTTAATTCCAGCCAACCCAAAATTATAGCCCCTTCTTTCCCTATTCCCTAATTACTGACTAAATTCTAAGTAAAATACAAGTATCCCTGCTTCTGTAAGCAGCCATTTGTCTTGTCCATCAATACGAGATACTTTTGCTGGTTTGAGGAGTTTGAATTTGCTATTATTCATGAAATGCCCATGACATTCAAACAATTGTTTAAATGAATTCAAATTAGATTCATTGATTATGATATTAGGTTTGGGAATCAAGTATTTTGGTTTTTTGAGGGTTACTATCCAATAGAAACCACGATAGCTTTTTTGAAAAATTACTGGTTGATTCTTACCAAGTAAATGTCTATTTAGGCTTTCTTCTGTTTCGGAAACTTCTATGGCATATTCCGATAATAAATCTGAATTTTTTAGATAAAAATCGACAATTTTAGCTTCTTCTGAATTAGGATAGAGATTGGGATTTACCTCTGGAGATTGATTTTCTCTGGGAACTTCCTTGTCTAGCTGAGATTGGAGTGTCGTTAGCTTTGACTGAGATTCTTCTAATTGATTTTGCAGTTGCTTCTTTTCTACCTGAAATTGGTCTAATTGAGATTGTAATTCCTGGCAATCCTGCTGCAATTGTGCGATTTGGGATTGGGATCGCACCCACATCTCTTTCACTAAAGATATTTTAGCTCTTTCTTTCTGAAATTGGAATTTCTCAATCTCTGCAACAGCTTGTTGTGTTTGAGATAATTCAGATTGGATTTGTGCTTGAGATAATTGCAATTTGAGTTGTTCGCACTCTTGATAATACTTATCTAATTCAGTGTAGAGTTGTTGAATTTCTTGATGAGATTGTTGCAATTGAGAGATAAGGAGGGATTTCTCTACAGAAGATGCTTCTGACTGAGATTGGAATTGTTGAAGTTCTTGATTAGATTCCTGTAATTGAGAGATGAGTTGGGATTTTTCTCCATGGATTTGGGCTAATTGAGATTGGGATTGTTCGTGATTTTGAGTGACTTCTGCTAATTGAGATTGGAGTTGCTGATAATTTTGATTTGTCTGTTGTAGTTCTAATTGTAATTGAGATAATAGAGAAATATTACTAAAATCCAATACACCCATTTCTTCTAGTTTCCACTGCTGTGGGTTTGGCATTGGTGAAACTTTAGCAGGCTTATTGAGGGTGAATTCTCTAGTATTATCGGCTTCGTATCCGTGACAGTTGAATAATAATTTTACAGTTTGATAGCTATGGGGATTAATAATCAGATTGCTTTTAGGTAAAAGCAAGTAATTTGATTCTTCTATAGCGATAATCCAATAGCTACCTTTCCTTTGTGTTTCGAGAAGAATGGGGACATTATTTGTTCTGTGGATGCTATCTTTTGTAATACCAACTTGTAAGGCTTTTTTGGTTAAAATTTGAGGAACATGATTATAAATTTCTAATAACTCAGATTCAGAGAAGTTTATCTTCTCCATTTTGGGGATTTCTAGGGAACCAGTTACTTGGACTGAATTTTCTAGATTGTCGGGAGAATTATCTTGGTTCATCAACCTATCTCCTCAATTAAAATTGTAGGATACCTAATTCTACTAATTCCCACTTATCTTCTGTGGGAATAGATTTATCTTCTATAGTAACAGGAGATACTCTGGCTGGCTTAAGGAGTTTGAATTGGCTGGAGTAACCGACTTGATATCCGCGACATTCAAAGAAGGATTGGACTGTTTTATAGGTAAATTCGTTGATTCTCAGATTAACTTTAGGAACCAGATAAACTACTTCTCCTATGGTTAATATCCAATAGTTACCCCGACGATTTTGTTGAAACACTGCTGACTGGCTGCTGGAAATGTTTCTTTGATTAAGACTTTCATCTGTTTCTGAGACTGGAATTGCCTGTTTTAACCAAAAACCTGGTTGCGTATTATAAATTTCTACAAATTCCTCGTAGGAGGTAGTGTTGGATTCTTCAGCCTGTATCTCTGCTACCTTCTCAACTTCTAGGCTATGAGATTCTGAATTAATCTCTTGATTTTCAGGCATTTGCTCATTTTGATTATCAACGCTATCGACTTCTTGGTTTGTTTTTATTTCCCATGGCATAATCGGAGGATAGTCTGGCAAAGTATCATCTTGTGACTCGGTTTGATGGGTTGAATTTTCATCTAATTCGAGGTTTTGTAAATGGGTTTCTTGATTTTGGATTTGAGTCGGAGATTCTAAGTCTGAGATATTGATTTGTTCTGCGTGTAGTGGAAGAGGTGAGAAGTCGGGATTCTGAGTATGAGGTTGATTTATGCCTAGCTGTTTAATTCTCTGGAAAAGTATATAAAAACATACTCCAATTCCTCCCATAGCGACGGCAAAAGTTGTAATGGTAACCAATTGAAATGTTTGTTGTGATTCGTATTGACTACTGGATTGATTGAATACTGAATTAACTTGAGATTTTAAATTTTTATTTTCTTCTGCTAATTTGGTCAAGTTTTCAGAAAGTTCTTGTAATCTAGATTGGTTTTCTTCTAATTCTTCTGCTAAATTTTTATTGGTATTTTCTAAGTTATTAATTCGATCTTTTAATCTTTGATTTTCTTGTTTTAAGTTGCTGATTTCTTGAGAAAGTTCCTTGAATTTAGGATTTGATGCGAGTAAGCGGGAGACAATTCCACTAAGTATTTCTTCCGGTGGTGCTGTTGTCTCTTTAGGTGGTGGTGATTGTGCGTTGATGATGGTAGTTTTTATTAGACTTGAAGTAAGTGTCAACACAACTGAGCTTAAAAGTAAGGATTTGATTATTTTTTGTTTTGGCATTTGTTTAATCCCTCCTTACCTAATTTTTTTATAAGAAGTGTTAATGTGTCGATCGCTAACTTGATTAAAATTGAAGCACACCTCGTTCTATCAGTTGCCATTTGTCTCCTGTAGAAGTCAATCTAACTTTTCCAGGTTTAATAAGTTTAAAGTCGCTGGATATGTTGGCTTCGTATCCGCGACATTCAAACAATGCTTCTACTGTTTCATAGTTAAATGTGTTAATTTTTAAATTATCTTTTTGAGGAACTAAGTATTTATGCTCTTTTCCATTTATTATCCAATAGTTACCTTTCCGCGATTGTTCTAAAACTGCTGCCTGGTTATTACCAGAAAGACGTTCTCCAATACTTTCCTCTGTTTCTGAAACTTCTGTAGTATATCCTGATAATTGATTTCTTTGTTTTTCATATAGCTTAACTAAGTTTGTTTCTTCAGAATTAAGAATTATATTTGTATCTAGGTTTGAAGCTTCAATATCAGTTCTTTTGGCATATTGACCTCCAGGTGTGGTATCTGTTTTAGGTTGCGTAATGTTTTGTGAACTTGACGGCAAAAATTTTCTGCTATCTACTTCCAAGGATGTTAATCTGGTTTGTAGGTTATTAATTTCAGATTGAAGCTGCACTTTTTCTTGATTCGTCTTTGCCAACTCATGTTGCAGTTTTTCTATCTGAGATTCAAGTGACGATTGCTCCTGCTTTGGCTTTTCTGGTTCTCTTTCTAGTGTTGATGGTTGTAACTGCAACATTACTTTGAGCAGATTTTCTAATACCAGCCGCAGTTGCCTCCGCTCCTCAGTATCCTGTTGTAATAGATGTAGCAATAACTTACGCTCTTTTCCCTCTTCCTCAATTTGCTCCTCATATATATCTGCAAAAGCGGATATATTCTCCGCTATAGATTCTGGGGGTAAAGATGCTGATTTATCTTGAATATCTTCATCTTGAGGAGGCTGCATATTATCTTGATTAGAATTTAATTTTTGCCACATATCTATTAAAGAACCCAAAACTTTTACTTTCGCCATTTTTCCGCCCACTCCTTACCTAATACTTTCAACAATGCCTTCAATCCCAAAATAAATGGTGGCTCAACCCGGATATTATCTGATTTTCCTTTAATCTTTAACAAAACATTGGTCAATTCCCTGTTGGTATCTCTCCATAATTTATCATTATGGTTAGAACCTCGATCTACTACTTTACTGACTTTGTAGCTTTCCATAGGCTGGATTCCTTCAATTTCTAATTCTTTTAATGCTACATTGAAATCGCGGAGGAAGTTCTGTAACTGCACTAATTGAGGAACTTTAAAGTCTTCCACTTCATCCTGAAACTCTAATCTGGATGAATAGCTAATTGTTATACCATTTACTTCACAATCTTCTCCAGCAATTGGCAAATCTTTAACCTTTCTCGTTAGCCCTTCCAGCTTGCTCTCATTTAAGACTAATCCACAGGCGACTTCATGCTTGGGATTATTGGTCAATCTGGTAACTTCTTCAGTATCTTCAAAGCCGGAACCTTTACTTAACATTCTACTCAGCAACAAATTAACTTCTGAATGTCGCTCGAATCTACCTCCTTCTGCTAGCCAGTTTAACAATTGAGAACCATTGCCCCCAATGTAAACTGGAGTAATTTCCTTGCGGCTATACTTTCCTTCTTCATACAGAACTTTCAGAAGTATCCCGATATAATAGTACAATCCTGCCATGCCAATTGCTATCAGTCTTATTAAGCCTTGAAATTCTGGATTTTCTTCCATTAAGTTTCTTTCATTTCTTAGCCAGTAGTCTCCGTTGCTGCGAAGCCAGTTGTTTAGATGGAGATCGAATAAACCATCTTTTGATCCGCTAAATTCAGAACCTTTTTCCCTAAATAAAATTTTGCTCATAAACTTCAAATTCAGTCCTAAAAATTGCGAAAATAGATCTCTACCTGCCAACTGAACTGAACATTGATGAACCAGCCGATTTTCTTCCCAGATAGAAATATCTGAAGTCCCGCCTCCCACATCAATACAAGTAGTATTAACTAAATCGTGTCCCTCACAATCCGCAAAATATTGGGCAATGGCTAAACTTTCAGTGCGGAATTTGTCTAAATCATCAATCTCTGGGCAAATGTGATTAATTCCCGTACTAGCTTGTAATTCCTGAGTTAAATTCTGCCACGTTCTGCTATACTTGTTCTTATCGCTGCGAGAAAAGGCAGATGGAAATGATAAACTCCACTGAATTTCTGCTACGCTATTTTTAGCCGCTATAGCTGAGATATGCAGGGCTAAGTGTTTGAGAAATAGCTGATTTAAACTGAAATTTTTCCACTTTAGATCCGTTTCAATCCATGGAGGTCTAGTCCCAAATCTTTGGTAAGATGGCATGTAAATTCTTCCATCAAATATAGGACGTTCTTTGCCTTGACTAACTGATGTTTTTCCCCTAGTTGTCAGTACGCTGGATAGAGGTAAAGGTTGATCCACCGGGATAAAGTTTTCGGGGATAAAGTATTCAAATAAAACAGTTATCCGCGTATCTCTGGGAATTTCTGTCACCTTGAGATGGAGATTTTCTAGTTGTAAAGGTTCGACGATGCCATTTCTATTTACATATATATTAGTGAAGGAAGTACCAAAATCTACTCCGACTATCCAACTAGTAGACTGCGGGATTTCTTCTGAAGTTTTCAGTAAAATCAAACCAATCAGATTTCTGTTACTATCCTGACAGTTAATAGCTGAGGGAAATTCTTCTAAATGAGCGATTTGATAGCAGCCTCTCCCATCTTTGAAGATATGGGGTTCCTTGGCGGTGGGAAAACTAACTTGGAATGTTTCCTCACCATACTCAGCATCGTAGTAAAATGCGTAATAGGATTTCCAGCCTTTTGCCTGAAAATTAGGCCATATTTCTAATACGGGCACTTCTTTTAAGGTGTTTTCTTCTTTAATAGGGTAATCTTTAAATAAGCGATAGTTTTCTGGAGGTTTGCCATCTTTTACTCCTGCTAAGGGCAAGTCCAAACTTACTCGGACTTGGGAACCTTCATTACTATTAATGGGTTGAAATTGAATGCGGCGAATTAAGTCCTCTGGAGTGAAATAATCTAGTAGGATAGGATTGAGGGGAATTAGGGGCGTAATCCGTTCCCCATTGAATGCTAAACGTTGAATTTCCTTTGGTAAAAATGCTCCTGGTAAAGCATCCTCTTGATCGATAAATACAAATTCTGGCAGAAATAAATCTTTCGATTCAATCCACCGTACATCAGGCAACCTCCGCAATTCCTCTATTTTTAAGGAAGCTAAAGTTTTTCCCCCATGAACCCAAATATTTTGGGGAGGAATATGCCAAGCCGCAGCAATCTCTGGGTCTATAATTAGTAAGTCTGGTACTTCCCCTTTACTAGGACTGGGAATTAAACGGACATTAGAAGGTTTAGGTTGAGATTTTACCGGATTATTGAGGGCTTTAAGTACTCCTCGGTTAATCGGAACATCAAAAAATTGGGAATTGTCACTGAGAGTTAAAGGCTGATCTGGAGCTGTGCCTAATTTAGCACGAAAGTTATCGACTAATGCGCCAATTGCATTGACGGCGTGACGTTTACCATTATGCTTAGTTAACTCAGCCCGCAGATTTTCTAACCAGCGCCAAAGTAAGGCTTTCTCACTAATATTAATAAAATTAAGCGGAGAGTGCAATCTCCCCTCTCTCCACCAAGGTAATCCCTGCCATTCTCCCTCCTCAGATGGACAAATAATCGTGCTAGGCGAACTCATCCCCACAGGCTTGCCATTCCATAAAAATATATAGATATCTTGCCAAGGATGTTGCCCCTGTTCTTGATATAATGTATTAACTGGATCGGGTAAAAGTTGATATAAAGCACGGGCAAATTCATCTCGATCTTTTAAGAAACCAAGTGCTACCAACTTCGCACTTATGGGAAATCCTCTTACCTCAGCTAAGGCAATTGCAGCTAACATTCCCTCCCACTCTTCAATAGTTTGCAAACGAATGGGATGCTGAAGATTGTGGAGTGCCATTTCTATCGACAGGGGACGCGCCCACATCGTCGGTACGGAACTGACACTTTTAACTTCCCCCGGCGCTTTATAATCTAAACTGGACGCTACATTTGCAAAAGCTTTTGTGGTTTGAAAATCCCATTTTCCCGCCGCATCAGCAGCTTTGACATCGCAATCTGGTTTTAATTGAGGTAGCAATAAAGCTACCTGATTCTGATTGGGCTGTGGGTTTGGCATTTTAGGGGAGTAAGGAGTAGTGAGTGGGGGAGTTTTGAGTGAAAGTCTATCTGTAGGGTGCGTTATGCGCCAGCTAACGCACCACTCACACTATTATAATATGTCCGGTGATATCGCTGTTGTTTGTAGTAAGCACTTCAGTGCCCCAAAAGTCAGAAGAAATAAGCACTGAAGTGCTTACTACGAACCTGTTTATCTCAACCGAGAGAGAATATAAAGAGACTTAGCTAATCCTACCGTACCTTGATTCGGTGGCGCGACAATTTGAGGATCGAGCTGTTCCCGTAATTGTTGTACAGTATCCTTAGCTTGCCTGGTCTTATCTCGGCTATCCCCAAATACTAAATTTGGTAAATCTTCCCCCTTCAGCGCGGCGACAATATTCATCCTGAATAATTCAATTCTATCACTTTCACAGCTATGGAGTTCGGACAGCCAGCGTAAATAATCTTTACACCAGTTACTCACTACTCCAATCGCTTCTTGTTCTTTGGCTTCATTAAAATCTGGTAATTCCTCCCCTTTCCTGGTTAAAAGACTTCCCAACATCCCTTGGCTAGGGCGGAAGAATTTGCTAAACCAAGGCGCACCCTTTTGAAAACTATCCACCCCGATTTTCTTGGCTACTGCTAATTCGGGAGCAATATTTGCTAGCCAAGCAAAGGCAAATCTCGTCCCATTAACTAGGGCTGGTTTGACAATAGTTGATTCTGGTAAATCCTGCCAAGTCAGCCTGCCGATATCCCCCCGACTAATTAATACCACAGTTCCCGGTTCCGAGGGACTATGCAGCAAAAATTGTCGCGCTGCTAACCCCGCATAAAGTTCGATAAAATGCGGTTCATTCCGCTGAGTATTTTTCCCGATACTAAACTTAACTTGGGATAAGTTTTGATTCCCCAATAAATAAACCGTATTAAAGGTTTGTTGGGCTTGAGTCACATAATAGCGGAGGGCGGCTTCCGTATTTAGTAAAAACTGTTCGGCACGGGCATATACGCCATCTGGATCTTCCCCAGGTGGCGGAGAAAAGCCAAAATAAGGCAAAACAAACAAGCAACCAATTTTAACGCGATCGCGGACGTTCAAATTGCGTAACTTATTAGCAATTAACCGCCCCAATGTCGGCAATCCAGAAGCACCTGTCCCACCAAAAATTGAGCCACAGAGGAAAATTTTCGGAGACTTACCACCACCCACATCCGCTTGAATTAACTTCAACATTGTCCCCCAAGGTTCTTCCTCCAAATCATCCAAATCCACCTGACTCATAATCGCTGAACCAATGGCTGGTCTACCGCGAAACCCTACATCTAATGTTACCTCACGCTCGTCCTTAGTATAAAGAACATCAAATAAATATCCCAAAGCCTCATAATTTTGGCTGAGGCTATTATAATTAAAAAATGAGCCGAGATTTTTCTGAGTGCTGCGATTATCGAAGGGAGACCACAAATCCAGAGACTCAATCGGCGTTTTCAACCACGGACATTGCCGTTTATCTCCCCCAACCAGTAACTGATAGCATTGTTTATAAATACCCAGACTATTTCTAGCCCTTTCCAGATTACCATTAGTTTCATCTGCATCAACAAATAAAACCCGAATAGGTTCCTGAGTTAACAAGCCCACCGCCGCTAGTTGTATCACTGCCTCAATACACTTCGCGCCCGTACCACCAATTCCGATAATATAGAGTGACATTCACCTAAAATCCGATTAAACAACGTTTGCCAAATGCACCTAGAGGATATCTATTAATTTACAAATTTTACCTCAAAGATTTATCCGCTACCTTAGTTTATAGTGAGGATTATATCATGGGATTGCTAGATCATTTTCATCCACCTTTAAGTAGTCGCCGTCACTGGCACGCTTTTCACAACGCTTGGGCTACCTATATCGCTTCAGATTTGAACCGCAAACTACCAGAAGGGTACTTTGCGGAACCAAACGTAATACATCCGGACTTGTGAGGAACAGTGGATTAAGATTGAGAGTGTACGATAATTGATATATTGATAATTATATCAATCTGGATTTGGCAAGTTAGTGAAAACAGACAGCATCTTTTACAATCTATTTAGAGCCTGCCCTAGCATCTTCTTTGAACTGATTAATTGTGCGCCATCTGAAGCCAATTCCTATCAGTTTACATCCCGTGAAATCAAACAAACATCCTTCCGCCTAGATGGTTTATTTTTACCCACCACTGACGATTCAGACAAACCATTCTATGCAGTTGAGGTTCAGTTTCAGCCGGATGAAAATTTATATTACCGTCTATTTGGGGAACTGTTCCTTTTTTTGCGACAATATCAACCTCGCCATCCTTGGCGAGTTGTGGTTATCTATCCCACTCGCAGTATGGAAAGAGAACAAACTTTCCAGTTTGGCGAAATCCTCAGCCTAGATAGAGTACAGCGCATTTACTTGGATGAGTTACCAGCCGCAGCCGCTAACTCTCTTGGCGTTGGAGTTGTTAAACTAGTGATTGAGTCAGAAAAAACAGCACCCCAAATGGCAAAACGTTTAATCGCACAAGCCAAGGAAGAGTTAACTGATGAAACTACGAAACGGGATCTAATTGATTTAATTGAAACCATCGTTATTTACAAATTACCGCAAAAAAGCCGTCAGGAGATTGAAGCCATGTTAGGTTTAGCTGAAATCAAACAAACAAAGGTTTATCAGGAAGCTAAGGAAGAAGGATTAGCAGAAGGATTAGCAGAAGGGTTAGCAGAAGGTGAACAAAAAGGTGAAAGGAAAAGTAAGTTACAAGCCATACCGCGACTGATTGAGTTGGGTTTGGGAGAGGAGACAATCGCAGAAGCTTTAGATTTATCCTTGACAGTTGTTCAACAAGCTGCAAATTTATTTTATCAGCAGAATGTTACCGCTTTTAGGGAATTATTAAATAATCAGTCATCCCTATTTACTCCCCAAGATTTAGCTGAATTAGCCCAGTTAATTGCACCATTACCCGATAATATAAAAAATCTCTCGAATGCGATCGCGCTTTGGTGCAAGGAAGCAGGACATTCAGGACAGATTAAGGCTTTGAAGCAGATTCGTCAAAGGCTGGCTATTGGTACGGTGGAGAGGTTATTGAAGGGCGATAATACTGATGTGGTTGATAGTGAGGATGATCTGGTTAATAAACAGATGTTGCTCGCAGCTATTCAGGGAGAGTAATAGTGATTCAGTAATTTTACCAGAACCCCTCTCCTTTTTAGGCGAGGGGCTGGTGACTTATGTTTTCACATTACAACTTACTTTTTTATCGGGATGGGTAGCAATAAAATCTTTTAGCCACTCGCAGCCTTGATTTAACAGTTTTTCTAAAGTTTCAATCGGCCATTTTTCGACTATTCCGTTGTTTCCTGCCGCTACAATTTCCTCTCCATTGGGTGTAAAACTCAGACTCACGGTTTTCTGCCAATTACCCTTAAATTCAGCACGTTGTTCTCCTGATAAATTCCAGATACTGACTATTGAATTATTTCCACCAATTGCGATTAATTTACCATCTGGACTAAAATCAGCTACAGTGGCTTGAGTTATAGGTAATTGAGTTCCATTCCAGTTATCCCCCTGTTCAGTCCAAAGTTTGACAGTGTTATCTTCTCCTATAGTAACGATATGACTATTGTCTGGACTAAACTTTACTACTAATACTCCAGTTTTATGAGCTTTCAACTCTCGATGATTTATAATCTTATCCTCAGAGTACTTCCATAATTTTACCGTGCCATCATCTGCACCAGTAGCAATGAACTGTCCATCATGACTAATACTCAAAGTATTAACTATATTTTGTAGATTATTTAAGGGAATTTCGTTCGACCCTGAGAGTTCCCAAAAGCTAGCTTTACCATCTGATTTCAGAATGAGACAAGACTTCTTATCTGGACTGAGAATCACTTTTGTAGCCTTAGAATCTGTTTCCCGTGGACTTCCTAACTGATCGCCTGATAAATCCCAACGCCGTACCGTTCCTTCTGGATCGACAGTAGCTATAGTTTTACCATCAGGACTAAGACTGATATCTATCACATTGCCCGGATTCTCCTGTAAATCTATTTTTCCCTTTGTCTCAATATCTCGAAGTTCTATAGTGCGATCGTCTTTGAGAAGAACCAAACGTTGTCTATCATCAGCGGTGACACCTATAGCAATCTTCTCAATATTTTGAGCGGTATGAATAAATTGAAATTCATTTTCAATGTTATCTAGTTTCCAGAAGCGAACTGTGCCATCGAACCCTCCCGTAGACAAATACTTTCCATCCGGGCTAAAACTGACACTATATACTCGCTTATCATGACCGTTTAATTCAGCAACCTCATCAGGGGGGTTACTTGATAAATCCCATAGTTTTACTGTACCACTTTCTCCTGCTGTGGCAATTAATTTTCCATCTGTTGGTCTGAAACTTAGGCTAAAAATCTTCTTGTCACCAGTCGGCCATGAAAAAATTTTAGAATTTTTATCCAAATTCCAGACTGCTACTGTGCCATTCCTTCCTGCCGTAGCAATAGTTTGATTATCTGGACTAAAATTTACATTTTCTATTCCACCTTGCTGATTGTCAAATAAAGGCTTTATCTTGTCCCCTGACTCATTCCATAATTCTAATTTACCTCCTTTTTCGGCTGCAGCAATGGTTTTCCCATCAGGACTAAAAACTACACGTTCAACTTTATTACTAGCATTGGTTAGACTAGTTGGACTAGGTATGAACGGACGTGAGGTAAGATCCCAAAGTTTAACTAAACCCTCATTACCTCCTGCTGTGGCAAGGGTTTTACCATCTGGACTCAAACTAATACTGAGTACTTCTCCTTCATCATAAGCCTTCAATGGTGAACCAATAGGCTGCAATAGTAAAACTCGCGGCTGGTTTTTCTCTTCCCACTCCCAGAATCGGACTGTACCATTGTCTCCAGAAGTAATAATAAATTGCTCCTTCGGACTAAAAGTTACATTCCTTATATTACCCTGATTAGCCTCTGTAAAAAATCTTACTTGGCCTAATTGATTCCGGATTCGCACTGTACCGTCTTCCCCAGAGGTAGCAATCCACCGCCCATCCGGACTAAAACTCACATTCCGAACTGGGGCTTTATGTTCTTGGTGATAATTGCGTTCGTATATGTTGTATAGAATCTTTTGTAAAGCGTATATAGGACTGGTAGGATAGTCTTTCCGACTGTTTTTAATAATCAGATTATTCAATTCTTTGCCAGCATGGACGGATTTAACTAGTGCATCTAATTCTTTTGATTCAAACTGTTTTAAAGCATCTAAAGCTTCATTCTTTATACGTTCAATTGCTCCTGCTAGTTTATCTGTGGAATCTACTGGAGGTCTAATTGAATGTTGTACCACTATGAATATAGCAGTCACAACAAACAAAATTAACAACAGAGATGGTCGAGGCAAGTTGCGTCTAAACCACCGCTTGAATATATTGAAATAGGTTGCGATTTCCGTCAGAATCTGTCTAATTATTGAACTCTGCGATCTTGGCTTTGAAGAGAGAATATCAACCTTGACCCCATTTTCTGAACTCGGCTGGGATTGGGCTTTTACTTCTGGTTTATTTGAAGAATCTATGTTCGGATTTTTATTGGCTTCCAGATTGAGCGAATTCCGATCAAAAACAGACTCGTATATACGGTTATAAATTATTAATCGTTCCTCCTGCTGAACGATTAATCCCAATCGCATCAACTCCATTACTTCTGGACTATCATCAACTCGAACAACTTCACCTTGTAAAATTCGCTGATATAATTCCAGAATACCAGGGTTTAATTTTGCTAAATTTAGAAGGCGATCGCGAATTACTCTCAAATATCCTGGTTCCTCTGGATTTTCCCAATCTTCAATTATCTTTTCTCGTACCAGTCTTTCAACCCACTCCGCTTCATTACCATCAGGTATGGGAGCTTCTTTATTAGCATTACAGATAATTTCATATAGCTTTTCCGTTAGAAAGGGTTGACCATTTGTCCATTTCAACACCTCTCTAATCACAACGTCAGAACTGCTAGCATTTTGGATAAATTCCACAGAAAGAGCTTTTCCTTGCAGGGCAAAAGACAGTCTATTATATTTAGGTTTTTGGTTTCGCTTGTAATAGCAAAATTCTATAATGTTTAAAAAAATATTTATAGAGAAATTCAGATTGATAATGCTATCAATTTCATCAATGAAAATCACAATTCTTTGCTGTGTTGGTTCTCTCTCCAGCAGTACCACTTCAATGAATCGATCCAATCGTTTGGCTGGTGATAGCGATTGATTGAAATCCCACCACCACTTCTTTTTATTAATTTGTTGCGATATCTGAAATCTATCTACAAGTTGTCCATAAAAATGGAAATACCACCACTTCTCACCTGACTCACCCTTAAATTTATCAGGGGAACGCCTGCCATCAATCTGCTGAAGAGTAAGCATTGCACAAGCGATACCTTCCGCTTCTAGTCTTGCCATTACCCGTCGCATCATGTTAGATTGTCTCATTTGCGGGGAACTCAGGACATAACAAAATCTGCCAGCTTTCAATTCCTCATACAGTTGTTCTTCTGCTTTGTTGTCTATATAGATAGGAGTATAAATAGGTAATACGGGTGGTGAAACTTCTGAGGGAGATGACAATTTATTCAGTTCAGTTTCAACCCAAGACTCGTTAAAAATTTTCTCGTAAATTCGATTGTAAATCTTTAAGTTGTCCTCCTGTTTTACCACCAAACCAGATAATCTCAATTCCATGTGTTGTCGATTGTTATTATCAAATCCGATCTTTTTATCCTGCGCCTGTAAAATATCCTTATAGATTTCCAGGAGTTGACGGGGATTCTGACTCTTGAGAATGCGATCGCGAATTGTTCTGAGATGTGGTGGCTCATCATTTGATTCCCAATTGTTAATTAAGTGCGATGTTACTATATCTTGGATAAAAACATCTTCCTTATCAGCTTGTACTGATTTAGGAGAATCGAAGACTATTTTACACAGCTTTTGAGTTAAAAACGGTTGACCACCTGTCCAGGACAATATATTTTCCAGTACTACGTCGGGACAATCTACTTTCCCTTCTAAGCCTCTAGTTAAAGGTTCGATCTCATTTAACTTAAAGCCATCCAGCTCAATAGATTGACCAATGTTAAATGGTGTACCAGTTTGATCTTTTTTCAAATCGTAGGGAGTTGCTACCCCCAATAAGACAAAATTCAGGCGTTTGTAGTTTGGTAGGGGATTGTTATGACAATGCCTAAGCCACTCAAAAAAATCATTCCTAAAATCAAACCTAAATATAGAATCAATTTCATCAAAAAAAATAATGATTTTCTTAGATATCCGATCTAATAATACTTCCTCAACAAACAGGCTCAATCGAACCGGACAAGATTGCAAATCTTTAGATCTCCACCAATTTGATAACTTCGGAGAATCAGAATCCTGAAAATCTTTTAGGTCAAAACCGCTTACTAGTTTGGCAATTACACCCATGTACCACTGTTCTGGTGTAAGATCAGTGCCACTTCCCGATATATCAATGACAGCGCAAGCAAATTCGTCTTCTTCCAGCTTTTTCATCATTTGTACTGCCAAACTTGTCTTACCCATTTGCCGGGAATTAAACACATAGCAAAGATTCCCAGCTTTTACGGCTTTATACAAATCATTGTCAGCTTTTCGAGACACGTAGCTGGGGGCATCTTTGTCTAAATTACCACCAACTTTATAGTTATATTCCCTACCTTCCTCATTACTCATTGGGTGATACCAAAACAATAGCAGAAATATTCACGATATAAATTGTTACGGATAGTCACTTTATTGTCTTTTAGACACACCAACCCCATACTGTTTAGCTGGAACCTATGCTTCTTTTCTAATCCAACTGGATTGTCTGTGTCAAGTACTTGTCTCATCGCGTTAAACAATTGTGTACGATCTTTCAGAATCGACCAGAGTTCTTGCAAATAATCGTCATAAATTCCCCCCTCTGTAGCCGCAGTACTTAACACTTGATCGACAGTAATTTGCCCGGATTTAATCTTCTCAAAAGCTAAAGTTAACAAATAAGGATGTCCTCCCACCATTGCCATCAATGACTCAATTTTACTAGCATCCAAATTCAATTGATACTGCTCGACTAAATTACTTGCCTGATCTCTGGTAAAGTCTAGCAATTCAATGGGTATTCCCACGTTAAAGGGAGATCGATTAATATCTAGGTCGATGTAAACTTCTGTGGAGTGTACCAACACTAACTTAAGTTTTTTCCAAATTTCGCTATTATTGATATTCTGATACCAATATCGCAGTAATCCAAAAAAGTCAGGAGCAATGTTGTCATGGGGAAAAATCAGTTCTACTTCAGATAAGACTAGGACTATGGGCTGGTTAATTTGTGCCAATAAGTACCTTTCAAAGTAGATGGTACAGTTATCGTTACTGCCATAAATATCGTCCCAGTAATCTGCTAACTTATTTTCCAGATCTAATCGTCTGGAAACTATAGCACAAAACCACTGTAAAAATTGCTTTTTCTCTGTAAAAACTGTTGATTCTGCTTGCTTAAAGCTTATGTATACTGTGCGATAATTTATCTCTTGTACCTTATCCAAAATCCGAGAAACTAGTTGAGTTTTTCCCATTTTATCAGAACCTTTAATCCTGATTAAAGCTGTGTTCGGATTCAAAATCTCATTGTAACACTGGGTTTCAATTGGTGGACGCTCTACATAAATGCTATTGCTTTGTCTTCCTGGTAGCAATAGCGGTTCCTCCACCATTGGCAGTAATGCTGGATTATCTCCAGGCAAGATTGGTATTATAGGTTGAGGTGACGGTCCTGGTTGAGGTGACGGTCCTGGTTGATTCGTGCGATCCAGTATAAACTCAGAAATCTGTGCTATATTTGCTAAAACTCCTAATGCACCTATTAAAAAAAGACCTATCGTGATGGGTTCCATGTTTCTCTAGTTCCTTTAATTCAAAATACACTAATATTCACCTAAAATCCAATTACACGACGGATAGTAAAAGATCCGGGAGGAATATACATTAAAGAAGCCGGAGAACTAGTCGCCGTCGGCAGCCAAAACAGCCAAAATATCCCATCAAAAACCAAAAAGCCAGTCAAAGACAAAAGTGCATCCTGACTACCACCAAAAAAGCCAATTGCCACACAAATACTTAAAATAGGAAAGAGCAAAAACAGCCACCAAATCATCTGCCAGCGAAAAGTATCGCCAGCAGTATTCACCCTAGCTTGTACTGCCATCACGTACCACAATAAAGTAGCTACTACCGACACAAGAAATACCACAGTTGCTCCTGGTATATAATAATTACTAACCCAAGCCTCAATTCTGGGCACATCCGTGATGCGGATGAGTCGATTTTGATAAATCCAAGGCTGTACCAAAAACATCAAAACAGCCCCAATTATACTCAAAACAATAATCCGAATAATTTCTCCAGCTTTCATTTATCCCTTTAAGTTAAGTCGGCAATACGAGAAAGAAAACAGGCAAAGCGCGGGGAATTCTTCTTCCCCCTTACGCTAAACCTCACGCCAATCGCCCCATTATCCCAATTGTAGTACACCCAAAATTTTCTCTGATGGCAGTCGATCGCAGCGCTAAGGATTCATAAAACTTACCCAGCAACTACTCTTGGTAGAGTTACTGATACGGGGTGCTTTCGCGTAACGCACCTGAATGGCATGTCAAGGCTAAAAAATAGACTAAAATTAGCCTATACTCCTAAATACCTATAATACTAGCATGATTCGATTCAGATGGCTCATTCTTGCGATCGCCACTTTTCTTCTTTTAGTTGCCTGCATACCGAAATCGGTAAATTTAACCTGCGATACATCTTTACCTAATACTCAGCCTCCCCCATCGGATAAAATTACAATTGCTATCTATGTAGACGGTACTCCCTCAATGGAAGGCTACGTGAAAAATACTACAAGTCGTTATGTCCAAACCATAGAATTATTGAATAGTATTTTAGCAACTGCTGGGAAGCGATCCCAACCTACTTTACAATACTATCGCCTGGGCACAACTATCCAACCCATTACCCGCGAACAATTTCGCCAAGCACAATTACCCAAATTTTATGACGGTAGTAACCCTAATTTTCCCCTCCAATCAGTCAGTCAAATCGAAGCAGCTATTACACCACCAGATGAGGGAGATAAACTGTCAGTTATTATTACCGATTTATATCAAAAAGAAGCAGATACAACCTTACTTAGTCAGAAAATTAAGGAAAATTATCTTAACTCCCAACGCCAAGGATACGCTGTCGGCATTTTAGCCAGCAAAAGTGAATTTAACGGTACTATTTATGATGTCGGTATAGGAGGGGATAAATTTCCTTATAATACTGAAGGTAAAGAACCAGAAAAGTGGCATCCATTTTATGTTATTTTTATCGGTCCTGAGACCGATATTGCTTATTACTTCGATAAGTTTGCTAAACTCCGTGAGGAAGAAGACTTGCCAAAAGATAGTCAATTAGTAATTTTTTCCACATCAATTGTTAGCCAATTAACCCATATTGAAGGCTCTCCCCAACTACCATCTCAGCTTAACAGTCCTCTCTCTCTCAATGATGGTAATGTCGCAGTAGAAATTAATAATGAACCCATTGAACTTTTAGAAATCGATAAAAACGCCAGCGAAGAATTTCCGATCGAATATAGCGTACCATTCAAGCAATTAAGCCACACTTTACCAATTGAATCAAATTCAATTGCCACAAAAATACAAATTCAAACCTTCGATACATTTGACAAAGAATTTAAACAATCCACCGATCCTCAACTGGAAAAAGCCATAGAAATCAGTGAATGGAAACTATCAAATTCCCAAAACTTAGATTTTACTACTAAAATTAAATCGAGTAATTTTCAACAACCAGGAGTTTACTTTTTCCAGGTAGAAGCATTAGTCAAAGATTTGCAAGAACCTAGTTGGTGGAAAGATTGGAATTCAAGTGAAAACAGTCAAGATGGATCAAAAACTCATAATTTATTAAAATTCTTGGGCGAGTTAAAAACAATTACAATCGATTTAATGAATAGTGAGGGGAATAAATCTATTATTGGTCGCTTTTGTTATGGAATTCAGAAAAACTAAGTAAATAGCCATAAAAAAATATCTTCACCTCTCCCCCAGCCCCTCTCCTGCAAGGGGAGATTCTGTTTACTTTTGACTTCCTAAAGCGCTACTAACTGGAAATCTGTCCTGCTAAATTAGTAAGTTGCTTAAGATTTATTAGTAATAATGTTTGTGTTCCTAATTCAACCTTAATCCAGCCTTTACTTTCTAACTTCTCCATAATTTTTGAGGTATTGTCAACACTAATATCTGTCACTTCTGCTAAATCTTTATAAGGAATGTTCAGAATTTCTGTTCCCTGTTTAGTTAATTTTCCATAACTCTCAGCCAAATTAACCAGAGTATTGGCTAACTTAACTGCTGGTGGTTGATGGCGGAGTTGAAAGCGAAGATTAGTCATCCGCAAGCGTCGCACCATTAATTGCAACATGCGGTGATGTAATTGGGGATCTTTGAAAAGGGTTTGGACAAAACGTTGTGCAGAAATACTTAATAATTTAACTGGGCAAAGGGCAACCACATCTGTCGAGCGCGGAGATTCATCAAGAATTGCCATTTCGCCAAAAAAATCGCCCTTGCCCAAAATTGCTAGGGTAACGGCATTATCTCCGTAAAGGCGGCGGACTTTGATCCAGCCAGAGATAATAAAGTAAACTGCATTACCCCAGGCATCTTCCATTAAAACTGCCCTACCTGCTGGGTACTCGTGTTCTACTGCAACAGATAGGAGCCATTCTAATGTCTCTGGGCTGGATGTATTGAAGAGTGAGAAAAGTTCGCTAAAAGCTTTGGTTTGCATAAGGTAGTTTGGCAATTGGGAGTTATTAGGTATTTCTGAAAAAGCCCTTAATCTAAGGCTTCCTCCTAGTTAATTCTATTGTACTGAGCCTTACCCCCATCCATCTATTCTATCTTCGATCGCTTTATATTAGTAAACAATAGATTAATTCTGTTTTCGATATTAGCGATATCCTCTGGACAAAGTTGACGGATTCTATAGCCCTACGCATTAAGGTTAGGACATATT
>DOIX01000181.1:22460-31650 GCA_003511885.1 Cyanobacteria bacterium UBA11153
AGGTTAGGACATATTCTCAAACTAGGTTGTTCTTAATTCAGGATTGAAGTTGAAACAACGTCATAAGGTGTCTTGGTAGTCCTATATTATATCGTTGCGATCTTGCCTCTGCCAGTATTTTATGTCCTTCACCAGGAAAATCTAGCAGATTTTTTTCTATATCAAAAGGGATAAAGTACATTTGATCGGGATTAACTTATTGTCCTATTCCTTGCCAATTCTAATCAGGAGGTAAGTTATGAACTGCTCAAACCAAAATTTCAATGGATTGGGCGTAATTAAAAACTGTTAACATTTCCTACTTTATTGTTTATACGCCCTTTATTTCACATTTTGATCCTAAATGCAAGGGGTTGTTGAAACTGGTGCAAGATCTCAGTTAAAATTCAGATCTTGTACCAGTTTCAATAAGAGGCGGATCCTCAGTATTCTGGTTCCCAGGTTCAACCTGGAAGGGTTGGGAGGCAGAGCCTCCATGCTATTGAGAATGGTGCAAGATCTCAGTTAAAATGGACTTTTACTACGATCCTTTTAATTAATGCTACGGCGGGTTTTGTAACTACTTCCCTCTTTCCGCACCCTTACCAAATCGCGTCTCCTGCAAAGCGCTACCAACTCCCTGAATTATCCCCCGCACAATCAAACCAATTCCTCTACCTAATATTTGTGTCAAAATGTAAACAATTCCTTTTCCCATCCAACTCACAACTCCTTGCAAGCGAGGCGCGATCGCATCCTGAAATTCGTAGATAATGGTTACGGCTAGTCTGATACCATTCAGTTGCTCTAGTTCCTGTCGCCGAGGGGAATAAATACTAACTTTTTTGATCCCGATATCGCTGATGACAAGTAAATCGTAACGACTCTCAAAAATGGCGATTGGCTCATCCACTAGTTCCCATCGTCGATACTTCCATGATAGATTATTTCTAAATCTGGCAATTTCTCGCGATGATATTAAACTGCGATCGTAAAAGTTTTGTTTGATTATTTCTAAATCTCCTAACCTGTTTAATAATGGTTGGACAACGGCGTTTGCTGTTTGAATAATTAAGTTTTGCTGGAGGATTTCTCTTCTCTCTATCGCTTCTGGTGTCCTCGCAGAATAGGCGACATTATCAATTGTTAAAGACTTGTCAAATAGTCGATTGGCTATTAACTCAACAACTAGGGGAATTTTATCTAAAATTACAGGTTGAACTATGTCCCCATCTTTTAGTAAAATATTGACTATTTCTATTTGTCTATCTCCTAGGGTTAGGGTGTGATACTTGCCAAAAAAGTCTGTTAGGGAAATTTGCCACAAATCTTGTAATAAACGCGATCGCATAAGGGTAAGCTGTTCTATTTTTACCTCGGCTAGCCGCAACTCCTCTAGAATCTCTTCAAATTTTTGTCTGACCATATACAGGAGATCGCGCTTTTTGTCAAGTTCAAGAATATCTATTTCTAAAGGAATATTGCTTAAATTGGCCAGGCTGGAGTACGGAGCTGGGGTAAAATTCTGTTCTTGACTATTGGTTGTCAGTTGGGACAATGGGGAATGAGAAGTTTTTTGATTTTTGATTTGGGTTGTTGGTTGTTGGCTGGTTATAGTGACTCTTGAAGTTTGGTTAATGGCAGGTAATAAGGGATGCTGGGGAGGAGTTGGTAATAATCGATTAACTAGCCACTGTGCTACCAAAAGTTCCCTCTGCCTGCCGCGCCAGAATAGCAAATCGAGAGGAGAGCGATTGCTTCGCTTGCTTTCGGCATCGCAATTTTCTAATTTAGTGTTAATTTCAGCTAAATTATCCAGAATTTGTCGCAATCCTGACTGACGTAGCTGGTCATACCACTTAGCTGTAGTTAAAACAGAAGTTATATTTGGTGGTGGTGTGGGCAACATCTGCCAATAAAATTGCCCTGCCCTCAACTGACGGATAGCTTCGACAATCATGGCAATCCCGCATCCTTTGGGGCAATAGCCTTCAATGCCCAATTCTTTGGCTGCGACTAATTGGGCAGATTCCGATACAGTGGCTAGGAGTAAAATTGGCAATTGGGGATACTTGGCTTTAATCTCTTGACATAGAGATAATCCCGGTAGCACACTCGAGTTACTCGAACTCAATAATAATTCTAAAACTACCACATCTATACCATTATCCCCCCCCCAACCATCCAATCTTGCAATCTGCGCTTCGCAGCTGCGCTTCGCTATCGCGTCTAGACTGCTATCAACTTCCCCCACAACTTGCAAATCCCCAAACCTTCCCAATCCAGAAATTAAGCCCAATTTAAAAATTGGATCTTCACCAATTAGTAAGATTTTGATTGTTGGTAGTTGATTGTTTGTCATTGGTCATTGGTCATTGGTTTTTTGCGATCGGTTGCTTGTAATTAGTTGTTACGATGTAACTTTTACGATAATTTGCTTTCCTCCCCAGTCCCTATCCCTTATCCACTATCAACTGTCCACTATCAACTGTCCACTATCCCCTGGCTTCTCAATTCCCTGTCGCAAGTTGAGACTGCCAAAATGCGATCGCATTTTGGGCTTTTTGATAAAGGGATCTTTCTGGAGTAATTTGAGAGGCAGTGGCAATAGCGGCATCGAAACGTTTTTGGGCAGCTAGGGCTTTGGCTGCTTCAAGAATGGGAAGATCTTCATGAGCCTGAATTTGACCAACCCATTGGTTGATTTCTCGTTGGGATTCAGGATATAAGGCTCGATTAGCTCGAATTTGAGAGGCAGTGGCAATGGCTCCTACTAAATCGCGACGTTGGGCTAATGCTCTGGCTAAATCCAGAATCGGAAGATCCTCAAGGGTTTCGATTTGTCGATTCCATTGGGCAATGTCATTTTGAGCCGTCAAGCGCAAGGGTTGACCCAAGTTAATTTTACTGGCGAGGGCGATTGCTGCCTTCAATTGTTCAGTAGTGCCTACCGCCGCAATCTGTTGGGCACGCCCGAGCGTCTTTCTATCTTCAATTTCCTGAATTTCCTTGCCCCATTGAGCAATCAACGACTGAGACATCAGGCGTTGGGGACGATTTGGTGAAATTAACGATGCTTGCTGGATTGCCATTGCCAAAGTTGCTTCTTGCCCAAAGCTAGCAGTCAAGCTTGCTAGTTTTAACTGGAGATCGTCTTGTAACTGTTGTTCCCAAAGTTTAGCAAAACTTGCTGCCTCAGATTGTACTTTACTCTGGCGAGGTATTTGGCGTATGGTGGAGAGAGCATCTACTAAGGTCAGGAAGTTATCTGGCGAAGCGATTTGAGCAGCACGTCCCAAGCGAATCCAGTCTTGGGCTTCCTCATACAAAGAAGTGTTAGCTGGAATCTTGCCAGCTACCGTCACCAACCCAGCAAAATCTTGGTTTTTCCAGAATGTTTTCCCAATATCGAGTAGGGTGCGACTCCATTTAGAGACTTCGGCTTGGGCTTGTGCTTTGACATAGCTATGAGGATTAACCTTAGTTGCTTTTGCGATCGCAGCTTCGAGTTTATCCACTTCCTTGGTTTGGGCTAAATCCCTTGCCTCCTGTAATTCTTGCCAAGCTTGTTTCTCCATCCCTAACTGCTTCATTGCCATATCGACGCGAGAAACACTCCAGTATTTGTAATTCATTCTCGATAGTACCGCAATCAGCTTGGATGCCTCAGTCCAATTTTGTACGATTAGGGCATCTTTAAACTGACTGAGTATCCCATCCCCTTCTTGCCAGTCTTTTTGCCAGGTAGCCATGGTGGAGCTTGCCTCCCCATACAAGGTACTATGAAGCGGGATTTGCTCGATAGTTTGTACGGCCTCAGAGAGATCTCCCCCTTCTATCTGTTGTTTTGCGATCGCTATAATCGTTTTAGACCATTCCTCTAATAGTCTCTGGGATTCTAAGTACAGGGGGTGTTCCTTTGGCCAATTTCCCACAATCCGAATTGCTGCTACCAACTGCTCTAATTTTCCGGATTCTGCCGCTTTCTGAGCGCAGTATAAACGATCCCCATCCACTGATAAGGCAGAAATTCTTTGGCAGTTCACAGGAGGTGGTAATTTAGTCAGGAAGACTAAACCGATAGAAAGGGTTCCTCCCACCAGGGAAAAAACAATCAGCCAAAACAGCCACCAGTTGGAAAACCCTTTCCGGTGGCGTTTTTGAGGAGCAACCTTAACAGAGGGTTTTTTCTTGTCAATGTCTGACTTGAAAAAGTTTCTCCTGTCAAAAATTGATGCCCGATCGTTTTTCACCATGCGGCTCAAGCTTTTCCGAAATGGCAGGGGGATTTGGAGTTGGGATTGTTTTAATTCTCGTTTTACCACAAATGCGCAGTTAGTGAGAGGTTAAAGGTTACAGATCAAAGGTCAAAGGTCAAAGGCTACAGGTCAAAGGCTACAGGTCAAAGGTCAAAGGTCAAAGGTGAGAGATGGGAGATGGGAGATGAGAGATGGGAGATGGGAGATGGGAGATGAGAGATGAGAGGTAAGTTTGGATTATACCTCTGACTCTATCGCTCTGAATCCTTACCTCTAACCCCTTATCTCCAACTCTATCGCTCTGAATCCTCACATCTAACTCCTTACATCTGGCTCCTTACATCTAACTCTTTACCTCTAACCTTCTTGAGATTGTTATTAGATTGAGGTGGCATGAGCTTAATTATTCGGCATTGGCTAGCAGACTGCCAGATTGGTAGGTTGGGAGGAATCACTCCTGTCACAAATACGGCTGTCTCACAAACACTCGCTAACTTTACTCAACCAGGATATCCTAATGGACAAATGGCGGGTATTGCTTTTCGGATTGCCCAAGATATGGAAGCGAAAAGCCTTACCCCTTTTGACATTAGTGCAATTGCGGAGGTATTGGAACTTCCTCTAGTAGCCGGATTGCCACTGCTTCGTGTTATTTCTCAGTTAACGGTAGGACTCCTCCGGATTTTAAGTCGCAAAAAGCCTCTCAGAAGGAATGAAGGAACCTGGTTAACTTTTCAAGTTGCCTATCTCAATGCCTTACAGGGAATTTTAGAACAAGAATTTCAACTGAGAAGACCTTGGCTCAACCGGGCAACAGTACCACCAACACAAGAAGCCCAAGAGATTCTAACCGAGCCGCAACTCATTGCTCTCATTAAAACATTGCGACCGGGAAGACTCAGTGACTCTCAAGCAGAACAAGCCCTGACCCTCATTGCTGACTCCTTGTTAGTGCAGCAGATGAATAATATCGCGATCGCGTGGTTTGTGGCAAATGGGGCTGAAGAAACTGAGGCTAAATTACTTGCCCAACGCCTGAGTAATGGACTTCCCGGTCATTTACTAACTGTTATTGCGGAAAATTCTTTGCCCTTAGCTCAGTTACAAAAGTTTGTCCGGCTAGGTAATGTAACGACTTGGCGAGATACGGCTCCTGATGTACACCACCGTCAAGATTTAGACTTTCTCCCCTCAAATTTACCATTAGATCTAGATCGGGAACGCTATCGTGCCGGATTATCCACAGTTTTAAGCGAACCTTTATTTGGCGAACCTTTTTCACTTAAAGATTTATACATTCCCCTTAAAGGCAGGATTGTTTCAGAAGAGGGAAAATGTCAGGGAGTAGAGGTAGGAGGGAAACCAGATAACTTATCTTCTGCCAAAGCTCCAGTGGATTTAATGGAATGGGCGATATCTCAGTTAGAGGATGGAAGCACGATCGCAGTTATTGAAGCCGATGCTGGATTTGGTAAAACTAGTTTCTGCCAAATCTTCGCCAACCACGTCGCTTCCGAACTTTATCCTCAATGGATGCCAGTGCTAATTCGGCTGCGGGATGTCACACTGGGTCAAACATTGGAACAAACTCTAGCCTCAGCTTTCCCTCTGGCACGCTTTACTGATACAGATGGCTGGCTTGCTCCTCATGCACCACCTCTATTACTAATTCTAGATGGCCTTAACGAATTACCTCCCTCCCCGCCTACTGAACGTCACCTCTTTACTTTTATCGAACAGGTGATGGAATTTAAACGGCAACTTTTTGCCCTATATGGCCTAACTCGCTGCAAGATTTTCCTCACCAGTCGCACTGGCACGCTGGATACTTTAGTCACCAAAGACTATCGACAAAAAAGTACCCTCCCATTGTCCAACCAACTGCGACGAATTGCGATCGCGCTCATGGCACAAGATGAATTTCGCCAATGGTTTCAGAATTGGGCAAAAGTACAGTCAAAATCTATCGCTCAGAGCTATTTTACCTTTTTAAAACATGGCGGTATCTTTCAAAAGCAACCGCCAAATAAGGAAATATCTACTATGATTTCCCGCCCCCTCAAACTTTATCTACTAGGGATTTTACATCGAGATGCCAGAGTAGATGAAAGTATTTTTCAACTGAGCGCAACCCAAACCAAATTTGAAATATACGATCGCATTTGCCGCTGGTTATTAGGGGAAGCAGCCCCCGACAGCAGTCCAGCCGCCGAGCTAATTCGAGAAGGGATGGCTCATGCTAGCAGATCCACCGAAGCGATCGCTAATTTATTGGACAATCGCCATCCTCAAGAATTGCGCCACCTTATGCAAACAACTGCCCTGGCAATTCTCCAAACTAGTCGCTCTAGCACCCCTCTCCCCTCCCATCTCTCTCCTTTCATCTCTGGTCAATATCCCCTACCAGCTTTATTCTTCCACTGCCGTCAGGTGAAAAACCATCAACAACGACTAGAGGCTAAAGACTGCGGGCTTGTAAATGCTCCTGCTTCAGCCCCAAACCAACAGTCCTCAATCCCTACTTCTTATGTTGCCTCATTTTCTCATCCCCATCTTGGCGAATACCTTGGGGCAGAAGAAATTATCCGTCAAATTAAGACTTTAACTAAGGAAGTGCCAGACAGATATGGTGCAATCCATTTTGTTGTTGAATCCGCAGTTAATGTTGCTCAACATCTTTACGCATTGCTAGGATATGGTATATTGTCCCAACATATAGAAGAATTAACCATTGAAGGTTTGCGACGGGAACAAAAACGCAATCCCGATCTTTTTTCCTTTCGAGTTTTATCGAAACGTCTCTATCAATTCTATCGAGGATGGTGTCAAGGACGTTGGATTGATGAAGGGATTGTCAGCCAAGCTTACCAAAAATACACAGATTTAGACAATCCTTTAAATACCTTACAAATTGATGCCGTAGTCGGAATTAATGTATTTTTATTACTTTGTGCCGCAGTTAGAGAAGCACGGGTACCCTTTTGGCCTTGCGGGAATCCCGATTTACCCCAAGACTTCGATCCCGATCGATTATTAACTTTTATTGGTCGCACATCAGTACTTTCTCCCACAGGATTTTGGCAGCGGTTACGACATACTTTTAGTCACCTTCATTTAGCTAGAGCTTGTTTGAATAGAGTCATGTTAGCAGGAGTAAATCTCGCACAAGCTAATTTATCAGCAGCAGAATTAATCGGGATTAATTTAACTAACGCTAATCTCCAAGGAGCTAACTTTATTTGGGCAAAAATGAATGGTGCAAATCTCTCCAATGCTGATTTATATGGAGCTAATTTAGAAGGAGCCGATTTATCAGGTGCCAATCTCAGAGGAGCTAATTTAACAGGAGCTAATTTTACCAATACCTGTCTATTTGAAGCTCAATTAGATCGAGAAAGCCATAACTTTGCGATCCGGAGTGGCGCATTATTTTCCCTAGAAGAATTTCAAATTTACAAGGAATCTTTAGTAGTACCAACTCTGACATCAGAAGACGAAGTACTTTTAGAGGAAGGACCAACTATTTTTATCGAAAGTGCAGAAGGGGAAGCGATCGCACCAGAAATTCAGTATAGTATAGGGAATGATAACTATGATGGTGAAACAGCACCAGCCGCAGATTGGGAATACCCCAAACCAGCGGTGACACAAGAAGAGGAAGATATGGGCGGTTATGCCGAGACAGCAATGTTAACAGAAACTATCGATGAAAACTTATAAGCTGCACGATCGTTTAAACTGTATATCGGATCGAGTTAAGATATAGCAGAAAATAATCCAAACACTCCATTCTATGAATCAATCTTTAATACCTGTAATTCTCGCTGGTGGTAAAGGAGAAAGGTTTTGGCCTCTAAGCCGCAAGGACAAACCCAAACAGTTTCTCAGTTTAGATGGTAGTGGCAAAAGCCTCCTCCAAGCAACTGCTAACCGTCTCAGTCAACTCGCTGGCGATACCCAAAATTTATGGGTTGTGACTTCAGCTCAATTAGCTGATACAGTGCGAGAACAGTTACCAGACTTACCACCAGAAAATATCCTAGCAGAACCGGAAGGACGGGATACTGCTCCCGCAGTCGCTTGGTCAACTCTGGAAATTGCTAAAAAATATGGAGAAGATGCGATAGTAGGATTTTTCCCAGCAGATCACTGGATTGCTAATCCAGAGGCGTTTCAACAAACAATTGAGGCAGCCGCTAATTTAGCCACCAATAAAAATGCCATTGTTACTTTGGGAATTGTCCCAGATTATCCCTCCACAGGTTACGGTTATATTGAACAAGGAGATTTAACGGATACTTTGGGGGGATTATCTGTTTATAAAGTAACTCGATTTACAGAAAAGCCTGACCGAGAAACTGCTGAGGCTTTTCTCAATACAGGAAAATTTAGTTGGAATAGCGGGATGTTTATTTTCCGCGCTGGGGTAGTTTTAGCGGAATTGAAGACTCACGCACCAGAAATTATTTATCCTTTACAAGAGAAAGGTGTTGCGGCTTATTCGGAATTACCTAAGAAAAGTATCGACTATGCTTTAATGGAAAAAACTCAACTTGCCTATCTCCTTCCTGCTGTCTTTGGTTGGGATGATTTGGGGGATTGGAATGCTTTGGAACGTTTGTTGAAAGGTGATGCTGCTAATGTGGAATTAGCTAATCATGTGGGGATGGATACGAAAGGTGCGATTCTTTATGCTTCTGATGAGAATGAGATTGTGGTCACTATTGGTTTAGAGGATGTGGTAGTTGTCCGCGATGGCAATGCTACTTTGATTGTTAAAAAAGATCGGACTCAGGAGATTAAGCAGGTTCTCAAAATTTTGCAAAACGATCCGAAATTGGGGAAATTTTTGTAAAGGTATAGCAGTTGATAGTTGATAGTGGATAGTTGATATAGCAATCCTAAATGAGTTGTAACAAGTGCGCGGCTTGAAACCCAGTCAGAGCAAGGAT
>DOIX01000181.1:31921-32111 GCA_003511885.1 Cyanobacteria bacterium UBA11153
ATAGTTGATAGTTGTAGCGTTACCCACTTGTGTGGCTATACCAGTGGGTAGCGCTATAAACTGCTTTCCATCTATAAAATAGACTTAACTGAATTATCGCTTTGTTTTAATATTTGTATTTTATCAAACTTAATACAGTCAATAAATCATGACTTTTTCCTTTTTGGGGAACGATTTTGCGTTATTTCAG
>DOIX01000181.1:32418-32594 GCA_003511885.1 Cyanobacteria bacterium UBA11153
AAAAAAATCTCTGCGATTGCATTTTCTTCAGGGAGAAACAGGAACGATCTTACATGTATTTTTGTAAAAAACACCCATTTCACTCGCTAAATCATGAAGTTGTATGAAGAAGCCGGGACTGGATTTGACAAAGAGGCTCAAATGTGCATTTAAGGCTTGCTGAATAAGTTTTTTGC
>DOIX01000181.1:32809-33009 GCA_003511885.1 Cyanobacteria bacterium UBA11153
GGCTTGCTGAATAAGTTTTTTGCTGGGAGAAGGGAGAGGGAAACTTTTAACAGTTGTTGCTTTTGGGATTTCCGACAATCAGGCAAGGTTTTTGAGCCGCACGGTTTCCTACTCTTGGCACTTGTGAGGTCAAAAAATGCTGGAAAGGATTGTCTCCTATGCTTTGTGACTTAATTCAACCTGAGTTCAGAGTTCGGAGT
>DOIX01000180.1:0-5182 GCA_003511885.1 Cyanobacteria bacterium UBA11153
AGAAACTCCCACTCCTCCTGTAGTAAAAGAAGTGGCAGAAATTCCAAATGAAGTAACCACCCCACTCGAAGAAATAGTCACTCCAGCTAGCGATATCCCCACTCCAGTAACCGAATACGCCAGCGAAACAGCAACCCAAGCAACAGATTACCCCAACGATAAACCAAACAAACCAGAAGAAAAATATCAATACGAACTCGGCTACTTACCATACGATAGTAACTTAACTCAAGCCGAAATAAACGGTCAACAAACATGGTATTTTTGGACAGGAGGTAACGAGAAATTCTTCCGCAATCAAGCCAAAAATACCCATGGAGAAATAGACTTTCTCAGTTTACTTGATGCCCGTCCTCAAAGCGATTCATTACCCAACAATCCCCATTTACAAAGAAACAATCGTTTTCAACAAATTGGGGTAATAAACGATCCAGGTTGTAGAGCAGCCACCGAACCAGACGAGTATGGATTGTGGATAGATAAATGTCAAGATCCCCATTCAGCAGGAATTATGGGAGCCAGAAAATTCCCCAATCCTAACTTCGATCCAGCATTATGGGATATCGCCAAATACTATCAAGAAGGAGCAAAAATTGAACCACCATATCGGATTGGGATATCCTGCGGAGTTTGTCATATCGCCTTCAATCCCCTCAAACCGCCAGCAAATCTCGAAGAACCATTATGGGAAAATATCGTATCAGCATTAGGAAACCAATATCTCAGAGAAGGAGCATTATTCGGTGCAAATATTCCAGATGAAGACTTCCGCAAACAAGTACTAAACACCCAACAGCCAGGAACATCAGATACCTCTCGCATTGCCACCGATCATATTAACAACCCCAACGCAATTAACCCCATCTTTAACTTACCAGATCGACCCCGATATGAAGAAGTAATGAACGACGGTACAACCCGTGAAGTTCCCCATATCCTCAAAGATGGTGCAGACTCAGTTGGCGTTGCCTTGGCATCCCTGCGAGTGTATGTCAATATTGGCATGTGTTCAGACTATTGGCTTACCCTCCACGATCCATTATTAGGCAGAAAAGCCCAACAACCCTTTGACATTGAAAAAGCCAAAGCAGAATGCGAATATTGGCCAAAAACAGCAGCAAGAATGGCAGATGCAGAAGCATTCCTTAGCACTTTAACACCAATGCACCTAGAAGATGCACCAGGAGGAGAAGCTTACCTGACCAAAGATACAGCAGTATTAGAGCGAGGTAAAATTATTTTTGCCGACACCTGCGCCACCTGCCACTCCAGCAAACAGCCTCCCGCAGAAATCCTTGCCGATCCAGAACAAGCAAAAGAATGGTATCGTCAATCAGTACTAAGAGCAGATTTTCGCGATCGCAACTTCCTATCTGATGACAAACGTTATCCCGTCACCCTCATCGGTACTAACGCCGCACGGGCACTAGCAACTAATGCTAAAGAAGGACATATTTGGGCGCAATTCTCATCCAAAACCTACAAAGAATTACCCTCACCCGGCACCCTCACCCTAGAGAATCCCTTCAAACAAAACAAATCAATTAAATTTGAAGTCCCCTCTGGCGGTACAGGATATTATCGCACCCCATCCTTAATTAGTATGTGGGCACTTGCTCCCTACTTCCACAATAATAGTCTGGGCAATTATAATGGCGATCCTTCCGTAGCAGGAAGAATGGCAGCCTTCCAAGATGGAGTCGAAAAATTACTTTGGCCTGAGAAACGCGATGGGCTAAAATCAATCAAACGAACTGAAATAGCCACTACATTACACCTAGGAAAACTCCAAGCATCAGTTCCCAAAGGCGCACCCATCAACCTTCTCGCAAACTTAGATCCGCGCAACACCCCAACAATATTACAGAGGAAATTAAACTCCGATTTAGGCGCGAAAGTCTTGGGATCATTAGTCAATCTCGTTCCCGATAAAGTTTTAACTCCAGTCTTGTTAAAATCCAATCAGTCTCCTGATTTTATCGAAGATCGCGGACATTATTTTGGGACAGACTTACCTGATGAAGACAAACTAGCCTTAATTGAATTCCTCAAAACTTTATAGTTTTCTGTCAATTGACAATTAGCAGTTGAAAGGAAACGATCCATCTGTAAGGTGCGTTACGCGCAAGCTAACGCACCATCTATCTGATTAACTGCTATAAATTTAATCCAATTTTAACCACCATTGACGTTCGCACTTAAAACCAGACTTGCGCCAAGCCGTCAAATCAACATCCGATAGACGAATTAACTCAGAGCATTGAGGCTGAATAACTTGACTAAATAAGGCCCAACCCAAACTGCGAATTATATCAACCCCAGTTTTTAACCATGATTCCCGATTACCAGGAATCCCTAACTCATTAACCTCATCCACATCAACCCAAATCCCATAAGCACCCAAAAGAATCTGTGCCATCCACTTAGCACGCGGTAAATGAGACCCAGAAGTAATTAAAATAACTTTACGAACATCCCACCGACGGAGAATCGGTAAACTGTAGTAAAAATTCTCAAAAGTAGAATCAGCACATTTTTCCAACCAAACTTTCCGGATTGGGGTATTTTCCTTCTGGAAAATCAGTACAATACAGGGATCGGACGAACCATGAGAAATCAAAACCCTTGCCTCTGGATAGTATTTCACCAACTCAGCAACATAGACTTCCCGACGAATACTGCCCCCCAAGACAAATAACGTATCAACTGAACCAGAAGCAGCCCAAAATAATCTCAGGGTGTTAACCAGGAGTAAAATACCCAAGAGGATACTTGCAATCCAGACACCCAAACGAATCAAACGCCGCCGCCTTCTGAAATCAACCTTCCCCATCACCTCTTTCTCCTTTCCCTCCCAATTACCCCCAACCTCTAACCTCTAAACTCCACTCCGTAACCTCTAACCCTAACCTACAGATGACACTAAGAAAAGTGGCACAAAATTGCTCGATCTAGCTAGTATAATTTCAGTACCCTAGGAAAAGAGGCAGTATTACTAGATGGTTGTGGTGTGGATTGCCCACAAACTGCAACAAGCGGTAGAAAATAAACTTAAGCATAAGCAACTCAGAGGAAAAAGTTTCAATCTCAAGCAAATTGTCAAATCCCAAGGCTGAGTGCCCATTCTCCTTTATCCATGAACCAATACACCAAACCCTTACCCTGGCTCAAAAGCGTCCTATTTACTGGCGCAATCGCAACTACAGCAGCGTTTTCCCTTTTTACACCAATGGGCGATCGCTCTGTCTTTGCTGCTCTTGAGGATAGCCCAAAAAACGTCGTTGATGAAGTTTGGCAAATTGTCAATAGCGATTATGTCGATCACACCTTCAATAACGTGGATTGGCAATCAACTCGCCAACAGTTACTCAGCCGGAATTACACCTCCAAACAAGAAGCCTACGATGCTATCCGCAAGGCTCTGGAGCCTTTAGGCGATCCCTACACTCGCTTCCTGGATCCGGATCAGTTCAAATCCTTAACCAGCCAAACATCAGGAGAATTGTCTGGGGTGGGTATTCGTTTAGGTGTGAATGAAAAAACCCAAAAACTCACAGTTGTAGAGCCTATCGAAAATTCCCCAGCAGCCAAAGCTGATATTAAAGCTGGAGATGAAATCGTCGCCATTGATGGTAAATCCGCATCAGGAATGACAGCAGAAGAAGCATCAGCTTTAATTCGAGGGGAATTGGGTACAGATATTACTTTAAAGATATCCAGAGCGGAGAAAGGTATTTTTGAAGTCAAGTTAACTCGCGCTCGGATCGAACTACCTGCTGTCCATTCTAGCGTCAAGCAAGAAGGAAAATTAAAAGTCGGTTATATCGTTTTAGACGAGTTTAGCTCCCATGCTGCCGAACAAATGGAGCGAACCATTAAAAATCTTAACTCTCAGAAAGTAGATAGCTACGTCTTAGATTTGCGAGGAAATCCCGGAGGATTACTTCATGCCAGTATTGAAATTGCCAGGATGTGGATAGATAACGGAGAAATTGTCCACACTGTAGATCGTAAAGGCGGCGAACAGAAGTTTTCTGCCAACCAATCGGCATTAACTCAACTTCCTTTAGCAGTTTTAGTAGATGGAAACTCGGCTAGTGCTAGCGAAATTTTGACTGGGGCATTGAAAGATAATAAACGAGCCACTATTATTGGTTCTCGAACATTTGGGAAAGCAGTTGTTCAATCCGTCCATTCCTTATCTGATGGCTCCGGATTAGCGGTGACAATTTCTCGTTACTATCCTCCCAGTGGCACTGATATCAATCACAAGGGTATTGTACCTGATATCAAACTTGACCTCAGTCGGGAACAACAACAGCGTCTATCAAGCAACCCAGAATTACGAGCTACTGGCGACGATCCTCAATATAATCAAGCTGTCTCATTCCTGCAAAATACTACCCTATCTCGACCAACTACAACTCAACCTGTAAAACCAATTAGTATCAGATAATTGACAATTGACAATTGACAGTTGACAACTGTCAATTGTCAATTAACTAATGCTTACCCTTACGCCATTCACTTAAAATTTCTTGAGCTTTGGGATCGAGAGAATTAAACAAAAAACGACTGCGAGAAGGTTTTGGAGATCGCTGTTTGCCACTGACTTGCTGAACAGCCAATTTTACATCATACTCTAGCTGCTGAGAAGATATCCATTCTGCCCCATACCCCACCGCAACTAACCTTTGTTCTCGATCCGAAGTAGCCACGATTAACCTTTGCTTGGGTAGCTGTTGCTGAGAGCGAAAAGAAGCACAGAATTTTTCAATATAACTATCGGCTGTTTGTCCAAAATCAGTGTAACAAACAGATAAAAAATTAGTTAACGATTCCTGAGAACTCTGTGACTTTTGATACTGCGCATCAAAGACAACCTGAGTTGTGTAGCCAACAAAGGCACTGTAATTGATTAAAGACTCTACCAGCTCTTGGCGAGCCGAACAAAGTCCATGGCGATCGCGAATTTTGTTCAGTTTAGGCCAAGCACCAATTATATTGTAGCCATCAACCAGCAAAACTGCCTGGGGTGGAGGGGGCATTTCTCAGGGTTAATTCTGTACATATATTAAAATTACCACAGTTTAATTAATAATTTTTAATAAATGGGAGAATGTGGAGTAGGAAGTAGGGAGTGGATGGGAGATCAATACGCAACTGTCAACTGTCCACTGTC
>DOIX01000180.1:5408-5554 GCA_003511885.1 Cyanobacteria bacterium UBA11153
ACTGTCCACTGTCAACTGTCAATAAGCCTTTGCTTGAGACGTTGTGGTTCCCCTCTATCTACTACCTTACCCTCTTCCAAGAGAAAAGCCCCATCACAATAATCCAATTCCTCAAAACGGTGAGTTACCCAAAGGGCAGTTAAACC
>DOIX01000180.1:5778-6394 GCA_003511885.1 Cyanobacteria bacterium UBA11153
GTTACCCAAAGGGCAGTTAAACCGCGACTTTTAACCAAGCGTTGCACCTGTGCCACCAAGTCGAGCTGAGTATCGGGATCCAAAAGTGCAGTAGGCTCATCAAAAAGTAACACTTCCGACTGACGCGCGATCGCACCTGCGATCGCAATTCGCTGCTTCTGCCCACCACTAAGAGCATAAATCGGGCGACGCTGGAAATCAAGCAAATTTACTGCGGCTAGTGCTTCCTCAACTCTGGCACGAATTTGATTAGTGGAGAGTTTTTCTTCCACTAACCCAAACGCCACATCTGCACCAACTGTAGGCATCACCAGTTGATGATCCGGATTCTGAAAAACAAAGCCCACCAATCCTGAAATCTGAATTTCCCCCGATTGAGGCGACAATAGTCCCGCCAGCAATTGAAGTAAAGTGGATTTCCCGCTACCATTAGTGCCCAAGAGCATCCAAAACTCACCCTTGGGTACTTCCAGAGAACAAGATTGCAAAACCGAAGCTCCTGTAGGCCAGCTAAAACAAAGATCCTTTACACTAATTGCTATTTCAGTTATGGCATTCCCGCCAGTTTCTTCATTCATCGATTGGAGGTATAGCAGTTGATAGTGGACAGTTGACA
>DOIX01000419.1 GCA_003511885.1 Cyanobacteria bacterium UBA11153
TAGTGCAGCGCGGCAGAAGTTTCTCACCAGTTTCATTGATACTGGTTTTTTCTCCCCTGCCTCCTGCTCCCCTGCTCCCCTGCTCACAACTGATGGGTTATTTCTGCCCACCTGCACTAGGGACTAGGGACTGGGGAAGAAAGTTGTAAAATCAAGGGTTTGAGGAATCGAGAATCTCTTAACCGCCCTGGTGGTTGCTATATTTTAACGCACCATACATAGAAACCCGGTTTCGCCGAAGAAACCGGGTTTCTATTGTGTATTTCAAAAACATCCCATCTGCTCTAATGAAAACCTAAAGAAGTTACAGGAAAGATAAAACTTAGACTCCTGTCACTTTTTCTAGTCTGAATCTTGGTTGTCAAACTCAGATTATTTACTTTCTGCCACATACTTATTTTGATTAGTACCCACCTGCTTATTCGATCCCATCAAAGCCAGGACTTTTGGTAAACAAAGGCAAACAGCAGTGTTAAGGAGCGTGAGCGCTAGGCAATCAATTAAACTCATCAGGAAACCTCCGAAGTTGGAAACCCCAGGTTTTGATACTGGAGAGGAAAACGAGTTAGCGGTTTCAACCGCTTGGTGAATTAGTTATATATATCTCTCTGAGTATGATGGAAAAACACTAAAATTGATAGAGGGCAATGGTTTGAATTACTTCTCATAAGCATAAGTTTTTCTGATTACAATATATCTTATACCACCTCCTCCTCTGCTCCCCAATTTCTCAACGGAGAATTAAACAACAGTGTCAAATAGGGGCGGGTAAAGCCCCCCGAAATGCAACCTTTAAGAATCCCTCTCGCTATACCTAACGGCAGGTTTACGTTAAGAGGAGGGGGAGTACGTCAAAGTTTGACTTGAGCGCCATGACTGCGAGGATTATCCTGAGCGCCTGTTGTCACTGAGATAGAAGAATTCAGTGGAGAAACCTGTCCATTACCTTGGGTATAAGGAAGAGGGAGATTAGTTGCCAAAGCCTCTAAGTTAGCGGCAAGGATACTGCGGGGTTGTTCCCCAATCGTTTGAGCAATGGTTTTGCCCTCTGAACTAAAAAAGATAAAATGGGGGATACCATCCACTCTATATTTCACCACTTCTGGTAACCATTTATTATTATCGACATTCAGCATCACAAAGTTAACTGAGTCAGCATACTGCTCTTTCAGTTGAGCTAAATCCGATGCCATCGCTTGACAAGTGGTACACCAGTTAGCATAAAACTCCATAAAAGTTGGCTTGTGATTGTTCATTGCCACTTCCAGGGGTGTCGATGCTTCGGCTTGCTTTTCGAGAGAAGCTGTATCTGTCTGAGTTTGCAATCCAAAGTACAATGCTATACCAAGCGCGATCGCAACCAGCGCAATCAAAAAATTGCGGATGCGAGTATCCATCGTCGTGTCAGACTTCTGAGAGGATTGAGATACTGAGTCAGGTAATTTTGCTGTCATGATTAACTAATCTAAAAAAAGATAAAGGTAAACAACCCACCGCTATAATCGCTACACTGATTATAGCGCTTATTCTTAATCCGCCCTAGTTTACCAGACTCATCTAGAGATACAGGACATTCCTTGCTTATGAAGTATATCCTAGAAACCCGGTTTCTCAAAGAAACCGGGTTTCTCTGTACCTCATAAACCTGAAAATTGATCTATCTATGTTTTGACAACGTGCTGAAAAATTAGCGCAATGATTAAGATTGATGGGGATTAATCCAGAGGATCTCTAGCAGATGCCGAATTAGGCAATTGTCAGAGAAAACGTAAATCGTAGTTCGTAGTAGGCGATTAATCGCCTACTACAAACGAATAAAAAACCGAATTGTGTTAAATAATGTGAATTTAATTGAAAAACTAACCTTTTTGTGATTTAGTACACTTAGGGACTATGTAGCTGGGGTGTGTCTGAAAATCAAACACTACAGAGTTGCCCACCTAAACCATTATTCATACAATCAAATCCTAACTTCAGGCAGGGGAAGTTCCCATTCGGGTGGAGTTTCATCATCCCGGAATTCCTTTTTACCTGGAATAAACCTCTTGCCTAAATCCCGGAAGGGCGAAGCATAAGGGCAGAAAATCTTGGGTTTAACCGATAATTGCCCAAATGCTGGGCTAACGCCCCTACCGTCAAATATCGACTTTGGCAAGAGATCTAATACCTCCCTAATTTTACGGAACTACAGCTATGAGTAACTCAGCAAAAACTCCCCCCCCTCGCTATCAGAAAATTAGAGAATTGGGACGGAATCGGGAAGGGGGAAGGGTGACTTACCTCGCTAAAGATAATAAAACTGAAAAGCAAGTAGTAATTAAGCAGTTTCAGTTTGCCACAACTGGCTCAAATTGGTCTGGTTACAAGGCTTATGAGAGAGAAATTCAACTCCTGGGGAGTCTCAATCATCCCGGTATTCCTCGCTATCTTAAATCTTTTGAAACTCCCAAAGGTTTCTGCATGGTGCAGGATTATAAAGAGGCTGAGTCTCTAGCTGTATCACGGCAATGGAAACCAGAGGAAATTAAGCAAATTGCCCTCTCTATTTTAGATATTCTCATCTATCTGCAAGAGCGAATTCCACCTGTAATTCATCGGGATATTAAGCCAGAAAATATCTTAGTGGATGAGGAGATGAATGTTTATTTGGTGGACTTTGGATTTGCGCGAATTGGGGGTAATGAGGTGGCGATGAGTAGCGTTGCTGCCGGGACGTTTGGGTTGATGGCACCGGAACAAATATTTAACCGAGAATTGAGTGCGGCAACAGATTTGTATGGGTTGGGTGCAACGTTGATTTGTTTGTTGACGGGGACAGGATCGAGTGCCATTGATACTTTAATGGATGATACGGGTAGTATTAAGTTTAAGCATCGGGTTTCGCAGCTTAATAAAAGTTTTGTTGAGTGGCTGGAAAAAATGGTACAGCCGGAATTAAAAGACCGCTATACTTCAGCATCTGTGGCGAAAGAAGCACTTATTTCAGTAAATGTTGAAGAAGTAGCCCAAGAGACAGAGAAAGAAAAAATTATTGCCCAACGATATCGTATTCTTGGCACATTGGGGGAAGGAGGAAGCGGTACAACTTACCAAGCGCAAGACTTACAAACTAGTCAGGAAGTAGCTCTAAAAGCACTGTCACTCCAGCGGATGAATGATTGGAAAGTGATGGAATTATTTGAACGAGAAGCTCGCGTTTTGGCTCAACTGAATCATCCCAATATTCCTAAATATTTAGAATATTTTCATGTCGATACACCTGAAGATAGATCCTTCTATATTGCCCAACAATTGGCTCCAGGAGCATCTCTGGCTACCTTGGTACAGAATGGTTGGCGTGCCAATGAAGCGGAAGTGCGACGGATTGCGATTCAGATATTGGAAATATTAGTTTATTT
>DOIX01000119.1 GCA_003511885.1 Cyanobacteria bacterium UBA11153
AAGACTTATTCAGCAAACCCTAACTATCATGAAAAAAGTCAAGGGAAAACACCGTTGGCGAAGCGTGAAGCGCATACTCCGAACTCAGGTCTCTTGAGCCAGGGGAGTGTGAAATTCATAACCATACTGAATCATGTAATCCCCAGTGATAGTTTCAATAATCTGTAACTCTTCCCTATTAAAACAGTTAGTTTTTTGCCATTGTCCAATTAAATCTGGGTTGAAGGGAGTCATGGTATGAGGATGAATATCTTTAGTTACGCCAATTAAGCGGGAACCATCAGTATTTAACTTATAGAAGTTTAACATTTGAACATCAAATAGTACGCGGAGAAACTTACAGATTTGGCGACAGACAGTTTCCGGATTTATAATTAAATCTTCATAGCGAACGATCCAGACATCATCAGGAAAATTTTCGCTCATTTTCTGGATTCCCCTTCCTCTAAATCGGCAAATATTTGCCGCTTCGGAGAGTAATCGGGGACGCAAGTTTTTCTGGATTGAGTGAATAATATCTCTAGGATCTCTAACAATATAAATGAATTTGGCATCGGTAAAAATATCTTTAATTTTTTTTCCACTATGCTGGGTTGCATATAATCCCTTCTTATTACCAAGATAATCAGTACCGCTATGGTTTTTTACTGCGAAAAACCGAAATAATAAATCTAGTAAGTCGTAGATAGTTTCCCAGTAAACCTTAGAGATAAATTCTTCTAGGTTAAAGTTAGGCCAAGTTTGCAGTTTTTCATCATTGCGCATTAAAGCGATAACGATATCTTTTTGACTTGGCTTGAGAGGGGATTTTACTGGGAATTTTAAAGAAAATAATTGACAGATAAATTGCGCTTCCGGTGTCACCGTAATCTGGGGATGGGCTGATAAAATAAGCTGAAGTAGAGTAGTTCCGGAACGCTGGGGACCTGCCACAAATAAATGTTTTGATTCACTCACTGGTTGTTGGTTTTTGGTTGTTGGTTTTTTTGATGACGAATAGCAAATTATAGCAGTTAATACTTGACAGTTATTTTCTCTAAATCAAACCATTTCTGAAGCTTAAGTGACTTATGTTAAGTAGCCATAAAAATCAGAGAGATTTTCCTTCATTTTCCGGTTGAGATAGTCAATCTCGGCTGGACTTAAATAGTCAGAAAAACTACCTACTTTACCTTGACGGGTTTTGTAAGAATCTGGATCTTGGGGATCGAGAGGATTGAGTCGGGGTGAATTGAAGGTATTTTCAAGTTCCATTTTCCGCATATTCTCAAATGATGTATATTCTATTGCCTCTATAATAGTTTCTTTCCTGACTCCTGACAAGCCGAAAAAGTCTAAAATTCTGGATAATTCTCCCTCGGAGTTATCATGAAGATCTTCATAGCGCACCAGGATAAATTTTTGAGTAATTGTGCGATTATCTGCCCAGATATTATAAAATCTCAGTATAGTGTCAAAACTCCCTAATGATTCCTGGAGATAATCGGACAAGCTTCCATCATAAACTTTTCTGCGTTTGGTTTTTTGAAAATAGTTGGAAACAACTACATCTCTGGGATCTCTGACTAATAATATAACTTTTTTATCCTGGTATTCTCCTTTATCTGTAACTAACTCATCCGGTTTTTTCCATTGAGGTTTATCATCATGGCTAACCCAAATTTTGGGAATATTGGGGTTAAGTTGTGCTAATTCGTGGAGTTCTAATAGATTAGCATTGGTCAAGCCAAAATGAGTTTGAAATACTCGTCCCAACATTAATCTTAGCCAAGTTCTTCCGCATTTAGGATAAGAAATTATCAAAAATTCTGCTTGATTTTGGGCTGGCAATCGTAGTTGTTTTGCTTCCATTTTTTTTGTTAGTTTTAGTTGCCATTTTATGGAGAATAGGGAATATGGTTTTATAATTTTATTGGAAATGGTGTAAGATTTGAGTAAAAATGGACTTCAGCTATTAGCAGTAAAATTAATTCTACGGCTGGTTTTCTGATTTACTGATTAATAGTGCAAGTTGTCGGGAAAACTCATTTTTTAAAACTCTCTTCCCCCAGGAAGAAAGCCCTTGCTAATTTGCTCAACTGATACTAGGAAATGGGGTATCGGGAATTGGCTTATCCAGAAAATGGCATAATTTTTCCCAAGATTCTCCTTGACAAATATCCATCACTAAAAGTCGATCTGAGCATCCTTCAAATTTAGTATTAATGCGGTCAATATGGTGGTGATAAACTTCCTGCCATAAAAGAGGATCGAAAGATTCTGTACCATATACTATTTGTCGGTAATGACGCAAATAGGATTGTTTGTAGGGCGTACAATCTTCTAAAGAGCGTCCAAACCACCGAGCGCAAGATGCTAGCCAAGAGTCCATATCCCGGATAGTTAAAATCCATTTAGCATCGGGAAATTTTCGATCTAATTCATCCAGCCAAGCAATGACAGTAATATCAACGGCGGCATCATAAATTACACCTAACTCCTCAATTGACTTAGGATATTTGACTGGGTTATATCCTAATACCTTTAAGGCATTACCCAAACTCTTATTCCCTGTTCTAGATAATCCGCAGCCAAATATCATTACAAAATTTGTCCTTTCTCATTTGTTATTTGTCCTTTGTCATTGGTTATCTGTCATTAGTTATCAATCGTTGATCATTTTTTGATGACTTTTGAGTGGGTGACTAGATGACTTTTGGATAACCAATGAGGAAGGAGGTAATTGGGTTAAGAGACAACTTCCAGAGTTTGAACTTGTAGACTTCTCAGGAGTAGCTCATACTGGTAAAGCACATCAATAGGATTGGGTGGTTGAGGTGGAGTAGCGGGTTGAGAATTCGATCGCAAGGAATGAGCCAATTGTGCGATCGCGTCACTTGCTCCTACTATATCACCAATAGGAACGAGACGACCAAATGACCAAGGTTCGAGCCATTCATTGATGACTTCGCGGGAACCTGGATTATCATAAGCGACGACACCTTTACCAAGTGCGATCGCTTCTTGTAAGATTCGAGGTCGTCCTTCTATATCTGAGCAAAGGAGTACAATTTCCGTTTGGCTAAGACAATTGAGAACTTCTGTCCGCTCAACGTGACCTTTGATGATAATTTTTTCTTGTAAATTGTACTTGCGGATGGCCTCTTCCACCTCTTTCCGTTGGGAACCGTCGCCACAGATTGTCAAGCGAACATTAACATCTGCTAGTGTTAGCTGTCGGACGATTTCAACTGCCTCTAATGGTCTTTTTCTCTGCTTAATTTGAGCCGCCATTAGGATCCGAATTGGTTCATGGGAATTGGGGATACTAATATTTGTAGGGTTGTAGGGAGGGAAATGAATAGGATTGGGTAAGAATAAGGTATTATTAGTCCCCACAACCCGATTCACCATCTCAACTAAATAATGGGCAATACAGATAATGCGATCGCAATTTCCGTAAAGCTGAAAAAATTCCTCTTTCAACTCCACAGGAAATGTCTCGTCAGCAGATAGGCGATTGATATGCCCACCCCGACAGATTGTCACGATTGGCTGATGGTGGATACGCCGTAGGGCGGGTAAATGCCAGAGAAAGAATTCCCGACCTAAAATTATGGCATCAAAAGGTCCCCGCTCAATATAAGTGGCTAGGAGGTGATGATCCATATTCGCCCTTGCTTCGGGGGTGAAGGAGAGAGTATCTGACGATAAGTCAGTGGGAATCCAAATTAATTCAGGATGTTCCTCCAAGTCTGTTGCGTCTCGGTAGGTAGCAACTTGAAGGACTTCATGTCCGATTCGCCGGAGTCCCCAAGCTAATTCTTGACAAGAATAGGCCGATCCACCACCATGAGGTGGATGGGGTCCAACTAACATAATTTTCATTAATTTTTTTACTCCTAATTATTTGGATTTTTGCCCTATTTGCTAGGCACTCTCAATCTCTCAATCTTTGTTAAGCTGCTGCGCATTTAAA
>DOIX01000304.1 GCA_003511885.1 Cyanobacteria bacterium UBA11153
TTCCCCCTGGCGGATTTGGTAAGCTGCTACACATTTAATTTGTATATCCCCACACCCCAAACCCCTTTCGATAAATTTACTATCCAATTTCGATGCGCCGCAGCTGAGCATTCTTCCCTAGTCCCTAGTAAGAGTGCCCCTACTCCCTTGCCATAATTCGCACTCTGGCATTGCCCTAAACCAGGGTAGCTGGGGGCTGGGAGGCCAGGATATCCCCGATCCCATTCCCGAATTTTACCAAAATAGATGACAAGTATTATCAATTAAGGTTATGCTAAATGGAAATCTAGAATTGAGGTGTAACCAAATTGAAGAAAGTAGCTAAAGTATCAGAATTGAGACTGGAAGGACATTTTCTGGGTTTTGTCGGGAAAAGCCAGGACAAACCCAAGCACTTAGAGCTGAAAACAGCGATGGGAGAATATTGCATTAAAATATCAAAAAATCTTAGGAGATCCCTGGGAGGAGTGCTTCAACCTGGAGATTGGATTGAGATTGCTGGCGAACATAAGTACTGTAATAAAACAGGGGCAATGAAGCTGAAAGCGGATTGGGTGGAAGTGAAAAGGAGGGTAGCATTAGAGAGAAGAGACAGAGTTTTGCCACCTAGGGTGACAGTAGCTCAAGCTCAAGGGAGCGTGATGTTGTGTCAAAAGTCTTCCTGTCGCAAGCGAGGAGCAGCGTTTCTAGGTGAGGCACTCAAAGAGTCATTGTGCGATCGCGGATTGGCAGACCAAGTTAAGATCAAAGATACAGGCTGTATGAAGCGGTGCGAGCAAGGTCCTTGTATGGTCTTCCTGCCAGACAAAGCTCGTTATACTAAAGTTAAATCTAAAGATGTCTCGATGCTTGTAGAGAAGCACTTTCCCGCTAAACTAAAACCAGAAGCCAGTAATCCTCAACTCTCTGGTGTCCGTTGAGGCAGTTAGGGATTGGGGACTGGGAAGTAGGAGTAATTGCGCGCTCTCTGATTCTCTAACTCTCCGATTCTCTATAGGAAGGAATACAGATGTCTAATGTACCGCCCCCCGATCCCAACTCCTCTAAACTTGGCATGGATGAATGGATAGGTATAATCGTTACCTTCACTACTATTGGTGCTATTTTAATTGCGATCCTGGGTAATAAGGAGAAAGGATTTAATCTCAAACTGGGAAATCTCGGCTCTAATTCCGAGCCAAAGACTCAGATAAGACAAATTCCTACAGCCCCAAAACCTTCCGTAACCGAAAAAGCCTCAGAAATAACCGAAAAAGCCTCAGAAACAAACACAACTTCAGTAACAAAAACACCTTCAGAAACAAACACAACTTCAGTAACAAAAACACCTTCAGAAACAAACACAACTTTAGTAACAAAAACACCTTCAGAAATAAACACAACTTCAGGAAGAGAAACACCTGAAGGGAAACTCAATGAAATATCTGGGCAGAAAGTCCCTGATACCTCCAACTTATTACCGACTAGACAAAACTTAGCAGAAGGAAAGCTTAACGATACATCAAGAGGAAAGCCCGTAAATTCAGTACCGTCAGGTGCGATCGCAGAAATACCCACATCCCAGCCTACCACAACTGCGATCGCAGAAACACCCGCATCCCAGCCTACTCTAACTTCCACAACAACTCCAACTCCCACCAAAACAGTCAAATTTACAGACGTTGACGAGAAATTATGGGCTACTCCTTACATCGAACATCTCGCCAAACATGATTTGATCTCTGTCTCTAATGATGGCACTTTCAAACCAAATCAATCTATTAATCGGGCAGAATTTTCGGCTTTAGTGCAAAAAGCATTAAAAAACAAGCAAACATTAGAAATACCCCCCTTTAACGATCTCAAACAAGATTATTGGGGATTCTCAGCGATTAATGAAAGTGCAAAAAATGGATTTTTGAGAGGCTATCCAGACAAAACATTTAAACCCACACAACCCATTTCCCGACTACATGTTTTAGTAGCGCTGGCTAGTGGATTAGGGTTAAAAAATACCAATAATCCTGACGAAGTTTTAAAAAAATATCAAGATGGAGGAGAAGTTCCCCAATATGCCAGAGAAAAGGTGAGTGCCGCGATAGAAGCAGGAATTGCTGTCAATTACCCAGATGGAAATTTACTCAATCTCAATCAGAATGCCACTCGTGCGGAAGTGGCAGCTTTAGTTTATCAAGCTTTGGTGAAAGAAGGTAAGGCAGAAGCAATTCCATCTGAATATATTGTCAAACCTTAATTTGAGGTTAAAATAAAATCCTATGCGTATATCTTTTCAACGAAGTGGTGGCTTTGCTGGTATCAATATGGTTAAAGTTTTTGACAGTGCCACTCTCTCGGAAAACGAGATTAGTCAGCTACGTCGCTTGGTGGAGGCTGCCGATTTCTTTCGGTTACCCAAAAATATTACCGCCAAGACTCCTCAACCAGATAGATTTCAATATCTCCTGACTGTGGAAGATAATAAAAAGAAACATACCGTGACGGTTGGCGAACAGTCTATGCCGGGAACTATGAGACCATTGATTGAATGGTTAATGGTGGCATCCCGTCGCGAAAGTTAAAATGTATAGCAGTTGACAGTTGACAGTTGATAGTTATTTGATGAACATCAAACCCCATATCAAGCAAGGCTTCAAGGCTCTCTTCATGACGTTATTTCGGTGTTAACCGGAAGTTACCCCGCCTTTAGGGGTACTTCCGCTTATATAAACAGGTTGGTAGTGGGCACTTTAGTGCCTGAAACGCTTGGCTTTTGAGGCACTAAAGTGCCCACTACAAACAACAATATAATATTATTAATTTTTCTAGCCCTAATCCTCAATTTAGGGAGCATTTTCCCAATCTGGAGTTAACTTCCGATAATCATAATTAGCTGCACCAGGATGACAAGCTATACAGCTACTCGGATTTAAAGGTTTAGGTAATTTGACTTGGGGATGGAGTATTTTAAAATAACGAGATTCGCTAACTCGAAAAGGTTTAGGTTCATTGTTATTTAGTGAACGGGAAAATGCTAACAGGTAATTCCAAACAAAGGAAATAAAGGGACGCTCAATTGGTTTTAGCTGCTTGCCGTAATGTTGATTGGATTCTAATAATAATGTCCGCCAAGTTTCTGAAGGCATTACTTCTGGTGGCAAAGCTACATGACAAGTATTACAGTTTTCTAAATACAGTTTCATACCTAATTGATATCTTTCCGGCACTGGATCTACTGTACCAATGGTAACATTAGTTCTTTCATTAATTGCTCCGGATATTTGGGCAGCATTTAATCCTCGCGATATACCCAATCCTAACAGGATACTCCAGAGGAATAGACAGATGAAAAACACAGGTTGCACTCTCCGAGCAGGCACGGCGCGCGATGGCAATTTTTGGCTCAATTTAATCATCGAATTCATCAAAGTCAAAAAATAATTTACTCTTGCCCTATTCCCAATTCCGTTCCCTGACATCTTGCACCATTTGCAACTAGAGGCTCTGCCTCTAGATTCTCGTTCCCAGCTTCAAGCTGGGAATGAGGGTTTGGAGGCTCTGCCTCCCTGCTATTGAAAATACCAATTTCCTAAAATAGCGCTACATATTAACCCCCAACTTGGGTTATTTATAACCAATTTCCCACCAAAATAAAAGCTCCCCAATAATAAGGATGTGCAAATTTCTTTTGCTGTAAAATTGATAGTTGGGCTTGTCGCAATGATTCGGCCTTGGTATTTTGAGTAGTGGTTAACTCTTGATAAAATTTACTCATGAGTAAACTAGTGGCTTCATCGCTGACAAACCAGAGAGAAGCTAGGGTACTTCTTGCACCTGCTCTGACGGCAACTCCTGCTAATCCTAATGCGGCGCGATTATCGCCTGCGGCTGTTTGACAAGCACTGAGTACAAGTAATTCAATGGGGTTACTTTTATTGCCTTCTTCATTTCGCAGTAGTTGGGCAAATTCTCTCGCTTTGATTGGTTTATCCCAGGCGAGGACAAATGTATTTTCTGCGTCGGAACTAAATTCGCCGTGGGTTGCTAAATGAACAACGGGGGATGGTGAAGATTCAACTGCTTTCTGGAAGTTGGCGTTAGTAAATGCCTCATCGAGTAAAATTTGTCCGGGTAATTCTTTTTGGATGTTTTCTAATTCAAGTTTAACATTAGGTAGTGGTGGAAAATCTTGACGGGCTTCGCTTAAGCCGAAGGCGAGAATGTTTAATTGCTGCCGCACTAAGGGCTGAGGATCTATTAATTGTAAACCAGGTGCGATCGCAATGTTGTATTTTTCGACTAAATATTGTTTCCCATCATACATGGCAGCGAGGGGGACGTTGCGGATTGCACCGTCGGGTACGAATACTAGAGTTGTTACGCCACTGGCGGCTAATTCTCCTTCTACTGGGCGGATTAACCAATCGTAGATTTGTTTGGCTGGGGTGAGGACATTTTTGATAGACAGTTGCAGGCGGGGAATGACAATGGCATCCCGTAAGGATTTGAGGGTTTCGTTAACTTGTTCTTGGGGTAAGGGGGTAGAATAGTTGCGGAGGGGTTGTCCTGGTAAGGCCAGAATGACTTCGATGCGATCGCTTAAAATAATTGGATAGAAAACTGCTGCTTTTTGGTCAATTTGATCGATTTCTGCTTCCTTTGCGTCAATACAGGCATCTCGGAAAAAGTTATCTAATTCGGCTAATTGCAGGGATTCAATGGTTTCTCTGGCTTTGGCTAAGTCTTCTTGTTTTGTACCTTGAGGATTTGCCTCTAATACTAATGATACGAGCTGACGGTACACGGGTTCGACTGTTTCTCGAAAAGAAAACTGTACATCTGAGCTAACGGCTACTAAATCGCTGCGGAGAGACTTGAGGGTTTTTACTGCTTCAGTATAAGATGCGATCGCGCTTTTGCGGTTGTTTTGCGATCGCAAAATTCTCCCTAGTTGCCATTGCCATCGATAGGCAATATCAGTGGCATTGCTGCTTTGGGCTAAGGTTAGGGCTTTTTCGGTTAATTTTTTCGCTTCTTCCCACTGTTTATTTTCTTCGTATAATCCACCTAAACTTCCCGTGGCATAAGATTCACTCCGTTTGTCTCCAATACTTTGGGCTTCTTGGATTCCTTTGGCTAGTAATTTAGCGACACTATCGGTATTTCCTAGTTTTATCAGGCTTTGGGCAAGGTTAATTTTGCTATAGATTGTAGTTTGGTTGGGTGGTAGTTTGGTTAAGTCAGATTCAATTTTTTGGGCTAAGACTGTTGCGTCTTTATTTTTGTCTTCCTCGACTAACATTTTTAATTGATTTAAGTTAGCCTGAATCTGAGTTATTGGGGAAACGGCTTCATTCCCAGCACGTTGATAGAATTTCAAGGCGGCTTCGGATTCTTTTTGCATGTAGGCGACATTGCCTAGACTAATTAGGGATGTTGCTATGCTATCTGGCACTTGTAATTTTTCGGCGATAGCCAAACTTTCTTGTAAAATATTTTGAGATTCTCCTAAAATACCGACTACTCGCAAAGCCTCTCCTAAACTCTGGAATCCTTTGGCTTTGACTAGAGAATCAGGTTGGGCTTTTAGGGTATTACCTACTTCTGTTAGGGTTCTAATTGCCTGACGATACAATCCCATTGTTTGCAAGGCTTGCGATTGGTTGATTTTACTGCGAGTAATTCCGGTAATATCGGCAATTTTTTGATAGTTTTCTGTGGTTTTTTTCCACGTTTCTAAGGCGGCTTCTCCATTACCAGATGCTAGTTGTAATTCGCCTTGCACTTCTAGTGTTTGTGCGAGGAGTCGCGTTACTTCTTGAGTATTTCCTAGGTTTTTTTCGTTATTCAGGATATTGAGACTGGCTGCGATTGCTTCATTTCCTAAAGTTAGGTTACCTTGCTTGTGGTACACTAGAGCTAAATTTCTCTGAATTCTTACCTGAGATATTTTATCGCCACGGTTACTGGATGCTGTTAATCCTTCTTTTAATAATTTTACTGCTTGTTCAAGTTTTCCGGTTTCATATAGTTGTCTGGCTTCTGCTTCTAAGTCGGTAATGTTTTGGGTAATTAGTGGTAGGATTGTTGGGGCGTTATTGTTGTTATTGGAGGTGTTTATTTTTAACGCAGAGGAATTCGCAGAGGTGCGCGGAGGTTTGATGGGGGATATTGTGGGGATGGTGTGAGATGGTGTGGATGATGAAAGTTGGGAGTAACTGGGTAGGGCTTTCCATCCTAATATTAGGAAAAAGGATAGTAATCCTAGGCAGCAGTATCGAATTATTTTGTTAGGTATTAACATTTTCGTTATGGGTAATAATAGCAGTTGACAGTTGATAGTTGACAGTTGATAGTCTCCGTAGGGTGCGTTATGCGCTAGCTAATACCAAATCCGGGTTAATTACCCCCTTTATCTAAAAAAGCTCTTGAGAAGGGAGAAGGGAGCAGGGGAGAAAAAAATGGCATAATGATAACGGGGGTTTAAAAAGCGGATTTGGTATAATGCACCATCGTTACTTACTGAAAAAAATACCCCCATCTCATAAATATAGCGATTCTCAGTTGTATGGAACACAATTTTTTTTAACGCAAAGATGCGCAAAGGTAAGCGCAAAGGTACGCAAAGATAACAAGGGAATTGTGGGTGTGTTTCACGGATTGGAGAAGTGCTACGATTCCATATCATTTTATCGACAAGCCGAAGATGTAAATCCAGATGAGTGAGGAGTTACTCCAGCCGGATTAGCAGTTAGAATAACTGTACCGTCAGGAGTAATGGTAAAACCTTGTGCCTCGACAATCCGTTTAGTTTTATTGGGTAATTCTGGATTGCGATTAAGATTGTTGGCAGGTTTCCTTCCCGTATTATTTTGAGGGAAAGACTCACCTGTTGCCCATTCTACAGAAGTCGTATCCGGAGCCACCATATCATAAGGATTAGGAGGCAAACCACCCCTGCCTGTAATGGTAAAACTACTTTCCTCCTCTTTAGGCTTGCAGACATCTCGAGCAACCAAACTGCTAGCATCAACAAAATTAGCCGATAAGGCAGTCAATCCCGCACCAGGATCCACTTCCGGAGAAAAGACTGATACTGTACCATTAAGCTGAGGATTTGTTTGGGAAATAGCAGTAATATCATTAAGAGGAGTTAACTGCGATCGCACTTTTAGTCCAAAGATACCTTCCGTAGCTGTAATGGTAATAGAGCCGCCAGCCCCATTAAAAGAATTCGCCGTAATATCGCTATTGTTAACGCCCACCACATAGCGCGGGTCGATATCAATTATACCGCCATTGCCGGGATTGCGATCGCTACCTGCATTAGTCTCGATGATGCTGCCTTTGCGCAATACCACTAAATCCTCAACCACAAAGGTGATGCCACCCCCATCTCCGGAAGCACTACTGGCTTGAATTTTACTTCCCTTTAAGTCTACCAAACGGGCACTAACTCCGATATCACCTGCATTGCCCAGGCTGTTTGGATTGCGGTTTTGACTGTTACTTTGGATGGTACTATTAGCGACAGCCAATTTATCGTTAGCGGCAATAGAGATACTTCCAGCTACCCCATCATTGAGAATATCAGCACTGAGCTTAGAATCATTACTAATCAGGATAGTTTCAGCGCTAATCTCAATCTCTCCGCTTGTCAAGCCTTCACCATTAGCACTACCAAAGCTATCAGCAGTGATATCGCTACTATCCATCGAAACTAAATTACCAGCACCAATTCCCACAAATCCCGAATATCCTCCAGATGTAAAATCCGGACTTAAGGCATCGCTAGCGATCGTGCTATCCTTAATTTGTACTGTATCGTTAGCATAGACATTGATTTCTCCTGCATAAGTACCAGCACCCAATGCAGTACTACTTAAAAAAGATCCAATTATAGCAATATTTTCTGAACCAATAAAAATCCCCGCATCGTCAGTTGCTGATGTTGTCTGGATACTCTCTGGTGGTGGATTAATTAAACCAAAACTATCAGTTATTACCGTTGTTTGAGATAGGGTGACAGCCTTATCAGCAATAATATCAATCAATCCACCATTTCCACCTCGACTGGTACTACTAATTAAACTATTATTTTCTATCGTTACTGAGTTGTTAGCCGAAATCCCAATAAATCCTGCCAATCCCCCATTATCCTTGGCATCGCTGACAATAGCGCTATCATTAATATTTACTGTATCATCAGCAAATAAGTTAATCGCGCCAGCATATCCCTCCCCTCCAGCACTAGCATTTAGTACTGAATTAGATAAAAGTGCGATGCTTTTACCCAGAATAAAAATTTCTCCAGGTGAAGTACTACCTACCGAAAAAACTTCATCGATACTATTAAGTAGCGTCGGTACACCATTAGATTGAGTAGTAATGTTGCTATTACCACTGATAGTGATGGAATTAGTCGGAGATAGAATTGCTATATATCCAGCATTCCCCGCCACTCCTGGGCTAAAGGCATCGCTACTCAGGAAACTCTCAACAATGTTAACTCCCCCATTCCCTAAAATATAGATATCACCAGCATTTCCATTTCCACCTGCAACATCGCTAAATAGTCGAGATTTTTCGATGAAAACTGCACCAACTACTCCAATCAATATATCGCCAGCATTACCTGCACCAAAAAGTCCAACATCTAACTGAGAATTAGTTAAAGACAGCGCACCTGCCCCAATATTAATATTTCCACCATCCCCCGCCGCACCGAGATTGACTTTATTATGAATTTCACTAGCGTCTATGGCAACTGTAGCCGAAGCATTTAGATTAATATCACCAGATTCTCCATTAGAAATCCCTAAGTTTTCAGCAACACCAGTGGTAAGTAAGCTGCCTCCACTTACATTAATATTCTGCCCATAAATACTAATACTGCCACCATCACCTGTAATTGCATTCAGGGCATTAATTACTGCACGATTACTCAAAAATACATCAGCACGAGGTATACCATCTGGCACATTTAAGCTCAAATCTTGATTAAGTCCAATTTCGCCACCACTTCCTACACCTGCCACCTCAACTCTACCCCCAGGCGATTGCAAAATTCCCCCATTAATTTGGACATTACCACCAACTAAGGCGAGAGTTTGATCTAGATTTACTTCTAAGATAGAGGGTAAATTAACAAAACTTTGGCTAACCTCAACTTGAGAATTACCTATACCTTCTACAATAATCGAACCTGGTGTTTGCCCAAATTGCAATCCCACAGGTACATTCATAGTTAACAGCGGTGGTGCGGGATTGGTGGCACTAAACTGATTCCCATCATCAAACTTTAAGCTATTTGCTGTACTTCCCACAAAAGATCCCACATTTTGCAGTTGGGCATTAGGACCAAAAACAATTCCACTGGGATTAATCAGAAATAGGTTAGCACCATTGCCATTGATTATGCCATTAATCTTAGAAAGAGAGCCACCTGTCACCCGTGAAATAATATTCGTTACGCCGGGATTGAAAAAATCCGCCGCCTTCACATTAATCCCATCCACAGAAAACTGCACAAAACTATGGAATAAATTTTCCCCAAACTGCGTACCTCCTGTAATTTGAGCATTTCCTCCCAAAGTATTGACAATTGAATTAGCGGGCAAAGTAGTATCAGGTACAATTTGAGCTTGGAGATTCGCAGCAGTCGCTAACCAACCAGCAACCGAGAGGCAAGATACCTTTCCGACAATACCGCTATAGAATTGGATATATTGATGAACTCGGTGCATAATTTTTAGATGGGGGAATAGTGAGTAGAGATTAGGGAATAGGGAATAGGAAATGGTGAAGTAGAGTTAAAACCAATTAACAAACAATAATACCAATTTTCTCAATCCCTACTACAGTTGCGAGTCTGGCTCCCCCCTTAGTAAGGGGGGTTGGGGGGGTGAATATGTAGTGCTATTTTATGAAATTGGTACAACTAACAACCCAAAAACTACAACCAATAACTCACAACCAATAAATCACAACCAATAACTAACGAGCCAGACTAAATAGATTTTGGAGACGTTTTCTTACCCAATCTACAGGATTTTGGTCGTCTTCCGTATCATCCACTAATCCCAATGCACGTAATTGTTTTTGTCTTTGGGATAATTCTTCCTGATTTCTCGATAACTCTTGAATAATTTGTTCCGACAACTCTGGTTGCTCCTTTAATATTTTTTGGAAACCATTTTTGTTGATGGCAAAGAGGGTGGTATTTTCTAGGGCCCTGACTGATGCTGTACGGGGAATACCCAACATCAAGGATAATTCGCCCAAAAATTGACCTGCTGTTAGGTTAGTGAGATGTTTATTAATTTTTTCCACAAACACCTCAACTGAACCAGACAGTATAATATAAAAAGCATCTCCTGGATCGTTTTCCCGGAATAACATTTGAGATGGTTGCAGCTTTTGGCGATATCCAGCTTCAATTAATTGTCGTAACTCTAAATCGCTAAAATTCTCAAAGTATTTAACTTTGTGGAGGGCATCTCTGAGAGAAAGTTGATCCGAAACTGGCAGAGTAACTGGTGCTAATGTTTCTTCCACAGGATAGATGAGCGCTCGCCAATCTTCATCTGCCAAAGATTTTAGCCCATTTTCTTGGAATATTGGCCCCAATACTTCTGGATTCCGCAGCCACAAGTCTGTGGGGTTAGCCGGGAATGCGATTCCTTGTTGTCGGAAATTATATTCGATCGCAAAATTCAAGGAACTTTTAATGTATTCTTGTTCTTTGGGGCGGTTAATCCACACCAAAAGCTTAAATTTAAAACAATTATCACCAAACTCAGAAAAGAGTACTTTAGGATTTGGTTCATGTAACACCGCAGGTTCGGAATAAGCCGTATTCAATAGAGTTTCTGTAACTAATAATGGATCGCTATTATCAGCTACTTCCACAGGGATTCTTAAACACAAGATTGAATTATCATAACTCCAGTTGACGATTTTACTACTAATCATGTTACTATTCGGGACAATTACCGAAGAGTCATCATTAGTCTTGATAATTGTGGAACGAATTGACACTTCTTTAACAGTGCCGCTTAATCCTTCTAATTCAACATAATCCCCTACTTTAACTGGCCTATCTAACAATAAAGTTAAACCACTAACAAAGTTAGTCGTTAAATCCTGGATACCGAAGCCAATACCTACCCCTAAACCACCAGCAACTACAGCTAAAGAGGTAAGATTAAATCCAATTCCTTGCAGAACAATAATAATCCCTATTATAATCGAAAAATACCGAACAATTACTGCTATTGCTTCTCGGTTTCCTTCATCAACCCCCAGTTTAGTTAAGACTCTTTGTTTAAGTAAATTGCTGAGGATGCGCGCAATAAAAATAACTAAAAACAGGGAGAAAATCAGTTCAATAATTGAACTGATTGATATGGGAGTACCTCCCAAAGAAAATAATGTTGCCGTAAAGATTTTTTGGACAAATTCTAGAATAAAATTCATTGGTAATTACCAAATACTTCCACTATTAAATTAAATTCGCCGGATGAAGGATGAAATACTAAATTTAGCACCTTACTACTGAAATCGACTGGATCTTACCTTAATCTCACTCTCCTGAATTCTCCAACCTTCACCCTTGATACTTTATCCTTTAATCTGAGCTAAGGCAGCCACATCTGAAGCTACAAAAGTTTGGCCTCGTTTGACGAATCCTTGAAATCCATCTGCCTGACAATCTGGCAAAGCACCTGGCTGATAATGGTACAACCACATTTTCTGACGAATCCCTGTGGGTAGTTTCAGTAATTCGCTGTAGTGGGCGTGAATTTGGCTGGGGAATTTAGCTGTCTCGCAATCTTGGAAAATGATATCCGCCTCTTCGTAATATTTCTCAAACACATCCATACACAACTTGGTGTCTGTTGTAATCAAGACTTTAAACCCATCGAGGACAAAAAATAAGCCATAACTGGGAAAAATAAAATATCCATTCATCACATGGATAGTACGGATGGGTGTAAATTCAATTTCCTCCCATTCAAAAGTAGCATTTCTGGAGATGGGGCGTACATCAAAGAAAGTATCTAAGTCAGCGATATCCCCTTCAATGGAGCGCATCCCTCCCGATAAGGAACGACTCCATAAGTCTCCTACAAGTTCCTGACTTAAATATAGTCTAGGTTTGCTGCATCTGGGGTCAAATTTAGTACTAAACCCAAGATATTCTAATCCGCCAATATGATCCGCGTGTAGGTGACTAATGAAAACATCTGTGACATCAAGATGGGAGAATCCTGCGGCGTGGAGGGAAAATCGAATATCGGAGCCGCAGTCAATCAGGAGTTTATTGCCGCGATCGCTAATTACCATCATGTTAGACTGAAAGTTATCTGCTCCTACGGTAAAGGCAGATCCCGATCCTAAAAACATTAGCTTAGTCATATATTTAGCTCCAAATAGGGAATGAGAAATGGAGAATGGGGAATAAATAATAATGCCTATTGCCTCTATTTAATTCCCAGATTTACAGGATTGATAAAGTTTAGTTAGCATCATTTCTAAGTCTGGTGGCATGGCTGTAAATTGAATGTAAAAAGTACCATTGTCTGTGGGGTTTTCCAAGACTTTGGCGTAGATATCATCGCTAACTTGTGAGGGAGGATTCCCCGTTAACAACTGCAACCTGATATTAGTTAAGGGTGGGACTGGATTTGGCGATGGCACTTCATCCCCGCTACGCAATCGCACTTTAGCACCTTTGCCGGAAAGTTCCACGAAACTGCCCTGATTGATGATATCGCTAATATTCTTACCTTCCATGACTGCGTATTGAATGGCAATTTCCTCCCTTAAAGGCAAAAATACCTGTTCTTCTTTGGTAAGAAAGAGGTTGTAAGGTGCGCCAATTCCACCTATATCATAAATGGTAATCGGTTCTTTAATCCCCTTGGCTTGTACGTGTTTTTCTCCGTCAATTTGCACGCCTTCGCCTGCATCGTTTAAAGTAGACTGAGAAATGAGAATTTGACCTTCAGTAGTAAAGGATTCAATCCGATAGGTAAGATTAACTTGGCTACCAACTATACCATATTTAGTACGCTTTGCCGAGCCAATATTCCCCACTACTACTTCTCCGGTGTTAATACCAATCCCCATTTTCAGTGGGGGCAAGCCTAACTTATTCATCTCCTCATTAACGGGAGTCATCGCCAATTGCATGGCTACGGCACAAGCAATTGCCCGTCTCGCGTCATCTTCTCTAGCGGTTGGCGCGCCAAATAAAACGAGAATCCCATCCCCCATAAACTCATCAATAGTTCCCTGATGTGCGGTAATGACATCTGCCATGTATCCTAAATACAGATTCAGAATTTTTACCACTTCTTCCGGAGGTAATCTTTCAGAGGTAGCGGTAAATCCGCGTAAATCGGAAGTGAGGATGGTAATTTTCCGTCTTTCACCACCGAGTTTGGCACCATCGGGATTTTCGAGGAGGTTGGCAACCACTTCATCAGTAAGATACCGTCCAAAAGTTTCCCTAACTTTATCGGCATTCCGGGCAATGTAAGCGGTAATGGCAATAGCTGCCCCCGACATCGCTAGGAGAGGAGGGATAACAGGTATCCACCATCCAATTAATAATGCCCCGTAAGTACCGCCAACTAAACAACCACCTGCAAGGATAAAGCCGAATATCCGATTGAGCGAAAACTTGCGAATGCCCTTTTTGTATCTACCCTGCCAACTCAGCAAAGCGCCCACAGTAGACCATAGCAAAATCCATAAGCTCTCTACAGGTTCCGACCAACTTTTAATTAGGGTGCGATTGTCAATAGCTGCGCTGATAATCTGACTGACAATATTAGCATGAACTTCTACCCCAGCCATCCTCTCCGGTAGTGCAAACAAACTGCTACTATAAGGAGTAAAGAAGAAATCCTGAGATGTTTCGCCAACTGCCCCAATCAAAATTACGCGATCGCGTGCCCAGTCTTTTGGTACTTTATCTTTGAGAATATCTGATAGGGAAACTGTTTCAAAGTGTTCTCGCCCACCTCGGTAGTTTAACAGGATTTGATAACCCTTCGCATCAGTCCGAATATACCCACCATCATTACCTTTCATGGGAGTTAGGATTGTCTTGCCTAGTTTCCAGGTATTTTTCTTCCCGGGCACTTCCTCGAAGCTAATACCATCAGCATCTAGATATAACAATGCCAGATAAAAACTCAAACTTTGAATGGTTTCCCGATTGCTATTTTGGATTTGCAGCAATCCACGCCTTACTTTAGTATCCGCATCAAAAATTACATCGTTAGCGCCTACTTGTCCTTTATCTTTAAGTACAGGTGGAGGCGCTACTGCCTCCCGCCGACTATCCCCTACCACTTTCTCAATCCCGACTAGATTCGGGGTAGATGCAAACACTTTGACTAATTCGTCATGTCCCGGTGGGATGGGTAAATCGCGATAAATATCTAAACCAATTGCCCGTGGCTGTTGAGCTTTGAGTTTTTCAATTAATCTAGCATAAACACCATCGGGAACAATTGCACTTTTATTTTCTTTGATGTCAGCTTCATCAATCCCGACAATGGCAACCCGGTTATCGCGAGGTTGGGGCGGGCGCAGACGCAAATATTGATCGTAAACTGATAACTCCCAAGACTGAAATATACCAACCAAGCGGAGAAGGATAACTAATCCAGCGACAGCGGGGGTAGTAACCCACACGCCTCGCCATTCCCAAAGAATCTGTTTTAGTGAGTTTGCCATATAATACCAATTTCCTAAAATAGTGCTACATACTTAACCCCCCCAACCCCCCTCTTATTAAGGGGGGAGCCAGCATCGGCACTGTAGCAGGCATCTAGAGAATTGGTATAAGTACGATCCAATGATAACTTCACCATGAAGGCTTTTGTCCGATTCACGCTTGTCTCTTTCACCTGATGCTCTCCAGCTTTTGGTTTTTCACCATATTTTGGCGGTGAGCCATCATCAAGAAATGACGCTTTTGATGTCTAGGCTTCTTCAATAATTGTCAAGACGATTTACTATTCTGGACAGAGTTGTTTTAATCTTTGAATGAGACACTTATTGGAGATGCTTGGTGGAAATATTGACTTTTGGTTATTACCTTTCTCCCTGTTAGAACTGTCCACTGTCCACTGTCCACTATCCACTGTCCACTGTCCACTGTCCACTGTCCACTGTCCACTGTCCACTGTCCACTGTCAATTGTCCACTGTCCACTGTCCACTGTCCACTGTCAATTGTCCTAAACCCATCCTTTAATTTCCACATCCGTCAAGATTTTTTCTATCTTCAGATATTCACTCTTCGTCGCTTGTAAAATATGTTTCATCTGGACATTTTCTCCCGAATCTGCTGCTAAAAAGGCTGCATTCATAGCAATATTTTTGATATTACCACCTGCTACATTCAGCCTAGATAACTTTTTAAAATCCAACCCCAATGTAGGAGTTTTTTTCGGAAATACACGTCGCCAAATTTCAGCTCTTTGAGGTGCATCTGGGAACGGAAACTGCATAACAAACCGAATTCTCCGGGTAAATGCTTGATCGATCGAACCCCTTAAATTCGTAGTCAAAATTGCCAGTCCCCGGTACTCTTCCATCCGTTGCAATAAATAGCCTACCTCAATATTAGCATAACGATCGTGACTGTCTCTCACTTCCGAACGTTTGCCAAATAAGGCATCGGCTTCGTCAAAGAGTAAAATTGCTCCACCACCTTCTGCGGCATCAAATACCCGCTTCATATTCTTCTCGGTTTCGCCAATATACTTGCTAATCACCGAACTCAAGTCTACGCGGTAAACATCCAATTTTAACTCAGTCCCGATGACTTCGGCTGCCATAGTTTTCCCAGTACCAGAACTTCCGGCAAATAAGGCACTAATTCCCAATCCTCGCTTATTTTTTTCGGCAAATCCCCAATCTTCGTAAACTAACATTTTCTGTCTGACGTGAGTAGTAATTTCCCGAATTATATTCTTCTCTTTCTCTGGTAAAATTAGGTCATCTAAGGTGGCAGCAGCGTTAAGTCGCTGGGCTAATTCATCCAAACGAGGACGGGCTTGAATGGAACAAACCTGCCACAATTTCTCTTTAATTTTAGCAGATAATGTGGAAGAAGATGCCTCATTTTCTTCCACATTATCTGGATCGTCTGGATCGTCTCCATCTTTTGCCGATACCAATCCTTGAGCAGTAAAAGCCGCCGATTGAATAGCTGGGGCACTCAGATTAAAATTGGAAACCAAAAGATTAATTGTACCATCGATGCCCTCAGCCATGTCTGCCAAAGAATTTTTCCAGATCAGACGTTGTTCCTGGGGAGTAGGAGGATTGACATCCAGAGTAATAGGGGCACGCTGTCGCATTCGGCGACGATCCCCAGTAAGGAGAATTAAAGGAGATCTAATATTTTCAATAAAAGTAGAGATAGCATTATCTTTAGCCCCATCAATATTGTCGGTGCGATCGCAATTGAGCAAAAGGACAGTACTATTCAAAGCCCATTCCCGCTCGCACAATAGTTTCTGTAAATTTAATGGGGTAATATCAACAGCAATAGACTCCCCAGCGATAGAATGTAAATTCAACCCAAGGCGATCGCAAACTGCTGTCGCGATGGCTCTTTTACTCGCCACGTCGTCCCCACATAACTGCACCATCGGCAATAATCCTGTTTGGTTGTGCCTCCAACTTGCCTCAATTTGATTGACTAATTCCTGATGAGATGGCACTAATATTCCAGAGGTATGGATTGGCTCCTCTATCGCTGCCAACCGATCGTCTATATACTGAACCCCATTAAGGTAATGCAAAACCCGCTCGTCAATCCGCAAGAGGCTAGCCGTCACCACATTTCCTGCCTCTACGTCAATTAATCGCCAGCGTCGCAAAGGAGCATTCGGAGCCATCGCCGCCCAATAGCCTCCCTCTAATATATTAAAGGCTAGGCCAAAAGTAACGCAGTTTAACTCATGACTATTTTGAGCTTGGGCGCATAATATGTGCCAAGTACAATCAAATTCCATTCCCGCACATAACAACAGCACATCCCTCTCAAAACGGGATAGTCCAAAAATTTGAGTAATTTGCTCGATTAAAGGAGGCGGAGAGATTGTTGGTACTGGTGATGTAGGCGTATGATAACCATTAGATAAGAAATCCGAGAGTACCGACGATTGAATCTCCCCAGACATCTGTTGGGCTTTTTTCAGCAAGAGATGGCGTATCCGCGCTACCTCTTGCATCAGGTAACGATGATTTACCTCTAACCAGTAATCATTTGTCTTGAGTTTTGATCTATACATTTACTTTATTTTCTAATGCGAATCCTATTAGTTGACGATGAAGTGGAACTAACCGATCCCTTAAGTCGAGTTCTCAAACATCAAGGATACCAGGTTGATGTTGCTTGCGACGGACTTGAGGGTAGCCAATTAGCCAGACAAAAGATTTACGATTTACTTATTCTAGACTGGATGCTGCCCCATCAGTCCGGGCTGGCAATTTGTCAGGAATTGCGATCTCAAGGCAGTACTACCCCTGTTCTTTTTCTGACAGCTAAAGATACTCTAGACGATCGCGTTATGGGATTAGATGCAGGGGCAGATGACTATCTGGTAAAGCCTTTTGAGCTGAGGGAGTTACTGGCTAGAGTCCGCGCCCTACTCCGGCGTTACCCTCCTAGGGATACTAATTCCACCTACTATTTACGGTTAGGTTCCCTGGAATTAGACTTGAGCAATCAACTCGCTTATCGCTATAAAAGATTAATTGAACTATCGGAAAAGGAAACTCAACTGCTAGAATATTTTATGCGCCATCCGGGTCAGTTATTAACCCACGATCAAATTTATCAACATCTCTGGACAGAGGAAGAACCTCCTTCTAGTAATGTTCTCGCTGCTTTAATTCGCTTATTGCGTCGTAAAATTGAAGGCAAAGGCGAGACACCTCTGATTCATACTGTCTATGGTAAAGGTTATCGTTTTGGCGAGGATGGATAGTAAGTTGATAGTTGATAGTTGATAGTTGATAGTTGACAGTTGATAGTTGACAGTTGATAGTTGAAATAGTAAACTATCCATTTGTAGGGTGGGTTATGCGCCAGCTAACGCACCATCCAGACCAGTTGACAATTGACAATAAGATTTCCCAACATCCATTCCCAATTTACTCAGAAATTAGCAATTAGCAAATAACCAATGACAAACACGATTCGATGCGGTATAATCGGTACGGGATATGCAGCCAACCAACGCGCTCAGACATTGAGGGAAGAATTGCGATCGCAATTATTAGTTTTTAGCGGTCATTCCCCTGAAAAAACCCAAGAATTTGCTCAAACTCACCAAATCTTAGCCCTTAACTCCTGGCAGGAAGTAATCGCCCATCCCGATATCGATTTAGTATTTATCTGTACCATTAATCGCGATCGTGGCACAATAGTTCGTGCTGCCTTAGAAGCAGGCAAAGATGTTGTCGTTGAATATCCTATTTCCCTAGATCCTACAGAAGCAGAATCCCTAATTAACCTCGCCCAAACTAAAGGCAAACTCCTCCACGTCGAACATATTGAATTACTCGGTGGCTTGCATAACGCGATGCGGCAATTTTTACCAGAAATTGGCAATCCTTTTTATGCCCGTTACGTGACGATGGTTCCCAAGTCTCCCGCACCAAGGCGTTGGACTTACAATCGAGAACTCTTTGGTTTTCCTTTCCAAGCAGCCTTGCCTCACATTCATCGATTCACAAATTTATTTGGTACAGTTGAATCCGTTACCTGTCAATCTCGATATTGGTGGACTACTGAAGATTATTATCGAGCTTGTCTCTGTACGGGACAATTAAAATTTACTAACGGATTAATTGCTGATGTAACTTACAGTAAAGGAGAAACATGCTGGCAATCGTTACGGAATTTTGAAGTACATGGCGAAAAGGGTACTCTATTATTTGAAGGCGAAAAAGGAATGTTAATTCGGGGAGAAGAAAAAACCCCTATTGAAGTAGAAGGAAGGCGTGGTTTATTTGTGAAAGATACTCAGATGGTTTTAGACTACTTAACTGAAGGGAAACCCTTGTATGTATCCAGTCAAGATAGTTTATATGCCCTACAGGTAGGAGAGATGGCACGTCAATCAGCCGGAGAATAGGGAATGGGAGAGCGGATGCTCGAAGTTTTGAGGTTTGAGGAATGAATTTTGAGGAATGAGTTTTGAGGAATGAGTTTCTGTAGGGGCTAGTCGGTATGAAAATATATCAGGATTACCAATTACCATCATTGACTCGCCCGCTGAGAGTTTTAAATTTTAATTTTTCATTCAAAACTAAGCACTTAAAGATCAAAACTCTCCTCCCCCTCTTCCCTACTTGATGGCGATCTCCGTCATATCGATTGGTGATGTATATCACAATTTTTATCAGTCTATATCACATGATATTTCAATCAATATCACAATTTTTATCAATAAAAATCACAGTTTTAACGGACTTAAGCCACACCAATTTTTGCCAAAATCTTATAATATAGAAATATGAGAGAGTTAAGGATAAATATATGGTTAGCTTACTATTTTTGATCGGTTACTTAAGTGGTTGTGCATTCTTTCTAGATTTTTTATTTCAAAAAGAACTGGGTTAGTTATCAGAGCGCATCAAGGGCTAATGGCTAATTGTCTCTGGCGATTAGCCATTAACTATTAATATTAACTGGAATTATTAAAATCAACCAAAGAAACCCGGTTTCTTCAAGAAATCGAGTTTCTTTTGCGTACTTTATCCTTAAGAAAAAAACCCCAGAGGAGCGAACCATCTGGGGTGGAACTGTTAAGTTTTATTTATACTCAAGGATGGAAATAATCCCTCCGGATCGACTTAACAAGTCTTATTATTTGTGGGAATGGTGCGTTAGCTTGAGCGCAGGGAACCCTGGTTGATTGTGGGGATGGTGCGTTAGCGATAGCTAACGCACCCTACAGTATGAGGTGTATTGTACTTTAATACTCCGGTACAGAAGGATCGACTTCTCGACTCCAAGCCAGAATTCCACCTTTGACATTAATCCCTTCAATGCCAGCATCTTTGAGAATGCCTAATGCTTTCGCGGAACGTCCTCCCATCTTACAATGAGCAATTAAACGATGACCGTTGAGGATTTCTTTAATTTTTTCCACACCAGCACCTTGTTCGATATCTGGTAGGGGGACGAGAATTGAACCGGGAATTTTGGCGATATCGTATTCGTTGGGATTGCGGACATCAACTAACACGAAATCATCGGCACCGCTATCAATTAATTCTTTCAGTTGTTGGACAGTCATTTCTGTCATTTCCATAAGTTGTTTTGCCTCCTGTTCTTTTGCTTGGGTAATGCCACAGAATTGTTCGTAGTCTACTAATTTTTCAATGACGGGACGTACTGGATTTGGTCGCAATTTTAATTCGCGGAATTTCATATCCAGAGCATTATAGAGTAACAATCGTCCGCTCAGTGTTGTCCCTTTACCGAGGATAATTTTTACGGTTTCCGTGGCTTGGATTACCCCAATAATTCCTGGTAAAATTCCTAAGACACCGCCTTCGGCACAGGAAGGAACCATTCCCGGAGGTGGGGGTTCCGGAAATAAGTCGCGGTAGTTGGGGCCATCTTGGTAGTTAAATACGCTGGCTTGTCCTTCAAACCGTAAAATTGAGCCGTATACATTAGGTTTACCCAATAATACGCAAGCGTCATTAACTAAATAACGGGTAGGAAAATTATCAGTGCCATCGACAACAACATCGTAGGGTTTGATAATGTCTAGGGCATTTTCCGAAGTTAGGCGAGTTTCGTAAAGATCCACTTGACAAGCGGGATTAATTTCCAGTATACGAGTTTTGGCAGACTGGATTTTTGGTTTGCCAACCCAGGAAGTACCGTGAATTACTTGACGTTGCAAGTTTGAACTATCGACGACATCAAAATCAACGATACCGATACGCCCAATACCAGCGGCAGCGAGGTAGAGTAATAGGGGCGCACCTAGTCCACCCGTACCGATACAGAGTACGCTGGCGGCTTTGAGACGTTTTTGCCCTTCCACTCCAACTTCCGGCAAAATTAGGTGGCGGGAATACCTTTCGTATTCTTCACGGCTTAACTGGATTTCATCCAGATTGGGATTTAACATGGCGATTGACTAAGAATCTGTAAGAGATATGATAGCGTTAGTAGAGTCTGCCGTTTAATTTAGTTACTCCACAGACTAGCGCTGGGAAATACACCCCAGTTTATCAAGATTTGTGAAGTTATTGAAGTACAGAGGACTGGCGACTCTAAAATTTAAACAGACTTGAGGCCGGAGAGTCAGAGGTGTCTATGAGTTCTCACGAATACATCCAGAAAAAAAACTCACAGCCATCCACACCACCAACTACCACAAATACCTTCACAAGTCGTCCCTTTGCACCCGAAGTAGAAAACGCCGCACCACAAGAACCTATTTCAGTGGAACAAATACAAGC
>DOIX01000297.1:0-2326 GCA_003511885.1 Cyanobacteria bacterium UBA11153
TGATGGGTTATTTCTGCCCACCTGCACTAGTCATTAGACTCCCGATCAAATAATCCCATCAATGGACTAAGAATAGCACCAAAAACAAACCCGCCAGCATGTGCCCAGTAAGCAATACCACCGCTACTCATTCCCACATCAGCAGGTACATGCAAACTAGCAACACTGCTGAAAGCTTGCTGCAAAAACCAAATACCCAGAAATAAAATAGCGGGAATTCTCACAGTGGTGATGAAGAAGCCCAAGAAAACGAGAGTATTGATTTGAGCGCCGGGAAACCGGAGAATATACGCACCCATCACACCTGCGATCGCGCCACTAGCACCGAGAGAAGGAATCGGTGATGATATGGAGAAAAACCATTGACTTAAAGCCGCTAAAATACCACAAGCAAGGTAAAAAATCAAGTACTTGAGATGTCCAAGTCGATCTTCAATATTGTTGCCAAAAATCCACAAAAACAACATATTTCCGCCAACGTGCATAAAACCACCATGGAGGAATTGAGATGTGACCAAAGTTAGTATTTCTGGTACTGTTTGATGGATAGGGATACCACGGAAGGCATCAGTTAATTCTCGCGGGATGACGGCATAAAGTTGAAAAAATTGATTAAGCCCAAAGGAACTTAACCTTAATTCGTGTATAAACACGACAATGTTTGCGGCAATCAGCGCCAAAGTCACGTAAGGAGTAGTGCGGGTGGGGTTGTCATCGTTAAGGGGAAACACAGATAGCTTTCCTATTTATGCAAAATTTAGTGGTAAGTTGTTATTGGTTGTTGGTTGTTAGTTATTGGCAATTAGTTATTGGTTATTGGTTGTTGGTTGTTAGTTATTGGCGATTAGTTATTTGTTATTTGTTATACAATTGGAGCTATGGACTTATTAGAATACCAGGCTAAAGAATTATTTCGTGAGGTAGGGATTCCTGTATTACCTGCCCAACGTATCGATCGTCCCACAGATTTAAAGAATTTGACGATTCCCTATCCGGTAGTACTCAAATCTCAAGTACCTATCGGGGGAAGGGGGAAAGCAGGAGGGATTCGATTGGTGGAAAATACAATTGATGCGATCGCAACTGCGAGGACAATTTTTAACTTACCGATTCGCGGTAAGTATCCAGAATTACTCCTGGCGGAATCCCACTATGATGCAGATCTAGAATTATATCTCGCCGTCATCCTCGATTATGGCATCGGGTGTCCTGTACTGCTAGGCTCTTGTCACGGTGGTATGAATCTGGAAACTGCGATCGCCTACATGCAAAAAGTTATTGTAGAAAGAGACTTTTCGCCATTTTACGCCCGACGGCTTGCCCTAAAAATGGGAGTCCAAGGTAATCTGATTGAGTCAGTCAGTCAGATTGTCCAAAAAATGTATCAGCTATTTATCCAAAAAGATCTCGACTTGGTGGAAATTAATCCTCTGGGGATTAATATTACCGGGGAAGTCATGGCTTTAGATGGTAAAATTGCTGTCAACGATCGTGCTTTAAGTCGTCATCTAGAGTTAGCAGCATTAGGATTAAATCAGGGAATTAATCAAGGAGTCCACCCTGGAGTCAGTAATTTAGAAAATAAGGAGCTTAATCCCCTTGCCATTCTCGATTCTACCCAAGTGAATAGTAAACCAAAAGAACTCAAATGGACTGACGGCAACGGGAACATTGGGATTGTTTGTAATAGTAATTGTTTAGCGGCAGCAACCTTAGATTTAATCTATCAAGCTAAGGGTAAACCAGCGAGTTGTTTGGTAGTAAACGGCTATGCTAGTTGGGAGTTTCAGTCATTATCTTCTCCTGTCCAACAATTGCAAATTGCTCTGGAGCAACTTATAGAAAATCCCGCAATTCAAGTTGTATTAGTAAATATTTTTTGTAATGGTGCTGCCAGTCAAGCTGTAGCGAAAGTTATCGAAAATTATCTGTTAGCGCAAATTGAGGAAACGCCAGTTATCAATGTAGTAGCTACCGTAGAAAAACAGATGGATACTATCTTGCGCTCCCGTCGTGCGGCAAATAATCGAAAACGTATTGCCGAGCCAACCTTGACTGGGGTTAATCAACTACCTCAGTTTGTAATTCGTCTGGTGGGGGAAAATATTAACTTGACGAAAGAAGATGTGGCAGCGCTACCTCTTCGCTGGATAGATGATTTAGATAAAGCAGTTGCTCAAGTCATATCTTTGGCTAAGTCTGGTGTTAATTAGGGTTGGCTAAAAAAGTATTCTTGTGAGGGTAGCTTTTTTGGTGCAGGGCAATTTTCCCATTTCAGTGAAAAAATCCATGAATTTTCAGGGGTGTAACTCTTATTCCTGGTACT
>DOIX01000297.1:2529-2756 GCA_003511885.1 Cyanobacteria bacterium UBA11153
TTTCAGGGGTGTAACTCTTATTCCTAGTACTTTTCCCTAACGGAATCAGCCCTCGAAGCGGCATTGCCGTCAAGGAGAAAGACTTATACAGCAAGCCCCTAGAGATTGAAACCTCTCCTGGTTGCGATCGAGCTAAAACCGGAAGATTCCTCAGAACATTATATAGCAACCGCCAGGGCAATTAAGACGTTCTCAATTCCAGCAAACCATTGATTTTACGACTTTCT
>DOIX01000297.1:2967-7452 GCA_003511885.1 Cyanobacteria bacterium UBA11153
ATTGATTTTACGACTTTCTTCCCGAGTCCCTAGCCCCAAGCCCCTAGTCCCTTGCTATAGCAGCCGCCAGGGCAATTAAGACGTTCTCAATTCCAGCAAACCATTGATTTTACAACTTTCTTCCCGAGTCAAGAGCTAATAGTCCCTCGCTATATCCAGCTTTTCGCCTTCTAGTATCAATCGATAATCCCGCAGCTACTTCTTCGTTTCTCAAATATGAATTTGACACCAGACAGTAAAGTCTTAATACAGGGCATCACGCAACCGCTGGCTGCATACTATGCTGCGCGGATGAAAGCTTATGGCACAAATCTCGTCGCTGGAATCAGTGTCGGTAACGGCAGGCAGGAATTGTATGGTATTCCTGTATTTGATTTAGTAGAGGAAGCTATATCAGAATGTGGCTTTATTGATACCACGATTATTTTTGTGGAACCATACTCGGTACTAGATGCTGCCCTAGAAGCAATCGACGCAGGGATTTCCCAAATTATTGTAGTGACAGGAGATGTTCCTCCTCTAGATATGGTAAACCTACTCCGGATAGCTAAAGTTACCGGAACTTTAATTATCGGACCTAGTAGTTCTGGTATTATTGTACCGGGAAAAATTTTATTGGGTACTCAGGAAAGTGAATTTTATACTCCTGGAGTGGTGGGATTAATTAGTCGTACTAGTTTTCTCACTTATGAAGTGGCTTTGGCCTTAAACCAAGCACAAATCGGGCAATCTATTGGGATAAACTTAGGTAGCGATTCTATTGTAGGATCTTCCTTTCGTCAGTGGCTAGATGTTTTGGCAACAGATAAAACTACTAAAGCTATTGTTTTAGTAGATCAAACAGGGGGGAGTAATGAGGAAGCCACGGCGGAATACATTGCCAAAACTATGAATAAACCAGTGGTAGTTTATATTGCCGGATACTCCACTCCTGAAGATAAACAATTGGGCGATCCTAGTTCGATTATTGCCGCCCAGCTATCAGGGCCAATTACGATCGCAACCACCTCTCATCATAAAGTAGAAGTGTACAAGGAAGCCAAGGTTCCCGTAGCCCAACGTCCCTCTCAGATTCCTAAGTTGGTGAAAAAGTTACTTAAGAAAGGTTAAGAAATATTTCGCCAAATAAAGAAATATTTCTACACTCCCAACATCCGGCTAGCCTCTTCAGGTTTAATTCGCTCTAATTTCTTAATATAGGAGATTTTTTGCATCCTCTCTCGTACTAACTGTACGTCACTCACCTCCAGCAACAGCCATTCTCCATAAACTGAATGTTCGCTGCGAATTAAATTAGGTAGATTTTCGTCAGACTTAATTTGCTTGAGAACTAAGTCTTTCTTCTTGGGACTAGTTAAGGAAACTAAAATCCAGTTGACATCTGTCTGTGCTTGGGACAATTTCTTTCTCTCTCATCTTGAAAGTCTTTTATTATCGCGATCGTACCATTTTTTGACTTGATTTTTTCTGGCAAACGCCGCTAATTTTTTTCCAGCATTGTGGTATAATGACCGATTTTCCTTTTCCAACAATTGCCAGTCTAGCCGGATCTGATCGGAAAGTTGAGGATAAGACAATGCTACCTAAATTCCTCTGGGCTTCTATCCCTTGACATCTTGTGAAAATTGTCCTTTCGTCGCGCCATCATCCGAGCAAATTGACTCCGTTGATTCGGCGTGAGAACTTCTCGCATTTCTAGCATACTTTCCAAACGCAATTTGTCCAACTTCTGACGCAAATCCTGGACTTCTTGATGTTTATTTCTAATTTGTCCTGGATCGATATTACTAATCATCAAGGAGCGAAATTCTTGATTAGATCGATCGATTCCCTCTTGTAAATCTTCAATTTTATCTTTGTATCTATACTGAATTAATTGTAATTTTTGTTGTTGTTCTTGTCTTAAATTTAATTCATCCATCAAACCATGTCTCCCCCATTTTTGAGATGGTGGATTTTCAAATCCTTGCCAGATATTCGGCGTTAACGCATTAGAATTAGGTTTGCTAATCGAAATAAATCCCGCCAAGGAAACCAGAAGTAACGATAAAACGGAAACGCGACGTAACAACATAGCAATATACCTACAAATCAAAAGTCAAAAGTCAAAAACAGGGAACGGGCAAGAGTAAAAAGTTGAGAATTCACCCATTCAAAAGTCACCTATTAATTCCCCCATTTTCCCCCCAGCCCCCAGAAATCACCCATTCAAAAAATAACTAATTCCCCATGCCCCAACAACCAGCTCTTATGGTGTCGTATTCGCCAATAGCATCCACTCATCTGATGTACTATTCATTGGGGAATTAGGTAATGTCTCTCCCACAACATAATTCCAGTTATTTTCTAAAAAAGCTTCCAACCTTGTCGATGAATTCAATAATTCCACTGAAGGGGTAAGGGTGCGGTAACCACTCCAAGCCATCAGTAAACCAGCCGCAATCACTGGTGGTACAGCCCACAATCGCCGTCCCTGAATTGACAAATCTTGCTTTTGAATTTCACTGATAAGTCGATCTTCCAAATCATCAGACTCAGGGGGAGGTGTAGGACAATTTCGACGTAGAAACTCTTGCCATCTTTGGTCATCTGGAGGTAACTTAGTCATAGAATTTATACTCCATCAAACTGACATATCATTGACATAGTAAAAATTAGGTAAATTTGGATATTAATTTCCTGTTAGGATCGAAGATTGTCAGTCATATTCTTGCCAAGTACTATTTGCGATCGCACAAGCTTATGGCAAGATACCGGATTGACTTACGGATTACTAACCTTCCTGTTCTTCGATATATTGCCGGAGCGCCATTCTACCATGAAAAAGGCGAGACTTGACTGTTCCCAATGCTATGCCCAAAATTTCGGCAACCTCTTTTTGGGGCAAATCTTCAAGATCGTGCAAAACTATAACTGCACGATGCTCAAAACTGAGCTGTTGCAGTCCTCGCTGTATCATATCTTGATAGTGTAACCGCATCAGATCTGGAGTTTGGGTAGAATTAAAATTACCCAAAGGCATTCCCTCGGCATCTGCTTGAAGTTTTGAGTTAAAAGCGCGTTGTTGTGCAAACCTCCGCCTTTGATCCGATGCTACATTCCAGCAAATGCGGTAAAGCCAAGTGGAAAATTGGGATACCTGCCGGAGTTGGGGCAAACCTTTCCAAGTGCGGAGGAAGACTTCTTGAACTAAATCATCCAACCCCTCAGCACCACATAGCTGATAGAGTGTCGATCTAACTCGTTGCTGATAGCGCCGATACAGCCCACGAAAACTTTGCTGGTTTCCCAGCTTACACTGTTGCACCAACTCGGAGTCGGCTTCTGTGTCATTGCGAGTCACCTTATTGGTTGATACCTGAGCGGATATGACTGACACCTGTAGGTTCCTAACCACTTAATTTTATCCCTGCTTTAGACTCAGTTGGCTAGAGAAAGGTTCAATGACACTCGACTTACAAACGCCTGAGCAAACTTAATCCGTGAGTATCCGTACCGCAGGTGTGAAGTAGATTATAATTGGCACTTAGCGCCTTCACCTGCTCGGTGCGATCGCGAGTTGGTTCCCAAGGATCGGGATTACCATAAGCATAATAAACTTCCACACCATCAATTCCCAAATCAGCGGCGGCGGGAATCAATTCCTGTGCCGAGCGTCGGTAGCGAGCAGGATGAGCTAAGATAGCGAAACCTCCTGCCTCTTGCAGTGTATTAATTACGGCTGATGCTTTTGCCATCTTATCTTGAGGCGCTTTGCGCTGGAGATAATTTTCCAAACTAGGATATTCTGGATTAAAAGCATAACCGAGGATATGAACTTCAGTATCCAAAAGTTTAGCGGTGATTTCCACACCCGTCCAAAGTTGAGGTAATGGAGCAGTCGGAGTCGATTTTTTGAGGGATTGCAACCAGTTTTGAGCAATTTTGTAACCAGAAATCGTATGATGATCCGTAATTGCCAAACCTTTCAAACCAATAGTAATTGCCTGATCGATCAAATCTTGCGGATTGAGCCGACCATCAGAGGAAGTTGTGTGTGTGTGGAAATTGTAGGAATGGGGACAACTATCCGGTTGAATGTTTTGCCAGACAAGTTGGAGTGATTCCCTATCCTGTGGAGCTACCTGAAGTGAAGCTAAACTTGGAGCCATGTTGACTGCCATATTTGTCTAATAACTAATTTGTGTGGATCGATCGGATACTACCGCTCACTGCGATCGCAAATCCTCTTCAAGTGAGTATTTGCTAGTGGTTACAGATTGTTATTCTTACCTTAGCAAAACTTAGTTGCGATCGGTTATCCCATCCCATGTAGAAGAGGAATCTTTCCTCTTCGTTTCATCACAGGCAAGATCCCTCTTCTATGTCCTAAGATGGAGCGAATCCCCACGAATTAACGTTGCCAGTAACATAACGTTACATTCCTCTGGTTTCAAATCTCAGAAAATACTCTACAATAGACATCTCCAAAAACCGTCAATCCCT
>DOIX01000345.1 GCA_003511885.1 Cyanobacteria bacterium UBA11153
AGAAATTTTTTTGTCTTTCCCCAGCTCCTAGCAAGAAAGCCCTTAGCCTCTAGCCCCTAGCCCCTACTCCCCTATCCCTACATACTTGCGGTAGTGTGGTAAATGACGATCGCTGCGATCGGATTTTTGAATTCCTCAAGTCGGGAAGCATCCAACCAAGTTGTCAAAATTAATATATAGATCAAATCTGTGCTTGACTTAAAGCAAATTCGCGAAAATCCACAAGTTATCCAAGAATTACTAAACAGACGGGGTGTTGGTCAATATGACTTAACTCCGATTCTGGAGTTGAATCAGCGTCAGCGGGAACTTGAAACATCTCGTACTCGCCTCCAAGCCCGTAGTAACGAGATTGGCAAGCTCATTGGTCAAAAAATTAAAGCTGGTAGTCTCCCTGATGCGCCAGAAATGCAAGAATTGCGGGATGAGGGAAATCAAGTTAAAACTACTCTTGGTTCCCTGGAGCCGCAGGAACGAGAAACTAGATCCCAGTTGGATGCTATCCTGTTAACTCTGCCTAATTTGCCCAGCGAATCGACACCGATTGGCAAGAGTGAATTAGAGAATGTGGAAGTCCGTCGCTGGGGTGATGAGTATATTCCCGAGCGGGAAGGGATTCTCCCTCATTGGCAAATTGGGGAAAAGCTGGGTATTCTTAATTTTGAGCGGGCGGTGAAAGTGGCCCAAAGTCGCTTTGTCTCTCTGGTAGGGGCTGGTGCTGCTTTAGAAAGAGCATTAATTAATTTTATGCTCGATCGCCAAATTGCGGCTGGTTATCTGGAGGTAATGCCACCAATCTTGATTAATTCTCAGTCTCTTACGGCTACAGGTCAATTGCCTAAGTTTGCTGAAGAAAGTTTTAAGTGCGATAGCGATGATTTGTGGTTGACTCCTACTGCTGAGGTGCCCCTGACAAATCTGTACCGCGATGAAATTATCGATGGCTCTCAGCTTCCTATCTATCACTGTGCCTATACTCCGTGTTTTCGTCGGGAAGCTGGGGCTTATGGTAAGGATACGCGGGGATTAATTCGACTTCATCAGTTTAATAAGGTTGAGTTGGTGAAATTGGTTCATCCCACTACCTCTGAGACAGAATTGCAAGAGATGGTTAAGAATGCGGCGGCAATTTTAGAGGCTTTAAAATTACCTTACCGTGTTTTGCAGTTGTGTACTGGCGATTTGGGTTTTTCATCGACTAAGACTTACGACTTGGAAGTTTGGTTACCTTCGGCAGGTAAGTATCGAGAGATTTCTAGTTGCTCTAATTGTGGCGATTTTCAAGCCCGACGGGGCAGCATTCGCTTTAAGGAGCCTGGAAAAAAAGGTACTCAATTTGTCCATACTCTCAATGGCTCCGGATTGGCTGTGGGGCGTACTATGTCAGCCATTTTGGAGAATTATCAGGAAGAGGATGGGAGTGTAAGGATACCAGAGGTGTTGCAACCTTATCTGGGGCGAGAGATTTTGTGAAGTAGGGGAGAAGGGAGAAGAAAGAAGGGAGACAAGGGAGATAAGGAAGAAATTTTTTTCTCCCTACTTCCCACTCCCTACTCCCTATTCCCCATTCCCAGCCTATTATAGGAATAATGTGAAAATCGTTACATTAATAATTTGTATGTCAGTTTTGGCCGCGATCGCAGTTTTGGCAGTTTTGATTGTAGTACACGAGCTGGGTCACTTTATGGCAGCCCGTCTCCAAGGAATCTATGCTAATCGCTTTTCTTTGGGGTTTGGTCCGATTCTCTGGAAGTATCAGGGTTCCCAAACGGAGTACGCGGTACGAGCATTGCCCCTGGGGGGGTTTGTCGGTTTTCCTGATGAAGATCCTGATAGCGATATTCCTCTGGACGATCCAAATTTACTGAGCAATCGACCTATTTTAGATCGAGCAATTGTCATCAGTGCAGGTGTAATTGCTAACTTAGTCTTTGCTTATTTTTTGTTAGTGATTCAGTCGGGAATAGTGGGTATTCCTGATTTTATTAATAAACCAGGTGTCCTGATTTCTGAAGTTGCCCCACAAAGCAGTTTGGTTGCCCAAAATGCAGGTATTAAAGCGGGTGATGTGATTCTTGCTGTTAATGGACAAGATTTAGCTTTAGGTAAAGATGGGATTGTTTATCTACAAGAAAAAATTCAAAAGTCTCCCAACCAATCTCTTAACCTGAAAATTCAAAGAGAGGAAAAAACATTCGATATTGCCTTGACTCCAGAATTGAAAAATGGCAATGGGATGATTGGTGTAAGCCTGAATGGGAATATTGAGGTAATTCACAGTCGGGCAGATAATATTCTGACGGCTTTCAATAGTGCTGCTAAAGAATATCAGCGGATTACGGTTTTGATTCTCCAAGGCTTCGGTAAGCTGATTAGTAATTTCCAGGAAACCGCTAATCAAGTTTCTGGGCCAGTGGCAATTATTGATATTGGTGCAAAAATTGCTAGTTCAGATCCTTTTAGTTTGTTTCAGTTTGCGGCGCTGATTAGTATCAACCTGGCCATTATTAATATTTTACCTTTACCAGCTTTGGATGGAGGTCAGTTGGCGTTTTTGTTAATTGAAGCAATTAGTGGTAAGCCATTGCCTTCCGGAATTCAGCAGAATATTATGCAAACTGGATTATTCCTTTTACTGGGTTTGGGTATTTTCTTAATTCTCCGGGATACTGCTAATTTACTGCCAGCTAGTTGGATGGAGAATTTTTTACAATAATGGAGGTTAGAGGTTAGGCGATTAGATGGTGGGGAATAGGGGAAGGTGATTGGTTCAATTCAAAACTCAAAATTCATTCCCTATTTCCCAAAATGAGCATTATTCGTAAATGGACATCAAAACAACAGCGAAGTATCGAAATTCTCATTCGTCTGAAGCGATTGTATCCCAATGCTGGCTGCACTCTCAATTATGAAACACCAGTGCAATTATTGGTAGCAACTATCCTTTCGGCACAATGTACCGATGAAAGGGTGAATATGGTAACATCAGGATTGTTTCGGCGATTTCCTGATGCGAGTGCGATCGCAAATGCTGATATTGAAGTCTTGGAAAGTTTGGTACGCTCCACTGGATTTTACCGTAATAAGGCGAAAAATATTCAAGGAGCCTGTCAAATAATTGTTAAGGAGTTTGGTGGCAACGTACCCAAACAGATGGAAAAACTCCTCAAATTACCAGGGGTAGCCCGGAAAACGGCAAATGTGGTACTGGCAAATGCTTATGGCATTAATCAGGGTGTCACGGTAGATACTCACGTTAAGCGTTTATCTCAACGTTTGGGTTTAACTGAATACTCCGATCCAATTCGGATTGAGCGAGATTTAATTCGCTTGTTACCGCAGGATGATTGGGAAAATTGGTCAATTAGATTAATCTATCATGGTCGGGCTGTTTGTCAATCAAGAAAACCAAGTTGTGAGGCTTGCGTGTTGGCTGATTTATGTCCTAGTGCGCAAATTTCCGATCGTGGTGCTATAAGTGTATCATAAAAGAGGTGAATAACCCGGATTTAGTATTATACTAAATCCGGGTTAGCTACCCCCGTTATGTTCAAAAACCCTTTTAGGCAAGAGGCTGGGGGCTGGGGAGAAAAATCATTGAGATGATAACGGGGGTTTTAAAAGCGGATTTGGTATAAGGTGTATTTTCAAACCTTGGAAGGGCGAAGCATTTGGATAGAAAACATTGGGTTTCTCCGATGACTTTATCGCCCAAATGCTAGGCTAACGCCACGCTAACGCTAACGCCCCTACCCCATATTTTTGACGTAATAAAACACGCTCTAGCCCATCTTCTCCCCTTCCTTAAAAAAGTTGATTTATGAGGATATTCTCTGATTGCTTTATGGGTTCTTCTTCACAACTAGAGTATCCGCTAATTTATCGTGCAAAGCTTGCTTCTGTTGCGTAAACCCTGCCATTGCGAAACCAATGAGTCCAATTGTAGCAGAAACGAATTTTCCCCAATGCCTAACATTAGCTTAAGATGATGAGAGGCAATTTCCAGCCAAAGCAAAAAAATCAGATGGCGGTACAGCCTTACCATTAATTTGTTCAACAGGCGTATAACCAGGTGATATCATGTCCGGTCGATTACCATGAATAAAAATGTCTGAAACTATTGATTTTACGGGATCGCAACTAGAGGGTTTCACCAGGACATGATATGAAACAATTCCCGTCACCTGTTGTCCCGCCAATTTCTGCATGAAAGTTTGGGTAACTTCTCGTGCCGTACCAAAATCAATCAAAGCTAGCTGTCCATGCGCATAACGCACCCTACAAAACTATATTTTTATTGGTTTGATTTCCATAGCTAGGGTTTGCTGAATAAG
>DOIX01000306.1:0-614 GCA_003511885.1 Cyanobacteria bacterium UBA11153
CCCACCTCCCCCACCACCACCACCTCCTCCCCCACTGCCACCTACTGGTCCAACAATTGTACCGATCGGGACATCTGGACCTCGCATACGATTAATTAAGGAGATAACGAGAATACTGCGAGGTGGTAATCTCCTATCTGGAATTGACTTCTCCACTCCTGTTAGCAATCCATCAGAAGCAGTAATATTTAGAAATGGTTTTGCTGTAGCGGGCATTCCTTTTCAAGGAGTTGCTAATCTGGGTACTAATACAACATTAGAAAGTGGAGATGAAATCGATTACACCATCTATTTTCTTTCTGATGGTGCTGAAGCTGTTCAGAATCTACAAATCTGTGATGCGATTCCCGATGGAACAACCTTTATTCCTGATAGTTTTGGAGTGGAAAGTGGAATTTTATTAAATTTCGGTGGGAAAGAGATAATTCAAAGTAATGAAAACTTTTTAACCCCTCTGACTCCGGTTAGCAATCCTTGTCCTAATCTTAATAACCCAAACGGTAGCGTATTATTGAGGTTAGGAGATATTCCCAATGCTGCACCAAATAATGCAGGATTTGTCCGCTTCCGGGTTAGGGTAAATTGATAGTATAGAAAAACCGGGTTTCTTTAAG
>DOIX01000306.1:848-4109 GCA_003511885.1 Cyanobacteria bacterium UBA11153
TTAAGAAACCCGGTTTTTCTCAAGTCCCTTGCGGGGGATTGTAGCACCCCTTGACTCCCAAGAATTTAGAAAACACCAGATTTTTCTGATGGAGCATCAACACCATGGGCTGTTTTACCATTTTTATGATTGGTATGACCATTACCATTGCGGGGTTGGATCACTCCATATCCGCCATGATTCCGTTCATAGATCACATTAATTTCACCCGTCTTAGCATTTCGGAACATGTAGAAGTCGTGATCTACTAATTGTAGCTGTTCTAAGGCTTCCTCAATCGTCATCAGTGGCATAGCGAAATATTTCATCCGTACCACTTCAGTGGGTAGTTCAGGAGTGCGATCGCGAATTAAATCTTCTACTACTGGTGCTTCTTCAACGATAATACCAGTCTTGGGCTGATCGTGGGTTTTCTTATGAAGTAGTTTCTCTTTATATTTCCGCAGTTGCCGCTGAATTTTATCTGCAACTAAATCGATGCTGGCGTACAAATCTTCGCTTCCCTCTTGGGCACGAATTACTGTTCCATTAGCATAAATTGTCACTTCAGCATTTTGCTTAGAATTTATCCGAGGATTTCGAGCCACAGATAAATGAACATCAACTTCAGTTGTAATATTCTGAAAGTGATTCACCGCCTTTTCAATTTTTTGATGCACGTACTCACGGATTGCTTCTGTGATTTCAATATTTTTGCCTTGGATCACAAGCTTCATACTTACTACTCCATCTTTAGATGCGGCTCTTAGGGGCGGCAAGCAGAATTGCCGCTAGATACAGATTTTTCAGTTTTGAGTTTTTAGTTAAAAGTTAAAACTTGTTTAAGAATCAACTCAAAACTCACAGGTCATCGCTAATAACTTAAGACTGATTGTGGGGGACTCATTCTGGGGACTAACTGTTTTTGGAGGAATACCTTTAGATTAGCACTTTGTATTCACAACAACATGAACCTTTGATTTCTCTTCAAATTCCTTTGCATTTTTTGACATTTCTCAATGAAGTCGGGAGTGGGACAGCGGATGCCTAGCTGGGGAGTGGGACAGCGGATGCAATTTACCCTGGTTCAGAAAATATAGCAAGGGACTAGGGGCACTCTTACTAGGAGCTGGGAAAGAATGTTGTCAAATCAAGGGTTTGAGGAATTAAGAATGTCTTAACCGCCCCAGTGGTTGCTGTACAATTTCATGGCACAGCAGCTTAAAACTGATTTCTCCAAACTCTCTCCCATCTCTCATTGTCAGGCGATCTCCTTGATTAACTCGACAGCATCCCTTCCATCTACCTCTTGGAGATAAACTTTGACTTGTTCCTCCCTAGATGTGGGTAATTCTTTCCCGGTAAAGTCAGGACAAATGGGTAACTCCCGATGTCCCCTATCCACAAGCACCAATAATTGTATAGACTGAGGTCTGCCGTATTCTGTCACAGCATTCAATGCAGCACGGATAGTGCGCCCACTATAAATCACATCATCTACGAGTACGACAGTCTTGCCAGATATATCGACAGGAATCTCTGTTTTAGCTGGCGTGCGGGTGCTAACTCGATCCAAATCGTCTCGATAAAAGGTAATATCGATCGCGCCTACTGGTACAGATACTTTTTCGAGGACTTCAATCTGACGGCTCAATTGCTTGGCTAGTGGTACACCTCTGGTATGTATTCCCACCAAGAAGAGTTGGGATAAATCTCCAGATTTTTCAATTACCTGAGAGGCTAAACGGGTGACTGTACGGCGTAATTCTTCGGGTGAGAGAATTTCAATAATTTGACTTGGCATTTTAGTTTCTGGTTTGATGACTAATTAGGCAGCCCAATGGCTGAAACCGATGAGGTTTAATATGAAGTTTCGATGATTGCCGCGAGCCAAAAATCTGCGTCGCTGCCGAAGGTATTCGCGATTGGTGTTCCATCGCATTAAATGGGATCGGAAGTGATGATGACCAGTGTGACCAGTTCCCCATCAGTTGGCATGAGGGGAAAGACCCCCTTTTTCAGGATGATGCGATCGCCGACATGCCACACTCTAAGGTGTCACGCTCCTGTGGTTAGGGAACAGGAAACGGTTAAACTATGTTCCGGAAATCGCCGTATAAATAGTTACACTTTGCTAGCCTTCAACTCCGAAAAAACCGAGGGAGCTTACTGTTTAGTTTGTGGAGAGAAAATTGTGCCAGAGGCTAAACTCAAGGGTGCGATCGCTAAAAATGGCAATCTGGATTGCAATCGCTAGGAGCAACCAAATCAAAATGCTATACCTTGTTAACCCTAATGCTTGGTAAATTTTTTGTTCTGTAATCGGCTCAACGGAATCCCCCAAAAGCGGTTTATCTTTAGCCACACCCCGATACCAATTGGTTCCCCCCATTTGCACGTCCAAAATCGCGGCGAATGCGCATTCACTCCAACCTGAATTAGGGCTGGGATCTTTGACTCCATCGCGGCGACATAAACTCAGAACTTTTTGGGGTTTTCCAGACCAAAGAGCTAAGGTAATTACCACTAATCTACAGGGCAACCAAGTAAGGTAATCTTCTAACTTAGCACTAAACCAGCCCAAATCTTGATAAGGTTCTTCCCGATAACCGACCATGGAATCTAGGGTACTGGCGGCTTTATATGCGAAAGCCAGGGGCACGCTACCAACTCCTGGTAAAAATGCCCCAACAATACCATAGAATAGAGGAGCCATTACGCCATCGGTAGCATTTTCTGTCACTGTCTCCAAAATGGCACGAAGTATTTCTGGTTGGCTCAATTTTTCTGTATCTCTACCAACATATAGACTTAATTGAGAACGAGCAATATCTAGTTGTCCGCTGCTTAATGGTTTTAAGACATCAACTGCTGCTTTTCGCAAACTTCTACCTGCCAAACAGCTAGCTAGCATTACTGCTTCGAGAGCGATGCCGAATATAGGATTAAGCCAGTTTGCGCCTTGAATAATTAACCATCCTATCCATCCGCTACCAAGAACTAATCCTATACCTAGTCCAACTCCTGCTAGCCGACGTTGCCATTTTCTATGGCAGTGGGTAATGACTAACTGAGTCCACTGAGTAATAATCCAGCCCATTACTCGCACGGGATGAGGCCAACCCCAAGGATCGCCAATGAGGTAATCTAAACTGGCAGCTAGTAATAAAACTATGGATTCTGTAATATAACTCATAATAACCAACAAACAACAACCAATAAACCTGAGTTCGGAGTTCGGAGTATGCGCTTCGCGCTTGCCAACGGTTTTTTCCCTTGACT
>DOIX01000306.1:4409-13026 GCA_003511885.1 Cyanobacteria bacterium UBA11153
CTCTTTCGTCGAACTCAGGTCATAACGAACAACTGATAACCAACAACTAACAACCAACAATTTAGTTTAAATTACAAAACTGGTTTCTTCTCCCTTAGCAGCTTGCCAGCTACGAGCATCATAGTAAAGGTCTGCGAGAGTTATGCTGTATAGAGCTTCTTGAAGTTTTTGGTGCAACCTGCGCCAGATTGTTAATGTTACCCAGTCTTCCGCTTGGACTGGATTGGGAATATGGTGAGGCAAGGGAACAATGGTTTCGCCAACGGCTGCTAAAATCTCACCCAAAGAAATTTCTGCTGGAGAACGAGCTAATTGATAGCCGCCCTGAGCGCCTCGTACTGAGGATACTAAATTGGCACGACGCATTTCGATCAGGAGTTTCTCTAAATAGGGAGCGGGTAAATCTTGGCGCATAGCGATCGCGCGGACAGATGTGGGGCGATAATTGGGTTGTAGACTGAGATCGAGGAGTGCTTTAACACTGTAATGTCCGCGAGTTGTCAGCTTCATATACGTTACTTGATGGCGATTACCGTTTTTTACCCCCTGCCCGAACTCGGCGCAAGTTATAGATATAAACGAAGGTATTCATTTGTCGAGAACAAATGGAAATTGTTAAGAAATGCTACCACAAGATGTCACCAGCCGTCCCCATTAAATCCCCCCACTTAAAAGTGGGGGGATTTGACTGTTATCTTTCGCCTCTTACCTGTTCGCCCTTACCTGTTCTTAGATCCCGGGTTGAAGACTGTAACATTATCTCACTCAATGACTTCTATCTTATCCTTCATCTTGAAGGCTTTCTCAGAGAGCTAGTCAAAAAAGATAGGGAAACTAGTTGACAGTTTCGGTGTAATATAGTTTGATAGGTTAAGAGAAGACCAAGAAAAAAAAATATCTTGGTTAACCTTCGGTATAGCGAAAACGTTCGCTACCACTTAACCGCTTAGTTTTAGATATTCAAGCTGATGGCTAAAAATAAAAAGATGGAACCCTTAGAGGGAGAGGAACTGGTTCAAAAAGTTAAAGACCTAGGAGACCTGAGTAAAGAAGAAAAGGCGAAAGCCTGTGGTTACAGCACCGTTACAAAGAACGGGGTAGAGAGAGTCAACATGATGAAGTTTCTCAATGCTCTGATCGATGCGAAGGGGATTGAGTTAGATATCACAAGTAATGGTAATGGTCGTGGTGGGAGGACTGCCAGTTATCGGATATCTGTTCAGTCTAACGGTAACCTATTGATTGGGTCTGCCTACACGAAGCAAATGAATTTGCAACCGGGTGATGAATTTGAAATCACCTTGGGACGGAAACATATTCAGCTCAAACAAGTGGATCGAGAAGAAATACTTGAGGCATCGTAGCAGAGAAATCGCCCTATTACTGGCGGATTAATTTAACTCAGGCGCTATTGACATCAGTCTTAACTAGAAGTCTTGACCAAAGTTGATGGCGCATGAGTTATTTTGGGAGGCGATTGACAGGCCATCCCGTTGAGAGGGGATGGGGGACTTTAGATATTTTGTGGTGTCTTAGGGGTTAAATAGGGCAACCAGCGTACTGATATAAAAGCGTACTGGTATAAATAAATGTCAACTGTCCACTGGGATAATTCGGTATCCTGCCATCTGGAAGGGAGAAAGTTAAATTGGCAAACCCAGTGGTTCCCAATAGGAAGATGCCATTAAGAGAATGAGGGAGATATACATACCCCAGCACAAAACGAAAATAAATTGTAAGTTGCGTCGGGCGAGAAGAATAGCTGAGATCCCCATTGTCAAAGCCAGGGAAGTAGAAACGGCTGGGAAAAAGTAATTGGCAGTTTGCCAAATAAAGAAAATAGTACCAGAGATCGCGCCCACAGCCATCAAACTTAAAGAGATAGTCCAAATCCGAGGATAAGATTTAGAACTAGGCCAATTCCAGATATCCGCCAGTTGAGCGCCACCAGCCAGAGCTAAAGCGGGATAAATGGGCAAAGCATTCCAAGGTAGTTTCGTTACCATCAGGGAAATTGCGCCCAAAACCACAAATGTCCAAACCAGAACTAATTTAGCCCAACCCCAATTGCGATTCTGCCAAGCAAGCCATAATCCGCAAGGCCAGAATAGTAACCAAGGGGATGAAAATTTTAACAGTTCGATCAAATAGTACCAAGGATGTCCACCATAACCATCCACAGCGAACCACAGAGGTTTAAGGGAGTGGTTAATAATATTAGTTGCGATCGATGTTTGACCTTCAAGGAGAGGAATACAATACCAAGCTAATCCCGGTACTATACCCAGAAACCATCCCAGCCACCAATACCCAGAAGTGAGGAGTCTGGGGGTATCCCAAGCCAGAAAGGCGATGACAATTGCCAGGAGAAAAAGTCCCAGAAGTACCCCCTTAGAGAGGCAAATCAACCCTAAGCCAATTCCAGCACCTAGAGCATAGCGTAAGTCACGACGCGATCGCAAAAGACACCACATAGTCAACAAGAAAAAGCACAAACCCATCCCATCACTAATTGCCAAACGCCCATAATAGATAACAGGGAATAAAGTTAAATAAATCAAACTTGCAAAAATTGCCGTTTGACGGGCAGGAAAAATTTCCCTAGCGATACCATAAAGAAGCGGTACTGAAAGGGCAGACAAAATAGTACCAGGTAAGCGCGTCATCCCAGTACGATTGCCACCAAGATGATGGGCAAAAGCAATTAACCAATGGAGTAGGGGAGGTTCTTCGAGATTAAGTTCACCCTTGAGGGTGGGATCGAACCATTGCCAATATCCCAAAGATGTTTGACTAATCCCACGCGCCACCAAATCAATAGTTGTTTTCTCCCACCTCAAAAGAGGTGGACTTTCCAGATTAATCGTAAATAAAAGTAGTGCGGCTAAGAATAAGCCTAAAAGCAAGACTCGCTCAACCCAGCGTTGAGTTTTGCGAATTCGGTTACCCGAACGTCCCCAAATAAACGTTTGACGATCCATCTTTAACTAACAATTTTAATTGCTACCAACGATCGGTGCCACTTCGATGCGGTCATCCACAGAGAGTTTGTGGGTTGAGAGCGATGGCAGTGCTTGCGGTTATATCCAATTATGACTTTCCCAATCCCCAATTTGTCCAACCAGGGTACTAATTTTTTAGATTTGACGAGGAGAAAAGCTGGGGGGCAATTTCTTTACCTGTTTTAGTCTTTGCCGTTAGGCTTGATCCCAACTACCAAGTGAGAGGATGGGGAGTCAAGGGGCGATTGCAATTATAGGACTTACGCAGTCACGCTACTAATAGTGGATAGTCTGGGGTGCTTTCCGATAACGCACCCTACAGATAGATCCTTTGCGTAAGTCCTGACTGCGGCGGAAGCTCTGCCACCAACAGCGGCCTAGCTTACCATCAAATCGACCCGGAAATTGGCTCCAGTCAAGACTTAGGAGCTGTAATGCCATCGATAATACTATTTTTGCCACCCATCGGTGTTAAAATAGGTGGAATGAATGAGAACTTAACTCTGCGGGCATCCATTCCCAACCAATTAGCTGGCCTTATTGGTAAATTTGTACAATCTGAGGTCTCTCCGAATCAATCCTTAGCTAAATACATCCGGAACTCTATTGTTTCCGAGAAATAATTCAACAGCCCACAAACATTATGCACGCTAGGGGCATTTCCCGTGACACCCTCAGTCAGAAAAACCTCAATCCGGTGGGTTGTGCGAACTTACTACACCTCAAACTTTAATGAACTCAACCGCTCAGGCTTTGGAATATGGAAAATACAGGAGGGCGAAAGTTTCCTCGTAACTGGAGAAAAATCCTTTCGCCGATTGACTCTTGCCTGTTAGATTTCCTTCCTGATGGACTATTTTTGCTTCCTGGCAAAACCAATCGGATCTTCAAACCTGAGCGACTTTTCTGCAACCATTAGGATATGGAAGACTCTTTTGCATTAACCCTACAAATAGCGATCGTTGTCTCAGCCGGGATTAGCGCCCAGGTAATCGCTGAGTACTTCAAAGTTCCCAGTATCATTTTTCTCCTTACCTTCGGGATTATCTTAGGACAAGATGGTTTTAATTTGTTGCATCCTCAGCAACTAGGCGTGGGTTTAGAGGTGATTGTTGCTCTATCGGTGGCAGTCATTCTGTTTGAGGGAGGACTAAATCTCAACCTGCGAGATTTGGGCAAAGTTTCGGGATCTTTGAGAAATTTGGTCACTTTGGGGACTTTGATTGTCCTACTTGGAGGCGGAATGGCAGCTCATTGGCTAGCGGAATTTCCCTGGCAAATTGCTTTTCTCTATGCCGCATTAGTGGTTGTCACTGGTCCGACTGTCATTGGTCCTTTGCTCAAACAGGTGAAAGTGGATCGACGAGTGGCAACAATTTTAGAAGGAGAAGGGGTTTTAATCGATCCTGTGGGTGCGGTTCTCTCTTTTGTGGTACTGGATACTATTTTAAATAGCGGTGCCGATCCCCAAACTATTGCGGTTGGTTTAATCTTGCGTTTGGGTGTGGGGGCTGTTATTGGTGGAGTTGGCGGCTGGTTGTTGGGTTTATTGCTTAAGCGTGCTGATTTTATCTCAGAAGATCTTAAAAATCTTGTTGTTTTAGCGGGATTGTGGGGTTTATTTGGCTTGGCACAAAAGATTCAGTCTGAGTCGGGATTGATGGTAACGGTGGCTGCGGGTATTGTGGTGAGAGCTTCTTCTTTACCTGAAGAGCGCTTGTTGCGACGATTTAAAGGTCAGTTAACTGTTTTGGGTGTGTCGGTTTTGTTTATCCTTTTGTCGGCGGATCTTTCTATTGCTAGTATCTTTGCTTTGGGATGGGGTAGCGTCTTGACGGTATTGACGTTGATGTTTGTTATCCGCCCAATTAGCGTGACTTTATGTACTTGGAATAGTGGGTTAAATTGGAGACAAAAAATATTTTTAGCTTGGATTGGCCCGCGAGGAATTGTTAGTGCTTCTGTGGCATCTTTGTTTGCAATTATGTTAACGGAGAAGGGTATTAATGGTGGCGATTCGATTAAAGCGCTGGTTTTTTTAACCATTATGATGACGGTATTTCTCCAAGGTCTAACTGCTCGTTGGGTGGCTCAATGGCTTCAACTTAATCCAGAGGCTTATGCGACGGGGGCTGTGATTATTGGCTGCAATCCTTTGAGTCGTTTGATTGCTCGTCTATTGCAAGAAAGGGGCGAATCGGTGGTTTTGATCGATACGGATCCGGAGGCTTGCCAAAAAGCTCAGGAAGAAAATTTACGGGTTTTTCATAGTAGCGGTCTCGATATTAATGTTTTGGAAGAGGCGGGATTGGAATCGATGGGAACTTTCTTGGCAATGACTAAGAATGGTGAGGTTAATTTTGTTTTGGCACAACGGGCTGTAGAAGAGTTTGCACCACCACGAGTATTTGCTGTTTTTCCTCGCCATCCCCAAACAAATGGGACGAATAATAAGGTTAAGGTGGGTCAAGCTTTTGCTCCGGAACTGTCAATTAAGACTTGGAATCAATATATTATTGATGGACAGGTTAAGTTGGGAAAGACGGCTTTGAAGGAAGGAAGTTTTGCTTTTCAGAAGACTCATTTACAGGTTTTAATTAGCGCTGGAGAATTGGTTCCTTTATTGGTGGAAAGAGAATCGAAGTTTCAAGTTGCAGGTGGTGTGGAAACTTGGCAATCTGGCGATATCCTGATTTATTTATTGCACGATCCCAGACCAAAACTTTTGAAGCGTTTGTCTGGTGGTACTTCTGCTGCTCTTCTGGCTGTGGAAACGCTCCCAGAAGTTGAGGAAATTCCCATTTCTATTCCTTTGTCTGAAATGGTTGTGGGGAAAAATAATTGACAATGGACAGTTGACAATGGACAGTTGACAATGGATAGTTGACAATGGACAGTTGACAATGGACAGTTGACAATGGACAGTTGACAATGGACAGCAGGGTAAGCTGAGTAATTATCAACTATCAAATATCAACTGTCAACTGTCAACTGTCAACTATCAACTATCAACTATCAACTATCAATTAACCATTAACTATCAGGAATGTTTCGCAATCCTAGATTAACTTTTGATAGGGGCACTCTATTAATACATCCGCCGCCACGGGGTAAGGCTTGGGTGGATTATGCGACATGGGATGATAGGGTGGAAAAGTTTCGCATTCAAGGCATCCACTATCGGAATTTAGTGGAAATATTGCAAGCTGAGAAAATTGAGTTTATTGATGATGCGAAAGAATTTATGCGGCTGGAATTGGTTACCAGCTTTGAAATGAAACCTTATCCTCATCAAGAGGAAGCACTTTTGGCTTGGAAACAGGCGGGAAGGCGTGGGGTAGTGGTGTTGCCAACGGCGGCAGGTAAGACTTATTTGGCACAATTGGCGATGGAGTCTACTCCGAGGAGTACATTGGTTGTGGTGCCAACTTTGGATTTGATGCACCAATGGTATGCTCAGTTGGAGGCAGCTTTTCCAGATATTGAGGTAGGATTGTTAGGGGGAGGTTCCCGCGATCGCACGCCGATTTTAATCGCTACTTATGATAGTGCCACAATTCATGCCGAATCTTTGGGGAATCTCTACGGATTGCTGATTTTTGACGAGTGCCACCACTTGCCGACGGATTTTTATAAATCTATTGCCGAATTTGCGATCGCGCCTTATCGTTTAGGTTTGACTGCTACTCCTAATCGTGCTGATGGACGACATAACGATCTTAATCGATTAATTGGTTTGGAAGTCTATCGCAAAACTCCGGATGAATTATCGGGTTTAGCTTTGGCTCAACATGAGATTGTCCAGATTAAGGTTAAGCTATCACCAAAGGAGCGCGATCGCTATACTGAGTGTCTGAAGATTCGTAATGAGTTTTTGAAGGAAGCGAATATCCATCTTAGTAGTATGGAGGGTTGGCAAAGGTTTGTCCAAATGAGTGCTGCTTCTCAAAAGGGCAGGCGTGCGATGTTAGCTCATCGGGAATCTAAGGAAATTGCTCTGGGTACGGATGGTAAGATGCGGATTTTGGCGGATTTATTGGCTAAACATTATCCGGAAAGGATTCTGATTTTTACTAATGATAATGCTACGGTTTACCGAATTTCTCAAGAGTTCCTGATTCCGGCTATTACCCATCATACTCCGGTTAAGGAACGTCATGATATTTTAACTCGATTTCGGGAAGGTGAATATAAAATTTTGGCGGCTTCTCATGTTTTAAATGAAGGGGTAGATGTGCCAGATGCGCGGGTAGCAATTATTTTATCCGGTACGGGATCCGAAAGGGAATATATTCAAAGATTGGGGCGAGTTTTGCGGAAGGGTACTGATATAAATAAAATAGCTTTACTCTATGAGGTAGTGGCGGAAAATACCAGTGAGGAAGGTACTTCTCAACGGCGCAAAGGTGCATTTACTAAAAGTGAAGTACCCAAGAAAAAAGAAGTGGAAAAGCAGAAGTATCAGCAATTGGAAATTCTGCCATCTTCTCCATATCAAGTGAAACGAAAGGCTACTCCTAAAGCGGCTGAGTCATCCCAAAAATGGGGCGAAGAAAATGTTGACAATTGACAATTATCAATTATCAACTATCAACTGTCCATTTCAAGGATAATTAGGAATCCGTTCAATTTGAGCATAACCGCTGAATATCAGGCGTTTACCTTGGGTTTCCAGGCGGTTAATCCGCAGTTTCACCCCATCGAGATTAAATCTATCTAGATCTACCATTTTATTCAAAATCTCATCTAGTGCAGCGGTTAAAGTTTGAGAAATATCTCGCAATTCCTCTGGGATGGAATCTGGTTCAAATTGGGAGTTTTTAAAGAGAATGCAGCGCCGTCTTTCCACTGTTATAGTCGATGTCATGCTAATTGGTACTAAACCATTACCGCACAAGTTAACTTTGGCAAAAAGTTGGATCTTGTTATTCGGTTTTAGCTTGACTTCTACATCGGTAAAGGAAATGGGTTGATTTCCAGAAAGTTCGCTTAAAGCGGGAATTGATATATTCTCCAGATGCTTTCTGACTAAATCGGCTTTGAAGGAATGGTTAATGTCAGCTTCGGTTAATGTTACTTGGGCGATTGCTTGTGTGGGTTGTTTGAGGGAAAGTTTGCCTTTGAGAAGGGAAGCGAAGTCTAGGGAGACTATATCAGTTTCAAAGGACATCTCTTCTGTGCGGAAATCCTGGCGAATTACTAAGCCACGACCTTTCATTTTAAAGCTATCAATGCTACCCTGCAACAATTTACTTGATGGATAGCAGGATACGGAAACGTCTACCAATTCGCTGCGAGTAAAGAGGTGGCGAATTGTATTATTGGCAACAGTATTGAGGATTTTCTCCCCCCAGTCAGTACCAGTATTATTGGGCATTCCCACAAAACTACCTATCATATTTGCCTATATATCCAATGAATGAAATTAATAGTTTTTTGACTTTTGTAAGTTTTCTTTCTCTTTTGTAACAAAATGTAAAAATTTCTGCAATTAAACTTTTCCTGTTTGTAGGAAGTAGGGAGTGGGGAGTGGGGGGTGGGGGAAGTTCAATGTTATAGCAAGGGACTAGGGGCTGTAAAATCAAGGGTTCTCGATTCCTGAAACCATTGATTTT
>DOIX01000306.1:13289-19314 GCA_003511885.1 Cyanobacteria bacterium UBA11153
GCCCCTAGTCCCTTGCTATATTAACCGCCCTGGCGGTTGCTATAAAATTAATACTTCAGCCTCTCAACATCCACTGCTCTCCCCGGATTGAGGTCAAAATAGGACTTGCGTTAGATTAGGTATGGTAGGAAGTTTGAGCTAGGCTAGGTACTCCCGATGATATCGCAACCTAAGTAGCGGTTAAGCCGCTCTAAATTCCTGAAACCCTTGATTTTATCGCTTTATTCCCTAGCCCCTAGCAAGAGTGCCCCTAGCCCCTTGCTATAACTGGAAAAGCTGATGGGTAGCGTTGGTGGGGAGTCCCCACCGGAAGGCTATGGAAACTGGTAGGAAGTAATGAGTTGGTAACGGATAACGCACGTTACAGATAGAGGCTGTCTGTAATCAGGATCGATTTTTTTTTCCCTCTCTCCCCCTTCTCCCCCTCTCTCTTGGGAAACTCTTTTCTGGGAAATTCTTCAAGAGGAGTAGAGAGATATTGATAATTATTTAATCGTGTCATGCGCAAAAGCATCTACGAGGCAATCGCCAAATTCAAGCTGTTGCATTATCTCAATACGGTTACCAAATCCGGTGCTAATTCACAATGCCAAGGGCAAAATTATCGCCGAAGTTTTTTCGGCGTGCCCGGTGTAAGTTTTGCGGCTTTTATCGCTCTTATAGCGACAGTTAAACCGAAAATTTTAGCAAATTTTATTATACCGCTAGTTGCTGGTTTATTTCCTGCGATCGCAGTTTGTCAGTCTATCATCCCGGATGGCACTGCCAATACGACTTTGGCTCCTGGTGGTGATATTACAGGTGGCATCTCAAGTCAGGATGGTAAGAATCTCTTCCATAGCTTTAGTGAGTTTGGATTAAATCAGGGTGAAGTTGCTAATTTCATGTCTAATCCATCGATTGTCAATATTTTGGGTAGAGTTACGGGTGGTAATCCTTCGATTATTAATGGCTTAATTAAAGTCACGGGTGGTAATTCTCATCTATTTTTGATGAATCCGGCTGGTATGGTTTTTGGTGCTAATTCTTCCCTCAACTTACCTGGCGATTTTACGGCTACTACTGCGACGAGAATTGGTTTTGGTAATGAGAATTGGTTTAATGGTATTGGTGGTAATAATTATGCTGCTTTAGTGGGTAGTCCTAGTCTATTTGATTTTGGGCTATCTGGTACGCCGGGAACTATTATTAATGGTGGAAATTTGGGGGTGGGAGCTGGTAAAAGCCTGAATTTAATTGGTGGCACAGTTGTTAATACTGGTTCTTTAACTGCCCGAGGCGGTAATATTAGTATGGTGGCTGTACCGGGTGAAAATTTGGTGAGAATTTCTCAAGCTGGTAATTTACTGAGTTTGGAGATTCAAGCTAGTAAAATTACTGATGGTGGTTTGCCCAATCCTCTTTCTTTGCCAGAATTATTAACGGGTTCACCTCAGATGGAAACTTTGACGGGATTAAGGGTGAATTCGAGTACAGGTGAGGTTAATCAAATCGGCTCTAATCTCATTGTACCAGAGGTCGGTGGGACGGTATTTGCGTCGGGAAAAATTGATGTTTCTACTATATCTCCTTTAGGTGGAGGTGTCCAGTTGTGGGGTAATTCGATTGGATTTTTTGGGGATATTTTGGCTAGTGGTATTAGTGGTAATAGTCTTGTCGAGTTATCGGCTAAAGATAATCTGACTTTTGCGGGAAATGTCGATACTTCCAGCTTGTTTGGCGATAAAGGAAAGTTGTTGCTGAAGTCGTCCAATTTTACGATTATTGATAGTGCTATAATTAATGGCGATACTACTGCCAATCAACCACCATCACCTTTCGATCCTAACAGCCCAACCAATACCTTAGCTTGGGGGAATATTGCTAATCTAATCAGCAAAAACAAGATAACTTTACAAGGGATAGGAGATATCACAGTCACAGATATAATTGGCAATACACCCAAAGTTACCCAAAACGATTTAGTGAAATTGGGCAGGAATATTGGCAGTCTAACACTAGAATCTACCCAAGGTGCGATCGCGTTTGTCGATCCTAAAGATACTATACAAGGCTCTGACATTACCTTACAAGCATTTCAAGGGATAAATGCAGGTAACTTCCTCACTAATGGGGGCGCAATTACTCTTACCTCCCAAACAGATAGCATTACCGCAGGTAAACTAGACACTAGTGCCATCGATAAAGATGGCGGTAGCGTGAGTTTAAATGCTCAAACAGGAATCGACATTGACTATATTAATAGTCAAAGTTTTAACGGGCGTGGCGGTAATGTCGATATCGCAACAGGGAGATTTTTTCGAGCATCTGATACTTTTGCCCAACGGAATGGCAATAATTTCAGTATTTCCACAGCGGGTAAGGCAGGCGGTGGCTCACTTATCATCCGACATGGCGTAAATACAGCCAGCATTCCCTTTACAGTAGGCTCAGATTATAACAGGCTAAACGGTACAGCCGGAGGAATTTCCACAGGTGCAGACAATGGCATCTCCCCAATTCAAAATAACGAGATTCTCAATGGTATATTTTCCGGCTACTATCGTCAAGGAAATTCACCCAGCGACATCCAAATTATTGGCCCAAAAATAGACAAAGTTGCCCTGAATAATCCCATCCCGGAAGTCAACACGCCCATCTCTACCCCAAACAATGACAAACCCAAGGAAAATATCGTCCCAATTACAATTATTCCTCCAGGCGAAATCGATACAGTAGTAGAGCAAATCGAAGAATCTTTCACCACTGAATTTGAAGACTATCTAGGCAAAGATATCCAGACAGCCAGAGTCAATTTATCCCAAGCCCAAGGAATTATCGCGGATACCCAAATATCAAATCAGATGGAGACTGCCATCATTTATGCTATTTTCGTTCCCAAAACTTTCCAGATGGGCACAACTACCAAACAGCCTAGCGACGAATTAGAATTAGTCGCAGTTACAGCGAAAGGAAAACCTATTCGCAAACACTTAATAGGAGTAAATCGGGAAAAAGTATTCAAAGTTGCCCAAGAATTTAGAAGTGGAGTTACCAACGTCAGAAACCAGGATGGTTACCTCAATTCATCGCAACAATTATATCAGTGGATAATTGCACCATTAGCGGAAGATTTAGCAGCGGGAGGAGTCAAGAATTTAGTATTTATTTTAGATAGCGGTTTGCGCTCACTCCCTATCGCGGCTCTTCATGACGGCAAAAGGTTTTTAATTGAAAAATATAGTATCAGTTTGATGCCAAGTTTGAGCCTAACCGATACAAGTTATCGCAATATTAACAATGCCCAAGTCTTAGCCATGGGAGCAGATACATTTAGCGAGCAAAAACCCCTACCCGCAGTCCCCATCGAATTGGGCGCGATCGCAGGTAAAATATGGAAAGGTAAATACTTCCTCAATAATGCCTTTACCCTGGAAAATCTTAAGGCACAGCGACAGGAAACACCCTTTGGCATTATTCACCTAGCTACCCATGCCAATTTCCTACCAGGGCAACCTAGCGAATCCTATATCCAACTTTGGAATAGTAAGTTAAGATTAGACCAAATTCGTCAGCTTGGTTGGCATAATCCACCTGTAGAATTATTAGTCTTGAGTGCCTGTCGCACGGCATTAGGCGATGAAGAGGCAGAGTTAGGTTTTGCTGGGTTAGCGGTGCAAGCTGGAGTAAAATCTGCTTTAGCTAGTTTATGGTATGTCAGCGATGAAGGGACATTAGGATTAATGACAGAATTTTATCAGGAACTTAAGATTAGTTCAATTAAAGCAGAAGCATTGCGACAAGCTCAGTTAGCCATGTTACGGGGAGAGGTGCAAATTGAATCGGGTAAATTGCGCAGTGGTGGAGAGGAAATAATCTTACCTCCTGAGTTAGTGCGGGTAGGAAATTTACAGTTAACTCATCCTTATTATTGGGCAGCATTTACTATGATTGGCAGCCCCTGGTAGTTGATAGTTGATAGTTGAAAATGGACAGTTGACAGTTAATAGTTACTCAGACTACCCTACTGTCAATTGTCCACTGTCAATTGTCAATTCCTTGTTTTCCCTTGAGCCACTGAGCATAAAATAACAGCAAAGCAAATAAGACATAACTAATAGCCCAAGGATACCCCGCACCCCAACCCAATTTTAAAACAGTATCTCCGATTGTCCAAGCATAACTATGCAATAATCCCACCCACGCCAGGGCAGCAGCAACCAATGCCCAAATACCCGCCTTACCAAATTCCCTTTCCAAAATATAGACAGTAATAGCCGCCAAAATCATCGAAGAAAAAATCAAACCTTGCTCCAAAGCAAAAGCACCGCTAATATAAATATCTGTCCCTTGAAAACCAGGAATTAAATCCGGCGTAAAAGGTTTATCAGGCGTACCCAATCCCGCCACTCGTAGAGCATTTTTGCCCAAAAGAGCGCCCCAAGCCGCAATACCAGGTAAGATACCAATTACCACAGCAGGAGCATGTTTAACAGGAGTAGCATTAAAACTTTGAGTCACAATCACAATCCCAATCCATAATAAGATTGCCATCCCACTATCAATCGGTACAAAATAAACCAACAAACCCACAGTGCCGCTCAAACAAAGCAATCCCATCACCAAACCATTCAACCAAGAATAACCCACCTTAGCACCCATTTCCTTCCAACCAGGATGCCCAATATAAATCGTTGTCGGAAAACAAGAACCAAATAAAGCTGCTACAATAGTCCCAATTCCATTCACAGCTAAACAAGGAGTTGTCGGATAAGCATCCCCAGCCGCTTCAGCACTTTCAATATTTTGAAGACTTCCCACCAAATTAAAAAGCCCCATTGGTAAAATCACGCTAAAATAATTCACCAATACTCCCTTAGCTTCCCATAATGCGCCAAGATTTAGATGAGGCTGATAAAAATTAATCGGGGCAATCGCTTCTTGAAACCCTGCACCACTCCACCGATTTAAACCAGTACCCCAAGCCAAAGCCATTCCCAACAAAACTGCCAATAATCCCCCAGGAATTTGCCATTTCGTACCCGGAATAGTAAACTTAACACTACCAAAATAAGTTAACAAAATAACACCTAAAGGCACAATCCCTACTAAAGGATTAGCATAAGTCCGCAGGAAAAAGCCAATCGAAATAAAAGTTAAAGCAATCCCCGCTAAAGTTGATAAAAGTGCCGCACGAGGAGTTAATTTTCGTAATTTTTCCGCTCCCCAAGCACCAAATAACTCAATTAATCCCGAACCCAAACAAGCAACTAAACCAGCCTGCCAAGCAACCTCAGCAGCAGCTTCAGAAGTTGCACCCTGACTTAGAGCCTCCAAACGTACAGGCAACATAACTAAAAAGATATAGGCAAAAAGACTAACCGTATTAATTCCGTAAGGCAAAGCCGTAATATTATCACGTCTTTCTCTTTTTCCCACTTGATAGGCTAACCAACTATAGTAGACATTACCCACAATTAAACTGAGAGCAATACTAGGTAAAATTCTCCCATAAATCAGACTAGATGGAAACTGGAGAACATGCTGAGTCAAGCTAACAATCACCAAAATTTGGATTAAGTTATCGAGAGCTAATCCAAAAAAACCATCTAAATCTTGACGTACAAACCAACGAGGTGTAGGAATACTCAGGAGCATAGTTTATGGCAAGATAGGAAAATCATTATTACTATACCTGCGATCGCGGTTTTCTGTCTTGCTGACGGCTTAATAAACTCGGTTTCTTAGGGAAACGGGGTTTATAGGGTTTATCTGAATCTCTCTCACCGCTAACCTTGGTACAAAACTCGCCCTCTCCACCGATTAACCGCCTACTAAAAATCGCTATAATTGAAGTAGTTTCTCAAACTTATCGTAATGAATATAGCGATAAGTTGATAGAATATCAAGATTTAGGGGCACTTTATTATGTCATTTATTCTTCCCGTTGTCGTCGCAAACCCCATTTAGAGATATACAAATTAGTCAATGGCAAATACGAGTTACAGCAGGGTAATCCAGTTTGGCTACCGGAAATTGGTTTAGG
>DOIX01000306.1:19428-19777 GCA_003511885.1 Cyanobacteria bacterium UBA11153
GTCGTCGCAAACCCCATTTAGAGATATACAAATTAGTCAATGGCAAATACGAGTTACAGCAGGGTAATCCAGTTTGGCTACCGGAAATTGGTTTAGGAATTGGTTGTGAAAAGGGCAATTATGGTGGGTTAACGCGGGAATGGTTGTATTGATATGACACAGAAAGCAAACGCCATTCTACACCAGAAGAACAAATTAAAGATAAAGTACAAGAAGCTTTAACAGCACAACAAGAAGCAAAACTAGCACGACAAGAAGCAAAACTGGCAAAGCAGGCGACACAATTATAGCAGTGGACAGTTGACAATGGACAGTTGACAATTACTGGATGGAAATCAAACTCTTTACT
>DOIX01000084.1:0-821 GCA_003511885.1 Cyanobacteria bacterium UBA11153
TTTGCGACAGGAGGATGTAACTTTACTCAGTTGGGCTATAAATTCCCATTCTCAGATTTTGCTTGTGGAGATGAGGATGGACAGGGGTTTCCATTCCCGTCAACTAAAAAGCATTTAGGCTGATTAGCGCTCTTGTCTAAATTGTTATTTTCGGTTTTTTTACATAAACTCTCTAAATTCACTATTTGACCATCTTCAGTCTCCATATAGCAAACTAAATTGTCAATTTCGGATGGAGATGTCAGGGGAAATTGGAATGTGGTAATGGTAATTGGGTTGCTTAAGGCAATTCCTGGGACTAAGATTGTCACCAGGGTAGATTTTGCGGCAATTAATCGAAATATCTTGTTCATATCTCAAAGATTAAGGTTGAATGTGAAAGGCTTGAGCTAGATTACGGTTGATTATGTTATTAGTTAACCAAGCCAATTTCCATTAGTGCTTGAGCAGTAATTCCTAAACCAAGTAAGGATACACAGAAGGCACTGATAGTAGGTAATATTCTGGCGAAGCAAATTTGGGTGGGGAACTTTTGGAACAATTGTTTGGCATAAACAAGTAATAAGCCAACCGCTGTGAGGACTAAAGCAAGTCCTAAACTAAAGGATAAGACTAATATTAATCCTAAACCAATATGACCTAGTGCGATCGCAGAAAGTAGCAGTACTAAAGCCGAGGGACAAGGTAAAATTCCTCCAGAAATGCCTAATGCTAGCAAACTCTTCCAGGTGATGGGGGAACCATCTGTGCCGGGAGGTAGGTGGGAATGTTCGTGATGATGATCTCCATGATGATGTGAATGGGAATGTTCTTGGTGATGA
>DOIX01000084.1:1144-3959 GCA_003511885.1 Cyanobacteria bacterium UBA11153
ATGTTCTTGATGATGATGTGAATCTGTTACCTGATGTCGAAATTTATTGAAAAGCTGGAAATTTCCTAACCGATTAATAAATAGATTTACGCCAATTCCCACTACGATTAAACCAGAGAGAAGACTTAGCCAAGGATATAATTGCTCTGGCAGGATATATTTGGAAGCAAAAAGGGTAATTAATCCGAGTAAAAATATGCCAATTGTGTGGGTAATTGTCGTAGTTAAACCTAAAAACATGGCATGTTGCGGAGTAGCACGAGAACCTACTAAATAAGCACCAACTATTGTTTTACCATGTCCGGGTGACATGGCGTGGGTTCCACCCCATAAGAAAGCACCTGCAATTGCAATTAACCAACTTCCCGCGAACCATTTTGTTGCACCTGGTACTAAGGAAAGATCTCGATTTTCTGGACTAAATATATGGTTTTGAGTCTGTTTTGCATCTAAAATTGTGGCTAAACAACGGGCAGTTGGTACTCCTGGTAGGAATAAATTGTAATGAATTTTTAATCCTTGTACTGGTTCATTCCAGGTGTAATCTAACATTAAGGTACTGTGGGTATTGACGGAAGTGGACAAATTTGAGGGTAGGGCTGATGTATCTGATAGTTTCATGGTGAGATTACCATTGTTTTGCCGTTCATCTGTGAGGCGAATCCGGCTTTTAAAAAACTCGTGTAAGTCTGTCTGATGATTAGTAAATTCATCACGGGTAAGTTGATTATTTTTGTTGTCATCGGCAAAAGCCACTAAACCCGTAGGAAAGGTTAGAGTCATTTGGGTATTTGTCTTACCAATGAGAATTTCCGCCACTGACAAATCTGCCCAATGAGCATCACTGGGGATGCTAATCAATAAGGAGAGTAATAGAGATCCCAAAAAAGAAAAGATACTCATTATGCTGTATCGACACCACTTTTTGTTCACGATTTTACCTCATACTTGTTTGTAGTAGGCACTTTAGTGCCTCTTAAAAGTCCAAACCCAGCCCTAATGTTTGTCGCGCTTGTCCGTCAAAGGCAGGATTAGTTTTTTGGGCTAATTGGAAATAGGAGATTGCTTGTTGTTTCTGCCCTAATTTTTCTGCGATATTTCCGGCACGGTAAAAAATTCCTGGATCTCGAATGCCCCAACGCAGTGCTTCCTCAATTACTGCTTGCGCTTCTTCCCAGCGATTTGCACTGACTAGCGCCCAAGCAAGAGTATCGAGTGTTTCGGCATCGCGGCGCACTTTTACTTCTGCTTCCATTAGGGAAAGTGCTTCAGCTATATGGTTAGATTCCCCTGTTTCTAATAGTAAACGGGCTAATTCCCGCCTATGTCCAAAGGAATTAACTGTTAAGTGTTGGCGCAATAATCCTTCAGCTTTTTCCCATTCTATCTTTGCTCCTCTTCTATCGCCTTGAAGCTTTTTCACTCGTGCCAAACCATGGAAAGCGACATGATCGAATACATTCGGATAAGCAGGGGACACGAAAACTTGAGAGTAATATTTCTCAGCTTCTCGATAATGTCCAAGGCGAGTTTCTAACTCAGCTAGATTCACTAAAGCCAAAGGATATCGCGGTAAAATACGGAGAGATTCTCGATAGAGTTGACCTGCTAATTGATACTTTCCCCGTTGGAAGTAAAATCTACCTAACATAGTCCGTACCCAAGCTGAACTTCCGGCTTCACCGGGTTCTTCTGTCGCCAATGCTTCTTGGAAATCTTGGAGGGTAGCTTCATCTTTACCTCTTGCTTTATTGACTAAAGCGCGTAAAGTTAAAGAACCAATACTATAAGTTTGATTAACTAAGTTATCTGCTGCTTTGGCGGCGACATCTACCTTCCCTATAGCTAGGTTAGAGATAACTAAAATTGAGAGTCCATCTTCATTTTCTGGCTTTTCCTTGAGTACTTGTTCGGCTAAACTAATAGAATTGGTAAACTCATGTTTCGCTTCAGCTACTCTGGCTAGCGCTAAGATAGCACTATGATTATTAAAAGGTAAATTAGTTAGGGATCTTTTGGCTGTTTGTTCTGCTAGCAAGTACCAATTTCCATCCCCAGTAGCCCGAGCCATTTTTAGGTAAGTTTTCGCTAGTGCGGCTAAATCTAATCCATCCTCTGGATGTCGGCGAATTCGTTCTTGATATAATTTAATTTCTTGGTTTAAATTATGGGTGACACTACCGGATGATATTTTTTCAAAGCGATAGAGATAAGCTGTGTTTAGTCCGGTATTTTCCTTCCACAAACGCCAAGCAATCGGGAAAGCAACTGAGATACTCACTACAGATATTGCTACTGATAATAGCAGTAAAAAACTTTTTCTCCTATTTTGGGGAGTGAGGAATGTAGGATGGATCATAGTTAATGACCAATGACGAATGACTAATGACCAATGACTAATGACTAATAACCAATGACCAATGACTAATGACTAATTTGGTAAAGCCAAATAGGGGAATGAAGAAACTAAAGGGTTATGCCCTTGAGAAGGATTTCCAGATGTACCTTCATAAGATACATTGTCACTCAATGGTTGCCCAGCCACGACACTTAAAGTCACATCAATTACATCATCTTTCAGCAAGCGCCCAGTAATCGGACTACCTTTAGCATTAACTGCATCAGTTGTGGCTCGATATCCGCTAGTTTTTGTCGTATCAATCCGCATCACATCTGGTAAAAAAGCACCAAGTAAAGCATTCGCTCGACTATCGCTATTACCAAACTTAATTAACCTGAGTTCGACGAAAGAGCCGAAGCTGAAACCCATTAAACAAGAGCTTTACAGCATTTTGTTTAATCTCAAAAATTGTTA
>DOIX01000118.1:0-307 GCA_003511885.1 Cyanobacteria bacterium UBA11153
CCTCCTACATTAGATGTGTTGAGAGTAATTGCTTTACTATTGGTGATGGTAGCATCTCCATTAGCGCCATTCGTATTAACGGAAATCGCACCTGTGGCAGCCAGGGTGTCTAAAGTAATGTCGGCATTAGCGGCTGAAGTGGTAAAACTACTATTTCCGTTTACTGTGACTGTATTATTATCGGTAATATTTCCTGTGGTAGCAGTGGCAGTTAAATTACCTCCCACATTGGATGTGTTGAGGATAATTCCTTGGCTGTTAGTAAGAGCAGCATCTCCATTAGTGCCATTCGTATTAACGGAAATCG
>DOIX01000118.1:591-6695 GCA_003511885.1 Cyanobacteria bacterium UBA11153
GTAAAACTACTATTTCCGTTTACAGTTACCGTACCGCTATCGCTGATATTTCCTGTGGTAGCAGTTACGGTTAAATCCTTAGTCGTGATAGTCCCCAAGTCTACTTGAGCTGCTGTTATAGTAAGATTTCTTCCATTAGTATTAAGGGAACTTCCCGTATTCATTATAAAGGAGCCACTGCCATCAGGTGTACCTGCATCTGCAGTAAAGGATATTGTTCCATTACCGCTGGCAAAAGTTAGCGATACATTATTATCAATGGTGATATCGTTAGTGGCTTGGAGACTAACATTAGTACTACCAGATAATCCCTCTAATTCTGATTTATAGATAGTACTCGGTATCGTATCGCCAGAGTTAACTTGACCGTTATTACCAGCAGGGTTATTACCAAAGGCATTTGTTAATACACCGTTATCATCTCCATCATCCGTACCATCTTTAATTTCAATATCTGTCGGATCGAGCAGCAATGTGCCAAATGAACCGTTAGCTGCACTAGTATCTACTTGACCTTGAAAGGTAAGATGTTTTTTACCGGAAACTTCAACAAAACCGCCATTACCACTATTACTACCACCACGAGCGCTAATATTACCGTAAAAATTAGTATTTTTATCTGCCCAAGCAATTACTGTACCGCCATTTCCATCTCTCAAAGCATCGGCTTTAATCTCCGAATCTTTACTAACATAAGTGACAGCAGCATTAGGCAATTCCCCCTTACCCTGAAAATCCCCCCCAATCCTGACATTCCCCCCACCACTATCGCCAGAAGCATCGAGATTAGCACTAATCAAACCTACCTTATTGCCAATAATATTAATTTCACCGCCAACCTTAGTAATAGCGGAATTGGAAGTATCAACATTGCCGGATACTATAGTAACTCCCGATTCGTTCGGGATAATCGTCTTCGATGCTGTTAGCTGTGCTTCTCCAGCTTGATTGACGCTAACTCCTGTTTCGACGTTTTTGGCTGCTCCTGTTAATAATGTCGGTAAGTCTTTGGCTGTAACTGGTAATACTAAGCCATTTTTATCTCTTGGTGGTTCAAATTCTAAGCTGAGGAGTTGTCCTTTTTGACTCATTTTTACCCGGTTTGTCCCAGGTACTCCGACAATGTTAATATCACCTCCTGGTGCGATTATTTTTCCGGTATTGATGACGGTGCTGCCAATTAAATTAATATTTTTTCCTTCACTAACTTCTAATTCACCTGCATTAATTATGACACCCTGTTGGGGCAAGTCGAAGGCAAATTGGTTAGGATTTCCGACTAAATTAGTATAATTATTTGTGCCAAGGGCATTAAACCACTTGTCGTTGCCAAAACCAATGGCTGAGGCGGTTGTGGCTGTAAAGTCTCCGGGTACGTTTAATCTGGCATTGGGACCAAAAATCATGCCAGCAGGATTCATTAAATATAGGTTGGAGTTTCCGCCTGTTACTTTAATTAAACCATTAATAATGGATGGATCTCCACCTACTACTCTTCCTAATATATTTTGGACTTGAGGATTAGATAGAAAGTTGGCAATTTGATTGGCATCTAAGCCTAGTTGTTGGAAACTGTGGAAAAGATTTTTGCCATCGCCAGAAAATGTCCCGCCGGAAATATTGAATGTTTGTCCGTTTACCGTGACAATTGTTCCCGTGCCATCTGCGGCTGAGGTAATCGGTTGGGCTACCACAACTGCTTTGAAAATAGGGGATGTGCCAAAGGCAAAAATCCACAGCCAAAATCCCGTTATAGCGGCTTTTAAAAGTGCGATGGTTTTCATGGTTAATGCTCTCACCTAGAGATATTGATGTTTGAGCGGAATCTGATTTTTGATATAGCAAGGGGCTATGGGCTAGAGCAGAAAGCTTTCAAATCAATGGTTTGAGAAATTGAGAATGTCTTAACCGCTCTGGCGGTTGCTATAACTTAGGCAAAGAAAGGGGGTTTTTGATAAAATTTTGGGTTTGTCAACTGGAAATTAAGGAATTAATCTGGTTTCTTTTATCTTTGTGTAAGTCGTATTCTTCTTGAGGGTTACACCAACAAGCTTAATTAAACTTTTTTCGCGGGTAGGATTTTGGCGATAGCTTCCCTCGCCTTCGGCATCGCAGTTTATGGTGGATAATTTTGGTAGTTTGTCCTGTGGCTCTAAATTAGAGGTTGTATCATGATATTACTCAGGCTAAGTTTATTTTTGTTTGATAGCAACAGCTATATCGGTTAGGACATAAGCGGAGAGCGGACTGTTACATATCGCTCTTCTGTTAAACTGGGGGGCAACCCTGATTGTTTCGCGGGCTTTTCAATGCCAATTCGTCTTTTATCAAAGTTACAGCAGCGCCATAACTGTCAACTCTCATAGTGGGGATAGCCCTCCTGACATCAATTTGGCAATAGCATCTCTGACTCAAACTCTTACAGGCTGCGGATCTGACGCTTACAGATCTGATTTACTCGTCCGATTGACTTACTACTTGTGGCAGATGGTCTATATGCTATCATAGTTCATTTTTCGGAAAATGATTCAAAATAGTTTAACAAAACCGATTTGGTGTTATATTTCTTAACATGTGTCTACCCAACTATTCTCCCAATCTATTCTGTTGTGTTTCCTAAACGCCGAAGGCAGGTTGATACGCTCTCAAGAGATTTTCATTATGGCGAAACTGCCACTATCGTTGCCCAAGGCATAGAAATGGCGTTTCAGTCGGGAAATCAGTCTTATCAAGTGCTGAAAGGTATTGACTTGGCAATTCAAAGTGGTGATATTCAACTTTTGATGGGACCATCTGGCTCTGGTAAAACTACTTTATTGTCAATCTTGGCTGGATTGTTGCAACCGACGGCGGGTAAGGTTTATTTATTGGGGGAAGAGATTACAAGGTTATCTCAATCTAAGCTAACTAGTTTTAGACGAGAAAAGATTGGCTTTATTTTCCAAAATTTTAATCTGTTTCCGGCTTTAACGGCGGCGGAGAATATAGAGGTTGTCTTAAATATTAAAGGAATTAAGGGGGGGAAAGCGCGATCGCAAGCTCGGGTATTATTGGAACATGTTGGCTTGGGTTTGCAGGCTCATCAGAAGCCAGCAGACTTATCGGGCGGGCAAAAACAACGGGTTGCGATCGCGCGGGCATTAGCTGGACATCCTAAAATTATTATGGCGGATGAACCTACGGCTGCTTTGGATTCTCAAAGCGGTCATAATGTGATTGAGTTATTGCGTCGGTTGGCTAAGGAGGAGGGTTGTACTGTTTTGATGGTAACTCACGATCCGAGAATTATTGATGTGGCTGATAGTGTTATTTATTTGGAAGATGGGGCTTTGCAGAAATCTCATCTTTAATTGTTAATGGCTAATGGCTAATGGCTAATGGCTAATAAACTTTTTATTCCCTATTCCCTAGCCCCTAGCCACTAGTCCCTAGCCCCTAGCCCCTAGCCCCTCATTTCCTTAACTATTCCCTGTAAAGTATCAGATATGGAGCGAGGATTCCAGCCTAATTCTTGACGGGCTTTGGTAGCGTCAACTCGCACGCAACGTTCATAAATATAATGAACTCTTTCTTTACTAATTGGTGGTTGCCAGTTAAATATCCTTCCGATGGGATCGAGAATATTTCCTGCTAAAACAACTAGGGGTTTCGGGACTTCCATTGGTACGGGAATTCCGGCAGTTTGACTGAGAATACCAAACATTTCGCGAGTGGATAAATCGCCAGCCGAAATAATATATTTTTCGCCGTTTTTCCCTTTTTCAGCGGCTAAGATCATTCCTGTTACTAAGTCATCGACATGAACAATGCCTGTAATCCTCTCGCCTCCTGCCCAAACCTTCAATCCTCCTTTGAGAAATTGCTGGATTACTGGACCAAAATGAGGATCGTCTGCACCAAAAATTCCTGATGGTAATATACTAACTACAGGCAATCCTTTTGCTGCAAATTCATCTACTAATTGTTGAGCTTGATATTTTGTGCGATCGTATTCTCCTGAAAAGTCAGTTTGTTGTCGTTGAAATGTTTCATTAACGGGTTTACCTTTAGTATCGCCAAAGACACCAATTGTACTGCAATAAACCATTTTCGATACGCCAACCGATTGGGCAACTTCCAATACATTACGGGTTCCCTCTACATTTACCCGTGCCATTTTTTTGCCATCCACTATCCCTAATTCCACATAAGCAGCCGTATGGAATACCCAATCTACTCCAGCCATCGCCGCCGTCAAACTATCTCGCTCCGCGATATCACCGTAGACTAATTTCAGCTTACAATCAGCGATGCGATCGCAATTACTCGATTTTCGCACTAAACCGACAACATCATCGCCTCTCTTCTCTAATAATTTGACTAAATGGGAACCTGTAAATCCATTTGCGCCCGTTACCAGTACTTTCATAATGCCTCCCGTTTTTTAATTAACTATAGTCCAACAGGTGATATAATATCCAATTGTCACTATTTCCGATCTTACATGTTCAAAATATCCGGAATATCTGGAGCAGTATTAATAATGACCACTGGGATAAACTTACATTTTCTATCTCAAGCAAAAGTGAACCCTTCCCTCCACAACTCTAACATTTTAACTAACAAGACATCTGTTCCCCAACACCCTAAAGAAATTGAAAAATCACCTAACATATCGACTGCCAAACCCCCCAACCGAATAGAAAAATCCCCAAACATATCCGCTGCCAACACCCCTACTCAAGAAGAGATGGAACATTTCCAGGAAATCATCGAAAACGCGATCGCGCAACAACTATACAATAAATCCATGCCAGATATTATAATCGCGATCGCCAATCAATTTCTCGGTACGCCCTATCAAGCGGGATTATTGGATAAATCCCAGGAAGAGACTCTCGTTGTCACCCTCGATAAATTTGACTGTGTATTATTTATCGAAACCGTCTTAGCCATGGCGCGGGGTATAGCCGTGCAAGATTACTATTATGAAACATTTCGCGATCGCATTATGGATCAACGCTATCAGAATGGGCAACTAAATGGGTATTGCAGTCGCCTCCATTATTTCTCATCATGGATTGATGATAACGAGAAACGGGGTACTGTGGAAAATATTACCGTAAATTTGGGAGGCGTACCCCTGAATAAGCAATTAAACTATATGAGTACCCATCGCCAAAGCTATCCTCAGTTAGTGGATAATCAGGTAAATTACCAATGTATTCGAGAAATGGAGGCTAAACTCAATAGTCTCAAGATTAATTATATTCCTACTCATCAGATTTCCCGTATATACGAGCGCTTACAACCAGGAGATATTATTGGAGTTGCTACTGATATTCCAGGCTTAGATGTTACTCATACTGGATTAGTTTATCGGCAAACTAATGGAAATATTGGTTTAATTCATGCTTCTCCTGGTAGGAGTGTTAGGGTGGCTGGTGATTTGCAGCAATATGTGGGGAATGTCAAACATGCGATTGGTATTATTGTGACTCGCCCTGTGGATTCTGTTTTTTAATTGGGTTGGATGATGATTCTTTTTTTACACAGAGGTACGCAGAGGTTTCACGGAGGTACGCAGAGGTTTTTTGGTATCTCTCTTTAGGGATGATTGGAGATTATAAAATATGGATGTATGGAGAGATTTTTTGGCATTTCTGTCTAATACCAATTGGTCTTTTCAATGAGACATTTAGAACTCTCCTCTTATTAAGGGGGAGAGCAAGAGAGAATATGTGTCAAACATAAACCTAATTGGTATAAGGGATGATGAGAAATTATTTAGTATTGAAGTGGAGCGGAATAGGGTATAAAACAGGCTAAAGGTCATTAGCTCTCCTTTGGATTATTCTACCACGATCGCTGAAATGACGCAAATTCGTTAATTCTTAAGAATAAATCTCAATAAATTTAACGAAGTTATACGGCTTTCAGCCTGGAAAAAATTATTACGTTATGTTAAGTAATTTTCTTTTCAGGGGGAGGGGTTGAGAGAGGGGGGAAACTCCCTAGTCGAGATTGGGGGATATGGGACTTTAGTCATTGACAATTAGCAATTAGCCATTAGCGATTGGCTATAAAGCCTGCTCTCAAGCAATTGACAATTAGCAATTAGCCAT
>DOIX01000118.1:6951-12917 GCA_003511885.1 Cyanobacteria bacterium UBA11153
GCCATTAGCCATTAGCCATTGACGTTAATTTACTATTTCATTACGGGAAGTTTTATTTTGTCTTTGTGGATTAGGTTGTAATTCTTTTGGTAAGGTTTGTACTGAGCCCCATTGAGCAATGAAATCTTGTAAGAGTATTTCTTGTTGAGTGCGGAATCCTTCTAAATTTGCACCGCCATTCATGGTGACAAACCAAACAATTCCTTGGTTTTGAGTTGGCAATGCACCTGCTAAAGCACTCACGGCATTTAAACTGCCAGATTTGACTACGGCTAAAGGGGGGATTTTTCGTTCATTTAAGATTCCTTCATCTTGTCCGACTATCGCAAATAGATCGCCAACGGTCATATTATAATCTTGAAGGTACTCCTCGATTGCCAGAAACATAGCACAGACAGCGCGGGGTGAAATCTTATTTTCCTCACTTAATCCGGAGCCATTAACTAGGCTGATTTCGGTTTGGGGAAAATTAGCGGCAGCGGCAGCTTTTTGGGCCACAGCTTTAGCCCCTCCGACAGAATTGGCAATTATTTCCGCCATCTGATTATTGCTATATTGATTCATTTTTTTGAGTAATTCTGCGAGGGGAAATGAATAATGCCGGATGAGAGGTTTGAGGTTATTGGGGGGTGTGGGGGTAACTTTGACTGAGCCTGCGATCGCAATTTGGGGTTTTGGTGTTTCTGGGGGTAAGGTTTGATACTGGGTAAGGGCTGCTGGAGGCCAATTTTGGGCGTTTAATCCTTGTTTGAGAAGATTTCCGGATTTCAGGGGATTGGTATCAAAATTCATGTAAAATTTACCGATGATAATCAGATTGCCTTTGACTTGTTTGATGCCCATTTGATTTAACATATTGCCAATGGCAAAGGCTTCTTCCCAGACAAAAAATGGATCTTCTCCTCCTTCAATTACTAAGTCTCCTTCTAATATTCCATCTTTAATCTCTCCGGTGCTACTAATGTTGGTAATAAATTGATAATCTGGGTTAAATGTTTTTAAGGCAGCCAGTGATGTGGCTACTTTAGTGAGGGAAGCCGCTGGTAGGGGAATGGTGCCTTGATGATTGGCTAGTAGGGTATTTCCAGATTGCATCCAGATGCCTTGGCTTTGTTTGCTAAATCCTTTGGCGGCAATACTATTTATATATTGTGTTATTTTCTGTTGCATGGCTGAATCGGGGTTATCGGCGGAGGCAATTTGTGGTAAATCTGGTTTTTTCACAACTTTGGGTAAAGTGGTAGTTTCGGTGGTGTTGCTGGCAGGTTGGGAGGAGTTGGATTGGCTGCTACATCCGGTAATTAGGGTGAGGAGAGTTAGGGTTAGGGTGACTGTTAAGGGGAAGGGTTTGAGCATATAAGATGGAAAGTGATGGTTTATTTAAACTATACTTGAGAAGTGGGATAATTTTTTTTTAACGCAAAGGTAGGCCAAGGTTAGCGCGAAGGTACGCTAAGGTTTTTTTGAGCGTGTCTGGTATGGTACGATACTCGATAAGTGGGATGATTTTTTTTGACGCAAAGGTACGCTAAGGTTTTTTTGAGTGTATCTGGTATGGTACGATCGGTTAGAGATGAGTTAAATACTGGATAATTAATGGTGAATATTGAGATAAATTTGATGATTATCTGGATTAGATAGATATAGTGCTGCTGGAAGCATGGAGTTGCAAATATGGGAATGGTGCGCCTGCTTTCTATGAGGTGAATGGGATCCAGGCGTAGAGTTTGATTATATCAGGTTTCTGAATCGGGCAACGCCATCGCTACAGAATGGATATCTTTGTTTGCGAAATTTTACTACTATATTCTAGCTTGTAACTAGATGAGCGTCCAGTGCTATCGTGGAAAACAATGATGGTTGTCAGGGATTTATTTACCAGTTTTACGGTACTTTTTTTGATAGTATCAGCGGTTTTAGCAACGCCATATAAGAGTTTAGCTTCTGGGGAAGAGATTCACATCTTACAGGAAGAAGAAATTGATAATGGAGAGGCTAGACAAGAGGATATGGATATAAAGAAAAATTCTCTCAGTTTAGATGCTACTATTTCTCCTCCCAGCAATGGTATCGATACTGAAGGCGATAGTCGGGAGTATTCGGGAAGCTATGGCAATATTTTACCAGGGGAGTCGATGGATCGGGTAACTTCTGTTTCTAAGTTAGCGGATATTCAACCAACTGATTGGGCTTTCCCTGCTTTAGAGTCTTTGGCACAAAAGTATGGTTGTCTTGTCGAATATCCAGCTCGTTTCTTTGAGGGAAATCAGAAGATAAGTCGCTATGAATTTGGGGCTATGTTGCTGAGTTGTCAAGATAGCTTCTTTAATTTAGTAACTGAAGATGATTTACATACATGGCAAAGATTACAAGCCGAGTTTGCGACTGAATTAGATGCCCTGAAAGTTCGAGTTAATTCTCTCTACACTCGCCTTAACCAGGTAAAAGCTAATAAATTTTCTCCAACGCTATTAATGGGAGGACAAGTTATTTTCGGATTAGCCTTTGCTGAGGGGGGAAAACCACCTGGTAAAGGAGAAACCAATATCGTGTTAACTCATCAAACCCAATTAACCACTGTTTCATCTTTGACAGGAAAAGATCGTTTACAATTCAGCTTGGCAACAGGTAATTTTAACAACTTGGGCTTTGCTAATCTGAATTCTCTTAATACCTATATGGGATTGCTGAATTATCAAACGGGATTAGCCAATAATATTATACTGAATTCACTGGAGTATCGATTTCCCATATTTCGCGATCGCGCCGTATTCACGATTAAACCTGTAGGCTTTAGCCTGAGCGATATCCTGACTGCCAATACTCCTTATTTTGATTCTGGGCGCGGGGCTATTTCCCGGTTTGCTGCGGCTAATCCGGTTTTCCAAATTGGTAGTTTAGAGAGTGGTTTGGGTGTAGATTGGTTAATGAATAATCAAGCCCGCTTACAAGTTGCTTATGGTACTCAAAATAGTGCTAATCCATTAGGAGGTTTTTTGGGTGGCAATCGCTCGGCTTTGGGCATACAATTATTGCTTAAACCTAATCCTAATTTAGTGACAGGTTTTGCTTATATTAATGCCTATACTCGAGATGGTAGATTGGATACTTTAACTGGAAGTTTCAATGCGGATACCTCTGGTACTTTTTTGGAACCTGCCCAAATTCATGCTCTTAGCGCTACATTACAATGGAGGCTTTCTCCCCATACAACTTTGGGGACTTGGGGTGGATTAATTTATAGTAATTCCCTAGAATCGGGTGCTTTTGCTATTAGTGCTACCTCTTTAGTATCTTTAGGTATTGAGGATCCTTTTGGTAGAGAAGGGGATTTTTTATCTTTTCTTATCGGGATACCGCCTAAGTTACTGATTGGCAGTCAGATTGAACGTTTTGATGAAGGTACTGCCCTTCATATAGAAACATTTTATCGCTTCCGCATTAATGATTATATATCGATTACTCCTGGTTTTTTTATTGTAACAGATCCCGGACATATTCCCAGTAATAATCCAATTTTTGTCGGGACAATTAGAACAACTTTTCGGTTTTAATCTGGGGAATGTGGAGTAAAAAAATTACTAGACATTAACCATTAACCATTAACCATTGACCATTGACCATTAACCATTAGCCAAAAATGAAAAACTACCTAAATTTCTATTTCCTAATCAGTCTATTATTAGTAATAACCATATCCTTAGTTAACCTACCCTCAGCGGCACAATCAGTAACTAGTGCTAAAATTATCGAAATTTTAGATAGCGATCGCGTTTTCATTCAGAATCAAAAAGCCCAGAAAAATGATGTAGCACAATTAGGAAAAGAAATCCGTACCGAAGCAGCTAGAGTGGGATTGAGATTAAATAATAATGCTGGGATTAGATTAGGACAAAATTCATCTTTTATCGTCGGTAGTCAATGCGTCCAAATCCGGGGAGGGCAAGCCATTATTTTCGGAAGAGTCAGAGGATGTATTGGTTCAGTAGTTGCTGTAACTCGCGGTACTATTTACACATTAGAATTGGATATAAATGGCGAAGAAAAGATTCAAGTATTAGAGGGCAAAGTCGATCTATTTGATTTAAAAAAGCCCAGGATTAAAATAAGAGTCTTGAATGGAGGAGAGAGAATTTTTATTAGTCAAAATGGGCAAATAGGAGGAATCCAAGCTATTCCCCAAATCGAGATAGATAATATATTAACAGGCCCACTTTTTCAAGGATTCGAGACAATATTTTCTGGTACGAATAGCCAAGGAGGATTTACCGAAACATTTTTAAATGAAGCTATGGTGGGAATGAGCGATCCTCTCAATGCGGCTAGGATTACCAGTACTTTATCAAATGACATAAGCATTCCCTTATCAAGTAATACGATAGGAGAAACTAATCCAGCTTTTGTGGAAGATAGTAGTATCAATGGAAGGTTTACCGTAATTAAATTTGGAGGTAGAGAAACAATTGGGACATTTACCGATAATAACGGCAATACTACTAATATTCGGGTTATCCGTACATCAAGTCAAACCACAATTCAAGTCAATCCTACCATTACTATCGGTAACACTAGCATGGGGATAGATACACCTGCCACTACTCCTTTAATTAATGGTATTCCCGCTAGAGATTTTTCCTTTGGTTTAAGTGGAAATGATACGTTGGTAACAGTTGTTGGAGAAGATGGTCAAATTTTTCGGGCTAGGGCAATTGGCATCGGTGGTAAATCGCCGAAAGCAGGCGATAGTTTTCCAGGAGTTTTATCTATTGGCAATGCCCCCGATAGGTGATTACAGCTTCTAAGCTACAAGCATTATTGAATTTAAGAGAAAAGACAGCTAATATACTATTATAATATATTTTTCACTCCTAAAACTGATAAAATGAACTAGTAAACATTCCCCAAATTATCCTAATGACTCGATTTGCCCACGATCAATTTGCCAAAGATATACTAGACGAAACCCTCAGCTACATCGGTGGTGTAACTCTTAACAAAAGAGTGTCTGCCGAAGTCCGCGAGATTGATGTTTACTTCATGCCAGATCCGGATAAACCTGGATATTTAGAGTATAAAGAAAGACTGGGATTATTAGGGAAAATGGCTGAAACTCCGGCATTACTTGAAGTTTTTAGGAATCCAGTAACAACGAAACAAGTTATCAGATGTTTAAATAAATTGTTCGATGTAGACGCTGGTTTATATAGGGAAACTAAACGAGAAAATCCTATCTATAATGAAGAACCTCTGTTGTGGGTTTTAACTCCGACGGCTTCGGATACTTTATTAAATGGTTTGAATGCCACAACTGATTCCGAGAATTGGGGTGAAGGCATCTATTTTCTGGGGGAGTGTTTCCGTACAGGAATTGTGGTTATCCATCGGTTACCGAAAACCCCGGAGACACTGTGGTTGCGGATTTTGGGAAGGGGGAAGGTGCAAGAGGAGGCACTTGTATCTCTGGCGGCGTTGCCTGTAGATAATCCTTGGCGGCAAAATGCCCTAGAGTTGGTTTATGAGTTACAATTGAATTTGAGTGTTAATCTGGAAGAAAAGTCAGAATTAGATACTGAGGAGGATCTGAAGTTGATGAGGGTAATTACTCCTTTATTTCAAGAACATTTAGCAGTGGCTGAACAACGGGGAATTCAGCAAGGTATTGAACGGGGAATTCAGCAAGGTATTGAACTTGGGGTTCAGCAAGGTATTGAACGCGGGAAGATTGAAGGTAAATTTGAAGGAATTCAGCAAGGTATTGAGCGGGGAAGACAAGAGGAAAATCGTGCCATTCTTGAAAACTTTCTGCGAGTAAAATTTGGGGCGTTATCGCCAAAATCGGCAGTATTTATTACCCCAGTATCAACTTTGCCTGCGGTGGATTTTACGATATTGTTAGTGCAATTATCAATGCTTTCGGTTGATGAGTCGGGGGTGAAAAGAGGGACGGAGTTACTGGCGGAAAGTGT
>DOIX01000118.1:13011-13136 GCA_003511885.1 Cyanobacteria bacterium UBA11153
GAAAATCGTGCCATACTTGAAAATTTTCTGCGAGTAAGGTTTGGGCCATTATCGCCCAAATCGGCAGTATTTATTACTCCAGTATCAACTTTGCCAGCCGTGGATTTTACGATGTTGTTAGTGCA
>DOIX01000116.1:0-15863 GCA_003511885.1 Cyanobacteria bacterium UBA11153
TGAAAATATCCGGTCTAAATGCGCGGCAGCTTATTCGGTTCAATACCGATTGTATAGTAATGAATTAAGACCCCTTTCCAAACCTCTCCCCGACACGGAGAGAGGCTTTGAAACCCCCATTCCCTCCTAGGGAAGGGGGCAAGGGGAGTTAGGTCTAAATCTTTTCTACGATATATCTAATACAGATGGAAGTAGGGGCGGGTTTGGGGAGTATTCTTGTTTCTTCAAAGATAAATTATTTTCAAAACCCGCCCCCACCCCACGGCGTATCCAACTGAGTTGCCAAGCGCTATAGATACAGAGCCGTCGCTCCCTCCCTCTTTGACGAAAACTTCATCAAAACTTCATATCGTTCCCTATAAAATTGTCTGACAATTTTATAGGGAACGATATTGTCAATTACTCTATCGTTTTCATCCCCAGTCTAAAGACATGGGATTGCCAACTTCAGAGAATTTTAGATGAAAGCCACAATTAAGAAATTTCTACTCAGTGTATCAGTTGTCGCAGGTGTCGGTGCTATCTCAACTGGTGCAGCCTTGGCAGCTAGCCTCACGAATCCTACAATTGGCGGTACATCTCCTACTGACTATACTATTTACGATGCTGACGCTACCAAGACATTCTCAGTAGCCAAAACAGCAGCAAACTTGCAAAAAGTATTGGGTGGAGATAGTAGCAGTCCGACAGGAAATGTTGAGTTAGCAGCTAGCAGCGAAAAATCTGGCTTTGATTTCTCCAAAAATACCACATTGTCAGGTACTATTGGGAGCAAAAATATCGTCATCAGTAGCTTGAAAAGTTCTGACTGGAGTACCGTAGTTGCGGGGGGTCAAACCTTGCTAGATACTTGGTTAAAGGCTAACTTAACTGCCAATGGTTTTAGTAGTGTTGTTGCCAATAGTAGCGCTTATGCTCTAGCCAAAAGTCGATTTACAAATAACATAGGGAGACAGAGATTCAGCGACCCCAATATCTCTTATGTTAACCAAAATGATAGCACTCTTGAGATTAGCATTGGATTAGCAGGTCATCTCGATGCTACCAATTTGTTACTAGCTGGTATGACTCCATCAGAACAGGCAATATTATTTAGTATGCGGTCACCCGATAAGCAAGGTCAACCCATACAAGCTAGTGAAATTGTCAAGGTTACTTATAACGGAATAAACAGCTATCGTTATAGTTTTACTGCTACACCATCTGGGTTATCTAGCCCAGATACGGTTAAGGGTAATTATGAGGTGAAGTTTTCTGGGGCAAATTAAAGGAATTGAGAGTTTTGAGGAATGAGTTTGCCCTACTCTCTACGATATTTTGCCTAAATTAGGGAATGCCCCCTAAATCCCCCAATTCTGGGGGACTTGAAGATTTAATTTCCCCCCAAAGTTGGGGGTTTAGGGGGGCAAACATCGATTTTGGCGAGAATCTATTCCCTACCAAGACATCATGGAAGCTCTTCGCCACCTTGCTTCAGCAGGTGATCGAGCAGCGACTTACGGGTTTTAACCCGGAGTTGCCCATACTCCTACAAAATATGTTATAATTTTCTAGGAGGTGAACAAGGATTACACCTCTCAGGTTTGTCCACAATGCGAGGCACATACAGGGAAGAAAGATTTAAAGGATAGGGTTCATTCTTGTCCGGAATGCGGTTACACAACACATAGAGATGTAGCAGCAGCACAAATTGTCCGCAATCGCGGACTGTCTGGGGTGGGAGGCATCCTGGACAATAAAGAAATTGCCTGTGGAGACAACCTGACGGGGACTGGTAACAGTCTAGTTAAGAGTCTAAGAAGCAGGAAGAAAGGTGGAGAAGCGCGGATTTATCCCGCTTCGTAACAACTTTTTAAGCGCTACCCCGTGTTTCAACCGGGGGAGTACGTCAATTCCCATACCCGATACAGCCATAATCAAGCTAAAATTCCCTTGTCCCAAAGATATAGCGAAATTATGGCAAACCAATCCCCCATCCCTGTGGTGGTTAATGGCGCGGCTGGTAAAATGGGTCGGGAAGTAATTAAAGCAGTCAGTCAAGCCGAAGACATGACTTTAATTGGTGCAATTGACCGGAATCCTCAGTATATTGGTCAAGATGCTGGCGAAGTGGCAGGTTGCGGTGCGATCGAAATTCCCATTCTCGATGACCTGCAAGCTACACTGGTAATGGCGACTCAGGAAAGAGTACAGGGGGTGATGGTAGATTTTACCCATCCAGATGGAGTTTATGATAATGTACGGAATGCGATCGCATTCGGTGTTCGTCCTGTAGTTGGTACGACTGGACTTTCCCCAGAGCAAATCCAAGATCTTGCTGATTTTGCTGAAAAAGCTAGTACTGGCTGTTTAATTATTCCTAATTTCTCTATTGGTATGGTATTGCTTCAGCAGGCTGCTATTCAAGCTTCGCAATACTTCAATCATGTGGAAATTATTGAACTTCACCACAATCAAAAAGCTGATGCACCCAGCGGCACAGCCATTCAAACTGCCCAGTTATTAGCAGGCACGGGCAAAACCTATAATCCAGCTATCGTAGCAGAAAGTGAAAAGTTAACTGGGGCGAGAGGCTGTGTTGCAGATGATAATATTCGGATTCATAGCGTGCGGTTACCAGGTTTAATTGCTCACCAAGAAGTAATTTTCGGTGCTAGCGGTCAAATTTATACTCTCCGTCATGATACCTCAGATCGTTCTTGCTATATGCCGGGAGTTCTCCTTTCTATTCGTAAAGTTACCCAACTTAAGTCTCTAGTTTATGGATTAGAGAAAATTTTGTAATGGCTAATGGCTAATGACTCATTGCTTATTGGGAATGCGTAATTTTTGACTATGTAGGAGAGGGCGAGTCGATAGGGCTTGTAGTTAGGCTTTCTAGATGTTTGTAGCGACTCGCCCCTATAGATAAATATTCTCTTCTATTCCCTATTCCCTATTTTGACTTTTGACTTGAAAAATTATGCTGATTCCGATTACTCGTGAAAAGTTTGAACAATTAATTCCTATTATAGCTACTGGCCCCCAATATTCTTACTTTTGGGGCAAGTTACCTGATATTTTAAAGCGGCTACTGATTTCCGTGGTAGTGGTGGTTGTAATATTAATTTTGGGATTGGCTTTGGGCGAGGGTTTTGCCCCCTTTAGTTTATTATTGTGTATTATTGCTGGACTCTATTGGTTTTGGGGGCCAATTTTCTGGGCTAGTCGGCGAAATTTAGAAATTCGCAGATATAAGTATAGTGGCTTTTGGCGAGGTAGGGTGTTGGATGTCTTTGTCACGGATGAAATAGTTGGTACAGAAGAAAATGTGAGCAATCGTGGTGAGTTGGTGATTGTGGAAAATAGAGAAAGACGGCTAAATGTGGAAGTAGGTGATGACACGGGATTTACGACAATTATACAAGCACCATTGCGCCGCACTCATAAGGGAATTGCGGAGGGACAAGTTGTGGAGATGTTGATTATGTCTAATCAACCTGATTTGGGGCGTATTGCGAAAACTACCGATATTTATATTCCTCGCCTGAATGTTTGGGTGAGCGATTATCCTTATTTACAAAGAGTTGTTTTTACCCAGGTGAGTAATAGGTTAAGAGATGATGAGGAAAGAGATTATCCAGATAATCGGCGTGTCAGAAATCGGCGGCGGCGTTAGAGCAGTTGATAGTTGATAGTTGATAGTTGATAAACTGCTACGCATTCTGAATCCTGGGGATGCGATAGCTTCGCGAGCCTTCGGCATCGCAATTATTTCATCATATCATCTGGGGCAGGTTGACCGGGATAAAAGCTATCTCTAAAAATTTCTGTCAAAGTATATGGGCAATTCTGAGGGAATGTTTGTAACGGCAAGTTTGTTTCTCCTGACGCTAATGCGACTCCTTTGGTGTAAGCTATCTGGAGAGCTTCTTCTAGGTAAAATTTCAGACTCGGATTTTCTTTGAGCAACTCGCCTAAATCGATACGCTGAATGCGCATTGTATTTAACCAACTTCGACTTCGTTTTGATACTTGATATTCCCATTTTAAAAGATGCTCAATCAAAATACTCAATCGATTTTTCAATTCGGCACGTTGCTGTTTTCCCAATGACTCAATTTCCTCTATAATATTAACCAGATCGATTTGGCTCCATTCCCCATGTCTGAGAAGTTGGGCTTGTTTCTGTGTCCAAGCATAAAAGTCATTTTCATAAAGACTTTTACAGAAATATTCTTCTATTTGTCCGATCTTTTTTGTTTCCATAAAATCAATAAAAGTCTCATAAATTTTCTTAATCTGGTTTAGCAAAAAAATCCCAACCAATAACTAACAACCAATAGCCAATATAGCAACCGCCAGGGCAGCCCCGACATTCTCAATTCCTCAAACCATTGATTTTACAGCTTTCTTCCCCAGCCCCTAGTGGCGAGCCAATAGTCCTTAGCTATAACTATTGATGAATTACTACTCGCGTCCCCATCGGTGCCCAATTATACAGCCAACGCGCCTGAGATACTGGCAAGTTAACGCAACCGTGACTGACAGGCGTGCCAAAGCTCTTGTGCCAGTAAGCGCCGTGTATGGCATAACCCCCAGAATAGTACATAACAGATGGAACATTGGGGACGTTGTAGCCTCTGCCGCGCATCCGAGTTGAGCTAACTTTAGATCTGATACGATAAGTACCAGTACGGGTTGGAGTTCTGCGTTTTCCACTGGAAACGATGAATGTTTTTACCCGCTGTTTGCCATTCCAGGCAACTAATCGCTGACTGGATAAGTCAACTTCAATCCAGCGCCCTTTGGTTTGAGTGACGCGAGAAGAGGATGGTTTGGCATTGGCATTTTCGGTAAAAGTGGGGAGGAATCCCAATCCTGATACAGTCAAAATCAATGCAGCACCGATTTTGACTGTTTTTGAGCGGAGGGTTTTGAGTAAAGCCTGATGAATTTTCATATTTCTTTCCATTATCATAGAGATCGACTTTAAGGAAATCTAGCTCAAGCCTTTCTGGAAAGCTTTGGCTAATTCCTGCTCTAACTCGATCATAATATCATTGCCGAGGTAGGGAGCAAGAAATTTGGGAGCATCCCAATGAAGGCAAAGATACTTGTTTTTTTTTGCCAAAGTTTTCACCCCCCAGCCCCCCCTTGTGAAAGGCGGGAGCAAGAGTACAACCTGTATTTCTTCCCTCATGGGATGCTCCCAGAAATTTTACATCCAGAAACCAGGTTTCTGAGGATATAATCCAATTTTTGGAGAAATGTTAAGTTAGATGAATCTCAATCCTGGTATTTTTACTTTTTTTATTGCTACTCTCATTAATTTGGGGATAAATTCTCCTCTTTCGATATCTACCTCTTATCAACCCCTTGATGTTGTAGATGGTGCTGGTTTATACAAACAAGCCCTACCCGATGGGAATGAAGCTTATCTCCAAGTTATTGATTTGGGAAAAATCCAAATCGAGCAATTAGTAGGCGAAGTCACAAGTAGAGGTATAGGTGAAGGCAAATACTATCAAGGAGAAGGTAAATATGACAGCCCTTTCTTTAAAATGCAGTTATTTTCTCAGGTAAGTGACGAATACGCAAAAGTCTACGGTGATTCAGTTTTTACCATTATAAACTGTTCTTTTTTTGAACAATACCAATCCAGTTCTCAGTTATCCTTTCCGATTAAACTTAATGGTACAGTAATTACAGGTGGCAGCAGCCCCTACGGACCGATTGCTCAACCCAAGGATAAATTTTATCGTAATATTACCCTCAAGGCTTTGGTTTGGGATGAAAAGCAGGTATATATTACAGACTACAACCCGGCTACTGGTGCGCCTTTGAGCGATAATAGTGTCAAAAATGCGATCGCAACTTACCAGTATAGCGACCATCCAGCTAAAGTATTCGGTGGCAATCAAAAAAATAGATACCATCTCATGGGTACGCTCAATAAAGATGGTATTCAGGGCGATGAGTTATTATTGATTATGACAGTAAATAGAGCAACTATTGATGAAGCTGCTGATTTATTAAGAAAATTCGGTGTTAAAAGCGATATTATAACTATTGATGGTGGAATATCAACTTATTTATTTAATCGACGACTCGGAAATATTACTCTACCTCAATCGGTTAATTTGACAGATAATCCTCAATTCCGCAGCCTCCCACATTACTTAGGATTCCGTGTTAAAAGGGATCGTAATCTTTTTCCATAAATTACTTAAATTATTGATAATTTTTATGATAGTCAATATCTAATGTGATTTAAACAAGAGGCGAGTGGTTGGTAATTTTTTTTGATAGTTAAGATATGATGCAACTCGCCCCTCTAATGTTTAATAAATAATGGGAACAGAGTGTCAAAAAACAGCTAGGGAAACACTTTTGGTTAACTTGACTGAAATCCCTTGGGGATACTCGCCTGATAAGCAGGAGTACAGAGTACTAACAATTCTCCATTTTCTCCTCCAGCAGCTAGCAATTTTCCTTGGGGTTGCCAAGCGATACAGGAAAAACCTTGAGAGACTCCGCCTAAAATTTGTACTAATTCTTCGGCAGATTGCCACAAACATATCCTGCCATCGGCGGAGGCTGAAGCTAAGAGAAAGGTGTTGGGTTGAAAAGCAATCGCAGTTGCGACTTCCTCATGTCCTTCTAATACTAAGCTTTCCCAACCTAATCCTTCTTGTATTTGCTTTTCCCAGACAACAATTCCTTCTGCACTTCCTGATGCCAAGAGTGGTGTACCTAATAAAGTAGCCTTAGATGACCAAGCTAATGCACGGATTTTACCAGGAAATCCTTGCATTAGCCAAGGATAAGGTTTTCCTAACTCAAAAACAGCCAGAGTACGGTCTATATTACCACAAGCCAGATACTTACCATTTGGTGACCAAGCAAGTGTTTGACAGGCAGAAGGAACTGCTAAAATGTCAGGGTCATTATCCCAATCATCACCATGCCAAATTTTGACACCTTGATAACCACCAATGGCTAAATTTGCTACCACAGGATGCCAAGCCATACTCAAAACTGAGGATGCCTCAAAATTCAGGGTGGCGATGACAGTATTGCTATCGCCATCCCATATTTGAACGTAGCGACTAATACTAAATGCGAGATGATTGTCAGTAAAACTCCACGCTAGTCTATCTACCCAAGCTGGGCTATTATCTAATGTGGCAATTAATTCTTGAGAAGGTAATCGCCAAATTTTGACTATCCCATCTTGTCCGCCAGCGGCTAGTAGTTGACTATCTCTGGAAAAAGATATACAGTCTACTGATAATCCAGTAGCAGCTTGTAAGGTTACCCATTTATTTTTGCCCTGCCATAATATTACTTCTCCTCCTGCTGAACTGATAGCGATAATTTTACCGTTAGGAGACCAACTAACGGCAGTGACATAATCGGAAAGTATCCCTGAATCATATTCTTTGAGGGGCATTGTAATTTTCCCCTTTTTTGTTTTTCCTACCTGAATAGACATTTACGAAAATCCTCTTTTAGTTGGGTTTCATTCAAATTACGACCAATAAATACCAGCTCATTTTTTCTGGTTTCGTTAGGTTGCCAAGGGCGATCTAGTTTACTATCAAAGAGCATGTGTACTCCTTGAAATACACAGCGGTTTTTTTCTCCAGCAATATTCAAAATTCCTTTCATTCGGAAAATATCTTGTCCTTGCGATCGCAATAATTCATTAATCCAATTATTGATTTTTTCGCCATCTAAAGCGCCTGATTCTACTATGGCAACTGACCCAACTGTGGCATCATGTTCGTGAGCATCTTCACTTAAAAATTCTGGATCTATGGTTAAGGCGCGATTCAAATCAAAGGCTTGTACGCCCAATAAAGCGTCCATTTCTAATTCGGCATTGTAAGTGGGGTAGGTTTTTGCCATTCCATTCATCCCGCGAATGCGCTTTTCTAATTCTGCCAGTTCTTCCGGGGTGACTAAATCTGTTTTATTGAGCAAAATTACATCAGCAAAGGCAATTTGTTCTTGGGCTTCATCGGCATCCCAATGTTGCCAGATATGCTTGGCATCTACTACGGTTACTACTGCGTCAAGGGAGAGTTTTTCTGCCATATCTTCATCCATAAAAAAGGTTTGAATTACGGGGGCAGGATCGGCTAAACCTGTAGTTTCTATTACTAAATGGTCGAATTTATTGCGGCGCTTCATTAAGTTACCGATAATCCGAATTAAATCGCCTCGCACTGTACAGCAGATGCAGCCATTGTTCATCTCGAAAATTTCTTCGTCGGTGTCAATTACCAATTGATTATCAATTCCTACTTCCCCGAATTCGTTGACGATAACTGCTACTTTCATTCCGTGTTGATGAGTCAGGATGCGGTTGAGTAAGGTGGTTTTCCCTGACCCCAGATAACCAGTGAGGATTGTTACGGGGACTATATCGGTTTGTGTGCGGCTTGTCATACTCTCAATTTAGGCTTTTTAGATAATGATAACCATTATCACACATGAGGGAAGTTTTTGTTTGGGAGATGGGGAGAAACGGCTTTTGTTAAATGTCTCGTAAGAAAGACTCAATGGCTGCCGTGGTGGCAACGGGATACTCTTCGTGGACTCCCAGTGAACCAGAAACTCTTTGTACTTGTACTCCCGGTAATTTAGCTAAAGCTTCCATTTCTGCTTTGGATTTCGGTGGCGCTTCTTCACTAATAACTATCATGAAAGGTGCGGGTAAAGGTTGAAACCAACAAAGAAAATCCTCCCGGATTCTAACGGGGTCTAAATTTCCTGTCACAAAGGCTGCGGGTGCAAATCTCGCTCCAGGTTTTTGGGTAATTTGGTATTTTTGTTGAATAAAATCTTTAGTTAAGCTGGCGGGATTATGGTAAACGTGGCGGCGATACATAAATTTGAGGAAAGCTGGGGCGGTGTTTAACTTGTAAAGGAGTTGTCCCAATAGAGGCGATCGCACTACATCTCTTACCATAGCAGAAAACTTTTGAGATGCTCCCATGGCTGACAAAGGTCCGCGCCAGGTGGGTGCGACTAAGATAATCTTAGCAAAAACACCGGGTTGGGAAACTGCAAGCTGCATCGCGTAACCCGCTGCATGACCTGCTGCTATAATTGTCACTGGGGTATTAAAGACTGATCTCACAAAATCTTGGAGAAATTGATGATAGATTTCTGGTCGATAATCTAAAGGTAAACGGTCAGATTCACCAAAACCAATCCAATCTAAAGCTGTTACTTGAAACTGCGGTGCTAGTAATGAAGCAATTCCCTTCATTTCACTGCGACTGGAAACGGTACTGAAAGCCGGAAGGAGTAAAACTGGCTTACCTTCTCCTCCTGTTTCATAAACTGCATTGACTGGTTGATTTTGCCACTTCCAGACAAATTTATTGACTGTATAACTAGTGGTATTATAGACTTGTTCTGTTCCAGATTCAGGTGAATTTTGTTTGGTTAATTGAGTCATAATCAAAGTTTCCTTTTTTGAATTAGTATTTTATAATTTTCCCCAAGGTAGGAGCAGGTTTAGACAGCTTAAAATGGTGCATCATTTGGGGGTGTGTTGGGTTGCGCGAAAGCTCAACCCAACTTACATTTACTAGATAGTTTTAGCCTTGACACGCCATTATATCCGTAAATATTGTCAAACTAAACAGCGATTTAACTCTGCTCGTATTTGACAATCGTCCAAGTTACGTCCGATTAATACTAATTGATTTTTAGGAGGAGTCAACCAGGGTTCGATGTTGAGATTGTAGCGGGGACCGCTGAGTTGAAAAATATGACGGGAGTCACTTTCACTAAACCAAAGAATTCCTTTGGCACGAAAGACATTATTGGGCATTTTTTCGGTCAAAAATTCTTGAAACTTATTCACATCAAAAGGGCGATCGCTTTGAAAAGATATGGATACAAAACCATCATTTTCTAAGTGATGAGAATGATATTTATGATGGTGATGTTCGTGATGATGCTCTTCGTGGTGGTGATGTTCGTGATGATGATGTTCCTCTGTTTCTGCCTCAGATTTAAACTTAGTGTAAGTATCTACCTGGGTTAAGCCTACATCCAAAATTAAGGGTAAAGGTACTTTCCCGTACTGAGATTGTATAATTCTAGATCCCACTTTAATTGTCTGAATGTATCCTTCTAATTCTGCGATCTTTTCCGGATTAACCAAATCAGTTTTATTGAGAATAACAATATCAGAAAAAGCTACTTGTTTTAAGGCGGCTTCACTGTCAAAATGGTCTGGTGTAAATGTCTCGGTATCTACAACAGCCAGGACAGAATCCAGGCGAATTAAATCTCGCAACTCCGTCCCCACCAATGTTAAAACAATTGGCAATGGATCTGCTACCCCGGTAGTTTCAATTACCATGTAATCAACGGGATCTTCTCTTTCTAAAACTCGGTAAATTGCATCCACTAATCCATCATTAATCGTACAGCAAATGCAGCCATTACTCAGTTCCACCATATCTTCATCCAGAGAAACTAATAGTTGGCTATCTATATTAATATCGCCAAACTCATTGACCAAAACTGCCACTTTTAAGTCTTGGCGATTGTTTAGAATGTGGTTGAGTAGGGTGGTTTTGCCACTACCGAGAAATCCTGTAATAATTGTCACTGGCATTCCCCGTTTAGGAATATCGATTATGTCATTCTTTTCAGTTTTTGTTGGGGTAGCTGTAGCAATCATGGTTGGTTTTTCCTGAATTTTATAAGTTAACATTGACTGGGAATATTGGGGATGATGTCAAAGTTGCACCTGTGAAGAAGGAATTGTTGTGGTTGGGTTTCATACCTCAACCAAACCAGAAGAAGTTTCGTACTTAAACTCAACCTACTGTTTCATTCTCAAGGATACCAAGTCCACATCGATGGAGCGATTTCCGATTGCACAATATCGCAATACGAGATAGGCTAAAAACCAAAATAGTTTTAAACTCCCATAGCTGCTTGAATAAATTTATTAACCCAAATACTTGATAGTAAACTATAGGATATACTCAAGAATAAGGTAGCACCTATAGTGAGTGAATTCCGAGCTACAGGCAAAGGGATTAATCCTATAATTTAAAACCCAAAGGAGTTTAAAACTCTTATTGCTGCGTCGATAAAATTTTTGCCCCAAATGCTTGATAGTAAACCACAGCATATAGCAAACAATAATGTAGCACCGATAGTAACTGAGTTCCAATCTATAGGCAAAGCATAGGAAATAAGGATGAGTGGGGCAAAAGTACCTAATGCAGCACCCCCAAGAAATCGATAGGTAAGTTTACCCTTGGCAGGTTGTTTGATTTTGCTATCTTCAGTAGTCATGAAGGTTACCTCAAAATTGTTCGCAACAGAGATCTTGCACGCCTTTTCAATAAGCCTGAAAAAGCTAGGTTTTTGGTAGTTAGATTATTCCCTATTTTCCCAACAAATCTATTGAAAGGGTGTATATTTGCCACCCAATCCTTCGACAATGGTGCGGGTATTGGCTTTAAGTATTCCTTGATAAGTCTCTCCTTCTGTCCCTTTATCTCCCAATCCATCGGCGTATAATTCTCTATCCGAAACTTTAACTTTTGCCTCTTTCGCTACGGCTTCAATCAGTTTCGGATTAACTGTAGTTTCGGCAAAAATAGTGGGGACATTAGCTTGTTTAATGGCTTTCACTAATTCCGTAACTCTGCCTGCTGTGGCTGAGGTTTCGGTACTTAGTCCACTTAAAGCACCTTCAAATTCAAGATTATAGGCTTTGACATAATAACCGAGGGCATCGTGAGTTGTAATTAACTTTCTTTGTCCGGGAGGAATTGTAGCAATGGCTGATTTAATCCAAGTATCAATTTTTGTTAGTTCATTCGTTATTTCTTTGGTATTATTCTCATACAATGTTGCACTATCTGGCACTAGTTTTTCGAGGGAGTCGGAGATAGTTTCCACCATCTTAATTCCATATTGAGGGTTATGCCAAACATGGGGATCTGGTGCGGTTTCACCCTCGGCGTGGTTTTTTTCTTCTCCCTTTTCATTTTCGTGCCCTTCCCCTTTATCTTCGTGTCTTTCTTCTTCTCCATGTTCGTGCGCTTCTCCTATAATTGGTTTGGGAACCGCTACTTCATGTACGGCAATTTTCGGCACAGGATTATTAGTGGCTTTGACTAATTTAATTAAACTAGTGTCAAATTCATAGCCTCCATATAAAATAAGTTTGGCATTTTCGATCGCTTTTCGATCTTCTGGTTTAGGCTGATAAACGTGAGGATCTTCTCCTGGATTTACTAAACATTTTAGGTCGATTGTATCTTGGGCAACTTGCTTGGTTAAGTCGCATAAAATACTGGTAGTGACGACAACTAAGGGACGATTGCCACTGGCAGTTGCTGGTGAATTAGCAGGAGATGAAGTTGTCTCTGTAGTTGGCGGTGGAGTGTTGCAGCCATACAATCCCATCAGTAGGGCAAAACTGGTGAGGTGGCTTAATTTTAAGTTTTGTAACATTAAGCTGATTACCGAACTCTGACAATGATAATCGTTATCATAGCACAGATAAGCTGAGAGTTTCTCACCTAGTTGTCAATTACTGAGGACAAGGAGCGATCGCAAATAGAATGTTGATTGAGAATGCTCAAAAATTCTTCAATTTGACCGAGAACCAGAGGGCGCAAGCCCCTGGTTCAATGACCACTATATCAGGAACTGCTTGTTTGATGGCACGAACCGCACGGGGAATTAATCCATCGACGTTGTAGCTTTCGGTTCCAGCATTATCTTTCTGATGATAGGGGATTAAGGGAAAAAGTGCGATCGCTCCCAACCCTAAATTATCCGCTTCCTCCACTTCCTTGACTAACAAATCCAGCGTGTAAGGGTAACAACCGGGCATCGATGGCACTTCTTCTTGTTTTCCTTCCCCTATAAGTTTGAATTAATTTACATGCCCAACTGCTTCAAGAACTCGGAGATTTAACTTGAAATCCCTTACCAAAACCATATCGCACCGTTCTAAATTCAACCCGATTAGTAAAAAAATTATAGAGAGTATATGTTGCCTTACCAGGAAAACGCCCCACATTACCAACACCAATAACCCGACGAGGTTTAACAACAGTTGATTGAGGAGGAATACAACTATCCAATGTAGTAACAGTCGAAGTAATAGAACCCTCTTCTATTTCATATTGAAATGTTAATCCGGATCTACCACAAAACAGATGATTCGCATCCATCCGCATCAAACGATCTAACATTTCAATTGCCGGAGTATCAGGAGTAAGCTCATCACCAACACTAACACTACTTCCGTGAATCAGCAAACAATCCAACTCAAATAGGCCAAAATCAAGAGAACGAATCCATTCCAAATAAGATTTCCCCACAGCATCCCAGAGAGTTTTTACCATACTTTTCCCATAAAGATTTATCAACTCCGTGGGTTCATCACTCCTGCCCAATCCATATAAAATGAGAAGCTGTTCTTCCCACCAACCTTGACAAACTACAGGGACAGGTTCATTTTGGCGCGGCGATTGCAGCCGTTGAATTACTTTTTCACTTTTTGGAGTAGGACCAATAACATCTCCCAAAATATACAGTGCCTCAATTTCCTGACGTTGCCTTTTTAAATCTTGCAAAACTGCTTCATAAGCAGGCAAATTACCCTCAATACCACTCATAATTGCCCAGTGTGTCATGATTATACCAATTTACTTTCATTGCTATAAATTAGATTCTCTCTAGCCCCCAGGGCTGTTTCATTCTCGGCAGAAAAATTGGAAACAGGGGAAGAGAATGATTTTTCATGATAATTAATCATTAATTTTATTCTTGTCATCTTTCACATATATGAGTGGGATCTTCAGCCCTTTCAGCAAACTCTAAACCCCGTGCTAAACGCCATGCAAAAATAGGCGGTAAACCTTTATCAATAATAGCCGCACAGGTTTTTTGATAATCATATTCTACTTCCTCTAGAGTGATGCGATCGCCATCGCGATCGTATAACACATAAGTAGCATTTGGTCTACCATGACGGGGTTCACCTACGGAACCTGCATTAACAATACGCTTCAGGGGAGCCATAAAACTAATGTTTTGCACTTCTGAATTACTCTGAATTTTCACGCGAACCTGCAATTGTCCATTATTTAAAGAGCGGACATAAGGTACATGAGTATGTCCGCAAAACAATATATCAGCACCTGTTGCTATCACCCTTTCCATCGCCACAAAACTATCCATTTCTGGCATTAAATACTCGTGCTGACTATGAGGACTACCATGAACAAAGCAGAGATTATCATCGCGTAAAATTATCGGTAATTGAGCTAAATAATCCCGCACTTCTGGATAAATCTCGCGATTTGTCCATTCATGGGCGAGTCGCCCTCGTTTCTCTGCGAGAACAGATGGATAGCTGCATTCACAGGCATTCAACCCTGCTACAATATCCTCATCCCAACAACCCTGACAGGTAGGAATATCAAGGCAACGAATTGTTTCGACAACGGCATTAGGGTAAGGTCCGTAACCAACTAAATCGCCTAAGCAATAAATTTTATCAGCCTTTTTATCTTCAATATCTGATAAGACTGCATTCAAGGCTTCGTAGTTGCCATGAATGCAAGATATGACGGCGATTTTCATGGTTCATCTTCCTCTATTTCTGCTAATGAATCTTTTATTTGTGCTTGATAGTAAGCAATTTCTATATCGTTTAAGCAGCTATTCTCCAAGGTTTGACCGATTGCTGATTCGTCCAATTTTTCACCTAGTACTTCAATACCACTAAAGTGATTAGGTCTATCATTTAGCCAGCGAGGTAAATTAAATTCAAGATATTTACTATCAGGAATTCCGGCAACGAAATCGAAATAAAATGCACTTCCATCTGCGAGATCGAAGATACCTTTGGCTCGCTGGACATTGCCATAGGCACCATTTGTAAGTTCATACCAGAAAGTATTTAAACTAGCTGGATCGAGAATTTGTCCGGTTATAGCACAACGCCAAAGCTGAGATTGTACCAGGGTTAAATTGCTGGGAGTGCCCAGGACAATAACTTCTGCCCAATCGTGCCATTCAGTCTGCCTGGTTTCCGGTGGTAATACCGCAACTTTTTGGCAATTATTAATCTCAATTGGTAAAACCAAAGATTTTAAATCTATCTGGAATCCCAACTCTATATAAATAGAAATGTCGGGATTAGGGGCGGTAATAAAGGTGGTAATTTCCCGTTCTGATAATGGAGTTAATTGGGGCATCTCTCTTGCCAAATAAGTGGCATCAATTGGAGTTGTCCCCTCTCCCAAATTCAGGTAATAAGTTGGTCGATCAAGGTTATTTAATTTTTCCCGTATCCAGGTTGTTTTACCAGCACCAGAGGGGCCTACCACCAGAGTAATGTGTGAGGATGACATTAAGGTTTTTAACAGTCTTTAAATTCGGGAGTTTGGTTTAAAATTTGACTGCGAATTGAGGTAAATTCCTGGTAAGCAGCCGAATTGATGGCATTTGGCTGGAATGCCGCAAGATTATGGCAATTCTGAAATGCTAGTTTCACTTTAAAGTGATTTTCTACTGCACGTCGAATTGCATCGCCACTTACCATGCGTAATAATTGTCCTCTTTCTTGTTCGCTAGGGGGTGCAACAGCGTAATTTGCCCACTCCATTCCTTCGTGATGAATCCTGTGGGATAACTTATCGACGATTTGCCATGCGTATGGAAGGGATTCTCGAATGGTTTCGGTAAAGGCTTCTTCATCTATAGCATCAACTTCTGCTTGTTGAATTAACTTTGTACTGACATTTAGGGACATCGGTTTCTGCTCCTTGCAATTTAGCAACCCTCAATACCTGAGTTCGACGAAAGAG
>DOIX01000116.1:16132-19554 GCA_003511885.1 Cyanobacteria bacterium UBA11153
TCTTAGGCAAGAAATCGATATTAGGATCCCAATGCGTGGTAACTATCATGAAAAAAGTCAAGGGAAAACACCGTTTCGCGAAGCGCGAAGCACATACTCCGAACTCTGAACTCCGAACTCAGGTTGAATCATTAGACCATGATATCATAAAAATGATAATCATTCTTGTTTGATGGCGATGCTGAAGGCAAGCGCAGCTATCGCCCAGATGGCGGATACCAAGTTACAGCTAGGCGGCTACGCATTTAAACTGTATATTTTCAATTTAGGGAAAAAGTCATCAAACCCTCTCAAGAAGCTCCCTGCTAGAGAAGCTCCCCCTCAACCAAAACAGACAAATTAAGTGCGTAACAGCTTAGAAATTAGGTTTTCCTTCAAACAGGGTAAGGCGTTGAGATTGTTTTTTTCCAGATGCCTAATTAACACCGTCGAATATTAAAACAACACCAATCATTACGTTTCCAAAGAGTGGCGACTACCCAATTATGTTGTTCCAATGTATCGGCGATGGGTTTAGCTTGCTCCAATAAAATGCCGCTAATAATACCCCAACATTGAGGAGATGCGATCGCGCTCATGGCAGGAATTAAGTCTATAATCACTTCAGCGAGGATATTACAGAGAATCCCATCAACGAGTTTCCCCCCTGTCAGCTTCATAATCCGATCCGCACTACCTCTTTCCACCACCAAACGTTCCGGACTAATCTGATTGAGTTGGCGATTGCTCCGGGCGGCACGAATTGCCAAAGGATCGATATCTACAGCATAAACCTTACTAGCGCCCAATAATACAGCTGCGATCGAGAGAATACCGGAGCCGCAACCAATATCAGCAATAACAGTATTGGTTTCGTTGCCCAATCGCATTTCCAATCCGTCTAAACAGAGTTGGGTAGTGGGATGAGTACCCGTACCGAAAGCAGCGCCAGGATCCAAGCGTAACAGCAATCTTGCTGAAGATTCGGGTATGGGTAACCAAGCCGGATAGACTAATAAGCGATCCCCAATTTCCTGGGGTTCCCAATATTGCTTCCAACTACTTGCCCAATCTTCTTCATCAATTAAGTGCCACTGAGCGATTGGGATTGGCAATCCCAAATTGAGGGCATCTTGGCGCAGCCATAAAGAAAGTGCGGCTAAATCCAATAACTGTACTTGAAGCTGGGGCAAGTAAGCCCGCACAATTTGAGAGTTTCCTTTAATCTCCGAGGAAGTCCCCCGAAAGCCAAATTTCTCCAACCGCCAAAAGATGATATCTTCTAAGGCGGGATCTGAGAGAATTGATATTTCCCACCAGCTATGTGCCATATTAGTTGTTAGTTGTTAGTTGTTAGTTGTTAGTCATTAGTCATGCTCAACCAATGATAACCAACAACTAACAACCACTAACTAACAACTACAAATTTACCGTGTAAGCATCCCGAATTCCCGCCACTTTGGTAATTTCTCCTAAAATCCCTTCGGGAAGGGGATCGTCAAGACTCAATACCATCACCGCATCGCCGCGCACGATTTTCCGTCCTACCTGCATACTGGCAATATTGACATTAAAACTGCCCAAAAGGGAACCGATTTTACCAATAATTCCCGGCATATCGCGGTGGAGAGTAAATAGCATGTGGTTGCTGGGCGGGACATTAATTGGGAATTCGTCGATACTGGTAATGTGGATTTCTCCATCTCCTAATAGCGCTCCCGTTACTGAATGTTCGCCTAAAGATCCTTTTGCGGATAGATGTAGGGAACCTCCAGCATAATCTTGAATTGAGGCATCCCGCGTTTCAATCACGCGAATTCCTCTTTCTTTAGCTTCAATGGAAGCATTCACATAGTTTACCCGCTCGCGCAATGCTTGGGAAAGTAAACCTTTGAGCGCGCCTACCACTAGGGCTTGACTGTTATTGGATGCCAACTCTCCTTGCAAGCGGACATTGAGGGAATCAATCCTACCACCTGCAAGCTGACTTACCATACTACCCAAGGTTTCTGCTAGTCTCAGGTAAGGTTTAAGCTGTTCGAGAACATTGGGAGATAATCCGGGAATATTCACAGCGGAGCGAGCAGGTAAACCCAAGAGTACGTCACGAATTTGCTCTGCGACATCAATAGCGACATTAACTTGAGCTTCGGCGGTAGAAGCACCTAAGTGAGGTGTGAGGACAACTTTATTACCGAGCGATCGCAAAGGTGACTCTCCCAAAGGTTCAGAAGAAAACACATCTAAGGCTGCTCCTGCAATTGTACCCGATTCGATCGCTTCATAGAGCGCTGCTTCGTCAATAATTCCACCTCTCGAACAATTGATAATCCGAGTCGTGGGTTTCATCTTCGCTAGAGATTCCGCATTAATCAGATTAGTGGTTTCTGGGGTTTTGGGAATGTGGAGAGTGATGTAATCTGACTCGCAAAATAGTAAATCTAAATCTACCAAACGACAGCCTAACCGATCCGCCCTTTCCACAGAAATAAAAGGATCGTAAGCTAGCAACTTCATCCCCATCGCCCGTGCTACCGTGGCGACATGGGAACCAATTTTCCCCAAACCAACTACACCCAAAGTCTTCTTGTAGACTTCAGATCCCATAAAATATTTGCGATCCCACTTCTGGTTTTTTACCGACCGATCCGCTTCTGGGATGTGGCGCGACAGTGATAGGATCATCGCTAGGGCATGTTCTGCCGCCGCGATGGTATTGCCTTCTGGGGAGTTTACGACCACAATGCCCTGACGGGTTGCGGTAGGGACATCCACATTATCCACACCCACGCCAGCACGCCCGATAATCTTCAGTTGTTTACCTGCTTCAATGATTTCTTTCGTCAGGCGCGTGCCAGAGCGAATCATGATCGCATCATAATCCGGGATAACTGCAACAAGTTCTTCAGGCGATAGATTAGTTTTGACATCAACCTGAGCTACTTGGGAGAGAATATCAATTCCAACTCGATCGATTGAATCTGAAACAAGAACTTTAGACATTACCTGTAGGGGGTTGAGATGAGTTAACTCGCGCCTGAGTTTTCGATGCACTCTGGATTTTCCAGGCAAAGGTGCTACAGGCGACAAAGCAGGAGTTGCGATCTACTGCTACTGTCAGACAATTTGCAGTTTGCGATCGCCGTAGGTCATTTTAATGGTAAAGAGGCAAGCAATTGTGCGATCGATGGAAATATTTTAATTTTCCACAATAGACTTCTTGAACAAACAATCTCAAACCCTTACCCTGTCCGGATCAAAACCTAGTTTCTGGAGATGTCTAATTGATTCATACCACCTTCTGGGTACCTCTGCGCCACCTCTGCGTACCTCTGTGTAAAAAAACACAAAACCCGTAACTCCCGCAACTAAGCTGCTGCGCATTTAATTTGTATATCCCCACACCCTACACCCCACACCCCACACCCCTTTCGATAAATTTA
>DOIX01000436.1 GCA_003511885.1 Cyanobacteria bacterium UBA11153
TTTTGTTTTTTCTGCTAATTCTTCCGGATGGATACCCTGGTAATCAGAAGAGTGAAGTGGTAGATGCACCCTGGTTTAGCTCTAGAGTTTCCCTCTGGGGCTTTTGTTTTTTCTGCTAATTCTTACACAACTTACTCAGGGAGGGACTTACTCAGGCGAGGTATCCCACTGCTGATTTTCTCCTGAAACGACATCTGGTAGAGAGCGACCGACTAGATATAACCATGATAGACCAAAAAGTCCCAATGCGATCGCACCCAAACTGACCATTTGAGCCATCCGTAAGGGTCCGAACATCAAGCTATCCATCCGCAATCCCTCAATCCAGACTCTACCTGAACTATAACATACCATATAAACCAGGGCTAAAGTCCCCACTTTCAAATGACGTTTTTGTTTCAAATCTCGAAAAAATAATGTCATTAATAAGCCAAATACTAATATATTCCACAGAGATTCGTAGAGGAATGTAGGATGGAAATAATCAACATCAATAAACTTCTCCGGGCGCTGCTGTTGAGGAATGTACAGTTTCCACGGCAAATTTGTTGGTCTCCCAAAAGCCTCAGAATTGAAGAAATTCCCCCAACGTCCGATTGCCTGACCTAAAATTAAGGAAGGAACCACTAAATCGAGTAATAACCAAACCGATATCTTATTAAATTTAGCAAAAATTATCGATGCCAATACACCACCAATAATTGCCCCATGAATAGCAATACCCCCTTTCCAAATAGCAATGATATCCTCTGGGCGTTGCGCATATTGTTCCCACTCAAACAGGACATAGTAGAGTCTGGCACAGGGAATCGCCCCAATTACCAGCCAAATTGCCAAATCGCCCAAAAGATCTGGATTTACCTTACGACGTTTAGCGAGATATTGGGAAAGAGTAAGTCCAATTAAAACTGCTGAGGCAATGAGAAAACCGTACCAGCGAACAGTCACAGGCCCAAAATGAAGCAAAATCGGACCTGGAGAGGCAAATTGAAACCCTAAGATTGGCGGAAAGATAGATAGCAGCATGAAGCATCCAAGCGAGTCAAAAGTCAAAAGTGAAAAACAGGGAACCGGAAAAGGCTAATCGAAGACAGGCGAATTGTTAATTACCAGGACTTAGCAAGAAAGCCAGAAAGCCCCTACTATAGCAACCGCCACATCAGGGGCGACAGTTAGGAGGCGCTCAATAGAGCCTTCAACCCTTGCCAGATATGGGGTTTGATCTTCATCAAATAACTGTCAACTGTCAACTATCAACTGTCAACTGGGATAAGACTCCGGCAGAGGTTGTAGCTTGAGAGTCTGCTGTAATTGTTCCAACTCATCGCGATGAGCAGTAACCGTAATTAAACTTTGGGTATCCTGTTGGCGATGGCACTCAGTGCCCGCTGCGCGATCGCAAAATGGTTCGACTTTCAAACAAACCTCCTCTGTTCGTCCCGCCCCCTGCCAATAAAAAACTCCCGCCCCAGGCGATAAAAGAATTAACGCCAGAAACAATTTACCAACCGTTGGGTAAAGGATGGACAAAACTAAGGAAAAACAAAGGATACAACAGGCTGCCAAGATAGTTAAGAAAATTGCTAAAAACCAACTAGGGCGGACAAAACCTTGAAAAGTGACTTGTCCAGTAGTACGATCCAAAGCAGCTATCCGGTAAGATCTTTGGTCAAAATATGCTTGGAATCTTTCTAATAGTGACTCTTCAGGTTCCGAGACAATTAGTTTAACTTGTTCTGTTCGGTCTTTAACAGAAGCACGGATAAAGAAAAATAAACCCACTGCCAACAAGAGGGTTAAAAAAAATGTAGAAGATAAAATGGTAGTAGTCACAGTAAAATGATTGTCTTTGAGCTGGTTTGATGAGTTTCCAGCCATTAGGGTGGGCAGTCCCTACTATAGCTCAAAAACCTAACCATCGCCTTAGTTGTAAGGAAGGATGGAGGCAGAAGACTGAAACCAGAAGGCAGAAGACTGAAGGCTGAAGTCAAAAATAGTTTCACCCCACACCCCTACACCCCCATTCTCCTCCTTAGCTACTTTTCCACACCCCTACACCCCCATTCTCCTCCTTAGCTACTCTCCCAAACCCCCACCCAGGCATGTTCCATTCCCCATGTCCCATTCTCAAATAGCTTGTTTTTGACCTGTGATATAATTGCGCCAAAAACCAGCAAGCTCCTGAGCTTTATGCTGCCAGTTGGCAGAAATTTGATACATCCGGCGGGGTCTTCCTCGTCCCTCAACTTTTTTCCAGTACCCTGAAATAGCCCCAGTATCTTCCAGAAACTTGAGGGCGCTGTAGAGGACAGTATCAGAGAGTCGATAAGTTGGGTAATCCTGTTCAAGTTGTTGGATTAGTTGGGTTCCATAGGATTCCTCTTGTAACAAGACGGACAAAACATAACAGACAGCTAATTCTTTATTGAGATAGTTGGGAGGCGGCTGTTGAAAAAACTGATAAATATCCTCAAATTTCATCTGCATAGTCCACTCAATATCCCGGCTAACTGGATTGGGCATGGAACAGTTATCCTCAAACTCACAATAGTTTCAACACCCCTAGAAACTGATACCAACTCCAGGGAGTTATTCAAAAATGACCAACCTCAACTGGCTTCCAGCCCTGACACTCTATCTGTAGATTCAAAGGCTTGAGGTTGTGTAATGACCTAGTTAATTTGGCCAAGCAGATGCAGCTCCGATCGATAATCATCATTAATTTTAGCGAAGCGCTCGCCAGCGCCATCCAGACCTTATCTGGGCTTCTGGAGACAGCTAAGGACGGTGGTAGTGCCGTCCGATTGCGACCTGATTTCGCTATCAATGTGAAAGCCTTAATATCTTCTACTAGCTTTAGCACCGATAGTCCGCAATTTTTTTCTAATTCCTAAAATTTCCCCTGAAGTTGGAGCGAAGGATTGAGTTCTCGAAAGCTTTGATGCACCATGTATAGCGAGGGGCTTTCTGGCTGGGGGCTTTCTGGCTAGGGAAAAAAGTCGTAAAATCAATGGTTTGCTGGAA
>DOIX01000312.1:0-16639 GCA_003511885.1 Cyanobacteria bacterium UBA11153
CTAAATTCGGTAACTCCATCGGGTGCTAGTGGATTTTTATTGTCAAATTCAGTAAAGACAGGAAGTAGTAACGAATCCTTATCCCAAAATTCGGTAACTTTATCGGGTACTAGTGGATTCTTATCGTCAAATTGGGCAACTCCATCGGCTACCAGTGGATTCTTATCGCTAAATTCGGTAACTCCATCGGGTGCTAGTGAATTCTTATCGCTAAATTCGGTAACTCCATCGGGTGCTAGTGGATTCTTATCGCCAAATTCGGTAACTCCATCGGGTGCTAGTGGATTTTTATCGCCAAATTCGCTAACGACAGGAAGTAGTAACGAATCCTTATCCCAAAATTCGGTAAAGACAGGAAGTAGTAACGAATCCTTATCCCAAAATTCAGTAAGAAATCCAGAAGGAAACAATAATCCCAGCCCAATAGCAGAAATTACCTTAGCCGCAGACGAAGTAAAGATTATCAGTCCCCAACCGGGAACAAGTGGCGAAAAAAGTACCAACTTAATCGTTCAATATAATATTAACGCTCAAATAGAGGTAAAAGTTAATAATAAAACCATAGATGGAAGCATACCCAACCAAATTCAGCGGGATGAAGTACAGGGAATAATTACCCAAGTTTGGTATAACGTACCCCTAGGCAAAGGGGAGAATATCATTAGCGTTGCGGCTGGTAATGGCGTAGCCGCTACAGTAAAGATAACAGTTAAACAAACTGCCGAACAAATTACCATCAAACCAGTTGGAGATCCCAGAATAACCGCAGATGGACGTTCAACAATTAATATAGAAGGACAAATTACCAATGAAAATGGGGAATTAATCAAAGAAGATGCCCTCGTCACCCTAACAGCATCGGCAGGTAAATTTGTGGGTGCAGATGAAGATGAGGAACAACTGGGCTTTCAAATTATCGCTAGAGAAGGTAAATTTACCGCCAAACTCCAATCCGGATTAGAAGCACAAAAAGTCAGGATTCGGGCAGCAGTAGAAAGTAAAAAGAGTCGGGAAATAGGTATAGAAGAAAGCCCAATTCCTCAAGCCTATTCCCCAGTTTCCGAAAAATTAGAAGCATTTACCCAAGTAGAATTTGTCACATACCTTCGTCCTTCCATAGCGACAGGCGTGATAGACTTTCGGATTGGTGCAGGTGGGACTAACTTTTTTGGCAGTAGGCGAGACTTTCTCAATCCATCCACAGAAGACGGTACAGCAGTAGACTTAAGAGGCTCGGCATTTGCCATGGGTAAGATTGGCGAATGGCTATTTACAGGAGCATATAATAGCGCCCGCCCTCTCAATGAAAACTGTAACGGGGAAACACAACTATTCCAATCGCCCCAATTTTGCGATCAGCAGTATTATACTTACGGGGATAGTTCCACAGTAGATTACCTAACCCCTTCCAAAGATAGCGTTTATTTGAGGTTGGAAAGAACATCTCCCGTCGCAGGAGCAGAGCCAGACTACGTGATGTGGGGGGATTATAATACTACCGAACTGGCACGAGGATCGCAAGAATTTACCGCCACATCCAGGGCATTGCATGGATTTAAAGGCAACTATAATCTGGGAAACCTCCAACTGACAGCACTTTACAGCCCAGATGTCCAAGGATTTCAGCGAGATGCGATCGCGCCAGATGGTACAAGTGGATATTATTTCCTATCTCGTCGCCTTGTCATTGCTGGTAGCGAAAATGTCTATATCGAAACTGAAGAACTGAACCGACCTGGTACAGTAGTAGAAAGAAAAGCCCTCAGTCGCGGCCCAGACTATGAAATCGACTACGATAGAGGAACCTTACTATTCCGCAAACCCATCCGTCAAACGGAATTTGATTTATTCGGGAATAGCCTCATCCGGAAAATTGTCGTTACTTACCAATATGAAGGTAACGATACGGGGGATACTAATATATATGCGGGGAGATTACAATATAACCTGTCCCAGAAATTCGATCGCCAAAGTTGGATAGCTAGCAGTTATTGGCGAGAAGACCAAGGAAATCAGAATTTTGAACTCTATGGTGGAGATTTCATGGTTTCTTTGGGTAAAACTGGGCGGATAGTTGGGGAATACGCCCATTCCAGCAACGAATCTGCTTTTTCTGGCTTGGTGACAGGGGAAGCTTATCGATTGGAATTCAACGGGAATATTGGTTCCAGTATAAACGGTCGGGCTTACTATCGATCTGTCAATGAAGGATTTGCCAATAACGCTACTACCAGTTTTACCCCAGGGCAAACCCGTTATGGGGCTAATTTAATTGCTAAATTGGGGGAAAGGACAAGTTTTCAAGCCGGTTTCGATAGAGAAATTAACTTTGGCACAGCACCAGCCATCCCCAATCAATCGGAACTTTTTGACTTATTCAGTCCCAATAATATCTTTAATACTGGTACAGAAGCCAAACCAGGTAGTCGCGTTGACAATAGCCTCACCACCATTCGGGGCGGAATTTTCCATAAAATTGGTGCAGGTAGCCTCAGCCTAGAATATGTAAATCGCGCCCGTCAAGATAATATCGGGAATACCTTTACCGGAAGTAATGGACAATTTGTCTCTCGGTTAAATATTCCCATTACCTCGTCTCTGATGTTTCGCGCCCAAAACGAATTGGGATTAGATAATAGCGATGCCCTTAACCCTAACCGCACTACCGTTGGTTTAGATTGGGCTGTTGCTCCAGGAATGACATTGAGACTAGCCCACCAATTCTTCGATGGCGGATTATTAGGCGAAAATGCGATTACTACCCTAGATACGATTATGGAAAGAAAGATTGGTGAAAACACATCCCTCACCAGTCGTTATTCCATCATCGGCGCAAACGGCTCAATGATAGGGCAAGGAGCAGTCGGCTTAAACCATCACTGGGTAATTACCAAAGGATTAAGACTCGACCTGGGATACGAAAGAATTCTCCATAATATATTAGGAGAAACTGCTGCTGGACCGAGATTTTTCCAACCCTACGCCGTCGGGCAAAGTGCCTCATCCTTAGCCCTAGCCGAAGGAGAATCTTATAACGTCGGGATAGAATATAGCCCCAATCAAAACTTCCAAGCATCAGCCAGATATGAAAGACAAACAGGTAATAACGGAAATAATACCGTATTTACCGCAGGCGCAGCCGGAAAAATTACCCCAGCCTTAACCGCATTATTCCGCTTCCAACAAGCAAGTGCAGCTAGCCAATTATTAGCAGACTTGGATGATACAATAAACCTCAAAGTAGGACTAGCCTATCGAGATCCATCTAGCGATGCCTTTAATGCCCTACTGCGGTACGAATATCGAAAAAATCCCTCCACAATTCCCCAAACATTACTATTTGGTAGCGGCACAGGTTCCAACGATCATGTATTATCATTGGAAGCCATTTATGCCCCCAGTTGGCGATGGGAACTTTATGGAAAATATGCCATGCGCCAAAGTACTACTGACTTAGCCCAAAACTTCACTAGTACCAGCATGATTTACTTAACACAACTCAGAGCCACCTATCGTTTAGGATATCGCATGGATTTAGCAGTAGAAGGACGTTGGATTGGACAACCATCAGCAGACTTTCACGAAACAGGCTTTGCTGTAGAAAGTGGATTATATATTACCCCAGATTTACGCTTAGGTTTAGGCTATAGTTTCGGTAGCGTAGACGATCGCGATTTTAGTGGTTATCGCTCCAATGGTGGATGGTATCTCAATTTAACCCTCAAAGTCAACGAACTTTTAAATGGTTTTGGCAGACAAAAAGTCTCTCCACCTCAAGAAAGGGAAGCCGAAGTCAAACCAGTAGCCGAAACTATTCCCACTACCACAGATACCAGTAGCATACCTCAAGAAGGGGAAGCCGAGGTAAAACCAGTAACCGAAACTATTCCCGCTACCACAAATACCACTAATCCTTAGTTGAAGGTAATAGGTAAGAGGTAAGAAGTAAATTTCCTTAACCCCAATTACCAACTTCTTTCCTTTAACCATCCCCCACCCTAGCTGCCAGGAATGAAAATTGTGCCCATCAAAAAAACCCAAACCCTCAAACCCCTACCCAAAATTCCTCTCCCAAACCTTTGCGGCGTTACCAAACCAAACCCCAACACCCTCACCATCTTCCTCCTCTTAACACTTACCCCCACCACCGCCCTAGCTCAATTTCAAATTGAAACACCACCACCACCACCGCCCCCACCCCCACCAGTGCAAAACGCTACCGCAATCGTCAATAGTAACCAAGACGAAGTAAAAAAAGATGAAAAACTAACCCTCAGAGAAGCAATCGGCATCGTTAACGGCGAAATAGATATCGCCAAACTCAGCCCAGCCGAAAAAGCCCAGGTTACCATCTCCGCCACTGCCACCAACTCCCGGATTGAATTTAACCTACCCCCAGGAGAAACCACCATTTATCTCCAGGAAATTTTACCCGCCTTAGCCAGCCCCGGATTAGTCGTAGATGGCACAAGCCAACCAGGTTATGACAAAAGCAAATCCCCCACAACCGCGATCGCAATTCCTCAGCCTATAATTGCGATCGTACCAGAATCTGACCGTCAAATTTTACGGGGCTTGACAATTGTCTCAGATAGAGTTAATATTAAAGGTTTGAGTATTTATGGATTTAAAGAATTTAAACCTAGTTTAGTCGATCCTCAAGGAGTAACGCTCTTAACTCCACCTGCGGATATTTTCATCGCCCATAAAGCACCGCCGCCAACAATTAATCCAGAAAAAGATCCCCCGCATCGTTTTCCCTTTTGGGAAAAAGATGCAGCACCCAAAGATGTGGTAATTGAAATGAATTGGTTGGGGATGCCACCCACAGGAGAAATACCCCAAAAGAATTCCGCTTTTGGCGTTTCCGTCTTTAATAGTTTCGGTACAACTATCCGTCGCAACCGAATTGTCTATCACGATGGCAGCGGGATTATTACTTCTGTTCAAGCTAAGAATTTGGAAGTAGTGGAGAATATGATTGTGGGGAACGGGATTGCTGGGATGCCTGATGCAATTAGATTAGAAGGAATAATTGATAATTCTCAGGTAACTGGAAACTTAATTTGCGGTAATGATGGAAGTGGGATTTATTTATTTAAACCCGATGGCGCGGTGAATATTCGGAATAACCACATTCAATTTAACGGCAGAAGATTGCGCAAAGCCGGAATTTACGTCATGGGAGATAATCATCAAATTATCGATAATACCATCGCCTATCAATCCGGACCAGGAGTAGTCATCGCCGCCTATCCCTTAAGTCGCCATAATAACATCGAAACCAATAAATTTGGCGGACTAGAAGGACTAAGTATCGACTTAAACACCCAACAAAATATCGAACCCATTCACTTTCAAAGAGGAGATGGCACAAACCCCATTCGCACATCCCGCCGCCAAAGCAAAGAAACCGGAAACGCCGCCATTAACGCCCCCCAATTTATTTCCAAAGAATTCTTTATCCTAGGAGATACAGTAGAAATAATAGGCAAAGCCGAACCCGGTGCAACAGTAGAAATTTATCGAGTTTGGGAAAACAATTCCAGCCTTTTCGGACCATTAAACGGACTATTAAAAACAGTAACCGCAGACGAAGAAGGAAAATTTACCGTAAAATTCGATAACTTACAACCAGGAGATAGAATCAGCGCGATCGCAACCCATCCAGACTATGGTACATCAGAACCCGCCCTCAACGCCCTAATTCAATCGCCAACAAACCCCGTAACCATCACAGAAACAGCACCAGAAACAATTACCCCCCAATGTAACACCCTAGTCGAACTTACACCACCACCTAGACCAGTACCACCAATCACCCAAAACACCCCACCCCAACCACTTCTACCCCCCAGAGAGCCTCTAAGGTTACAAATTCCCAGAATCGTCCACTTTGCCCTAGACGAATCCACCATTAGTCCAGAAAGCGCCGCCGTACTTGACAAAGTTACATCCATTCTCCAAGAATATTCCTTTTTAACACTAGAACTAGAAGGACACACAGATCCTCGTGCCAGCGACGCTTACAACCAAGCATTAGGAAACCGTCGCGCACTAGCAGTGAGAAATTACCTACTGCGACGAGGAATTGAACCCGAAAGAATGACAATACGTTCATTCGGCGAAACCCAGCGACGGACAACAGGTACAGACATTTTAGACTATGCCCGCGATCGCAGAGTCGAATTAATATTCCAGGATACTAGAGGATTAGACATCATATTTGAAGAGCAAGAAGACGACTTGCAACCAGAATCTTCCAGGGGAAGAAGAAGGTAATTGTTAATTGTTAATTGCTAATGGTTAATGATTGAACGAGCTTGTTGTTTCCGATCGATTAATGATGAATGTAACTCAAACCTTAAACAAGAACAAAAATAATAATTGTCGATATCAACATCGATATCGATATGTAGGGGTGAAGCATTTGCACGATAATTTATGGGGCAAAACCCAAGATTTACTTGGCAAATGCTTCACCCTGCCTCAACGGGAGATCTACTTATGGGGCCAAATCAAAAATTTATTTGGATATAAAAACTTGGGTTTCTCCAATAACATATCGCCCACCCAGAAACAGGGCGAAGCATTTGGATATAAAACCTTGGGTTTATCCAATAACATATCGCCCACCCAGAAACAGGGCGAAGCATTTGGATATAAAACCTTGGGTTTATCCAATAACATATCGCTCACCCAGAAACAGGGCGAAGCATTTGGATATAAAAACTTGGGTTTATCCAATAACATATCGCCCAAATGCTTCGCCCCTACAGGTGATGAATTTGATGTAGATATTCAATCGATCTAATTAATGAATGGCATGAAATTGCCATTGCATCTCAAGACTAGACAAACATCATCAGGTAAAATTCGCTGCTTTACAGCTTAGAGCTGCTTCTACTATGAATTATAAAACTTCCACAGGATTAGTTAGCTATCTAATTCGATATATTTGCGATCGCGGTAACAGTCAAAAATGGCGCTTAATTAGTTTAGCGCTTGCCCTATTAACTTGGAGTTATGCCAGTCAACCTGTTTGGGCAGAGGGGAGTAACGAAATTGTTGGTGGAAACAATCCCCCAAATAATCCCCCAAATAATAGTATCAGGGCAGTGACAGAATGGCGAGAAACTGCCGATCTTGTTGTGGATAGCACTTTTGGTATTCCCAGACGAACTATCTTGCAAGTTTATGCCAAGACAGGAGAGAGAATTAATGTTGGATCCAGTGCTGTGGGTATTAACCAAAATCCTGCGGATCCAGCACGTACAGGTAACGCAATTATATTTGGACCTAATCTTGGTACTTCCGATCCTGCTACCATTGTCGGTTCTCCCACAGGTAGTCCTCCAACCGCAGCAGTTGTTATGGATTGCCTTCAGCAGCGAACTAACACCGGGGACTTGACTATGGGGAAAATTACTAGTCGTCAGCAGGAAATAGCTGGACCATCGCCTGCTGCGGGGGGTTACAATCCTTGTTTCTATGATGTCCCTGCTGATGGCATCTATACAGTTATTTTCACTGGACCGCGAGGTCGATATCGCGGAGGAAACCCCCAAGTTACTCCAATCCCAGTACAAATCGATCCAGCTAGCACAGCTTTAAATGTCAATCAATGGACTGGGATAACCATGTGGGATATTACAGTAACTACAGGTCCAGGTGGAAGTGTTAAAGATGGTCGTGTTTTTACCAATTATCTAGCGCTTTATACTGGAATTCAGGCACAAAAGCAAGTAGTTAACCCCAAACTATTTATCTATACAAAGGATGGTTATAAATATAGCTTTGAAGCAGTGGACTTAGATCCAAACGGTGCTATTTTATTCTCGAATAACCGAGGATTTAGAAATGCTGGCGTGCCGATTTATCGATCTGTTCAGCTTAATGGAGATCAGTTGCCACCAGGAATTAGCTTTCTCAGACCAGATCAGCTAAATACTCCACTTGACTTCACCAACAAAATTTTCTTTAATGACCCAGATCCAGAGGCAATTGCAGCACTGAATAGCTTGCTAGAACTAGAAAAATTCGCCCTTGGACCTGAAATTCCCCTACCGTTTACCAATTTCCAGTTTATCGGTTGTGAAAATACTCCAAATCAAATGGGGACTTTTGTTGATAATTCTACCCCTCCCCCCCCAGATCCAAATAATCCACAGTGCTTATCCAGTTATAGAGGAGGAGGAAATTTTAGCTTTCTTAATCCCAACACCACGGCAAAAAGTTACAGCCTCACTATTGATACCAACAGAAACAATATATTCGACAATGACGATCTTATCTTACTAGGCACAGCCCCACCCAATGGCACAGTTACTCAGTTTTGGGACGGAAAAGATTCCCAAGGAATTCCCATCCCTGCTAGCAACATTCCTTTGAAAATTGACTTAAAAGTTAATGCTGGTGAAACTCACTTTCCCTTTCTAGATGTGGAAAATTCAGGAGGAATTAAGGTAGCAATACTTAACGCGCCTCCTGGTACACAGGCATTGACTTATTACAACGATTCAGTTTTTACACCTGCCCCAGGAATACCAAATCCCAGAAGTAATCTTCTTGGTCTTAACAGTTCAGTAACACCCGTTCATGTCTATGAATCAGGTGGTAGTTTTGGGGATAATAAAGGGATGGATACTTGGGCATTCGTTCAGTTTAAGGGACTTGAAACTGACCCAGTAATTTCTCTCATCGAAGCCGACTTAGCCATCAATAAAACAGTTAGTTCAGGTCCAATTGCACCAAGCCAAGAAATACAAGTATTTCCCGGAGATCCAGTTACCTTTACCCTAACAGTAACTAACAACGGACCGAGCAATGTACCCGCAGGCACACCAGCCAGAGTACTCGATAATATCGATGCCAATATTACCGGAGTAACCTGGACTTGTAGCGTACCAGCAGGACAAGGAAGTTGCGGTGCTGCTAGCGGCAGTGGCAATACCATTGATACCACAGTTGTTCTCAATAATGGTGCTACTGCTACTTACACAATTAACGGGATAGTTTCCCCCACAATTGCCACTAATAGAATCGATAATACCACCCAAGTTTTGCGCGGAAATGACGTTACAGATCCCACAGATCCAAATAGAATTGGTGCAGGTAATAATAGCAGTAATGCCGTCATTACAGTTTTAGTTAAACCCAAAGTCTTGAAATCAGTAAGATGGGCAGAAGATACTGATGGTTCCGGTACGCCCAGCGTTGGTGATATTTTAGAATATACCATCCGAGTCAATAATCCCAGCCCTACCTTAGCCATTAGCGATACAATCGTCAAAGATATTATTCCCGCCGCATTGCAACTATTACCAGGTTCAGTACAAGTAAATAATCCAGCCTTTACAGTTGCACCAAACATACCAGAATTCGGGACAGGAGATCCAGCTAATCCCACCATTCTCACTAATCCAGGCACTTTAGCTGCGGGTGGCAACCTTACCGTTACCTATCGTGCCAGAATTAGACCAGGTGCATCGGGAAGCTTACAAAATCAAGCCGTAGTCAACTTCAACGGTGATGGTGGCAACCCAGCTTTAAGCGATGCCGCAGACACCCCAACCGCCACTGACGGCAGTGGAAACTCACAAAATTCCGGTTTTCCAAGTCCAGGTGGCGACGTATTACAACCCGCAGGCACTCCCGGTGGTTTCAGCCCCACTATTGTCAAACTTTTTGACTTCGTAACACCAACTGGCACAAAATCTGTCCGTTTAGCTAGCGATTTAGATGGTAATGGTGAAGTTTCCAAAGGAGATATTTTGGAATATACAATTACCTATATCAATTCCAGTCTAGGTACAGCAGTCACCGATTTCATAGCCAGAGACAAAATCACCGATACCTCCTTAGTTGAATTTGCTGGAGGCTACAGTTTTACTGCAAATAATGGCGGTACACCCCCAGATCCCGCTGTAGATATTGTCACTACAGTTCAAGGTAATCCTAACTTTAACGGTACAACAGATATCAACCTGACAGATCCAATTAATAAAGGTAAAATTGGCGCATATCGGGGTGAAGTTATTATGAAATATCAAGTCAAAGTAATTGGCCCACCCGATGCCCAAATTGTCAACCAAGCAGAAGCTTCTTCCTCCGCCGGAACATTACCTCTATCAGTAACCAATGCAGTATCAGGTCCCCAAGAAATACCTCAAGTATTTCCTGGAGATAATGTAGAAACAGGAAACGTACCCACGGATCCAAATGATGACGAACCAACTATAGTTGTAATTAAAGGCAGCGGTACGCCTTCATTCCGTCTAGTCAAGCGGATTACTAACATTTTGCGCAATAATACACCTTTAGCTGGAGTTAATTTTGGCAACGTAATTAACGACCCCAATGACGTAAATGACGATTCCCCACTTTGGTCAAAACTACCACCAGTAGGCGTTTTCCAACTAGAAAATGACGGCGGTGTTATCCCTGGAGATTTAGTAGAATACACCATATATTTCCTTTCCGACGGTACAGATACCGCCAAAAACATTAGAATCTGCGATGCTATTCCATCAGGAACAGCCTTTGAGCCAGACACCTTTGGTGCAAGTCAAGGAATGAAATTACGTTTGGGTGGATCTGAAATCAATCTTACCAACAATTCAGATCCGGATTCAGGCAGATTTTTCTCAATTTTGGAACCCGCTACCAAGCCCCCCTGCCCTAATGATAATAACCCCAATGGTTCAATATTAGTTAATGTGGGAAATATTCCCGCATTTGCACCCAATAATATCGGATTTGTCCGTTTCCGAATTAGAGTGAATGAGTAGACAAATTCCACCTGTAGGGGCGTTAGCGGTAGCGTGGCGAAGCCTAGCATTCGGACGACAATTTATGCAACAAACGGTAAATTTGACATCCGAATGCTTCGCCCTGTTTTCCGCAGCTTTTAAGGCTATAGCTTGAGAATATGTTCTAACCTTAATGTGTAGCGCTATAAGACGCGATGGCACTTCGCGATCGCATTTTTCGGGAATTTCAATACTTAGTGTGCCAAAATATTAGTTTTAGTTAAAGTAGTCACAAAGCCAATTCTGCCTGAACTTACAAAAAAAGACTATTTTTTACTTAAACATTGCCAACAATTCACTCAGTGCATAATTGAGGAGAGAGCGAATAGGATGAAGGAGGTTGAAAGGAGATGGCCGCTCAAATCAGCGCTCGGAGACAATCTCAAATTATCGGTTCAATTCTCGGTACTGCTGTGGGTGATGCGATTGGTTTGCCTTATGAAGGGTTATCGCCTCGTCGTGCTGCTAAATTATGGGGATTGCCCAACCGACATCGTTTTTTCTTTGTTTTTGGGATGATTTCTGATGATACTGAACATACTTGTATGGTGGCGCAATCTCTTATTGCTTCTGGTGGTAATTTATCTAAGTTTCAGGAGCAATTGGCTTGGCGATTTCGTTTTTGGTTATTGAGTTTACCAGCGGGAATTGGTTTCGCTACATTAAGGGCTATTCTACGATTGTGGCTGGGATTTAGTCCAGCTCGAAGTGGTATATTTTCGGCTGGCAATGGACCGGCCATGCGTGCCGCGATTCTCGGTGTTGCCATCAGAGATAGTAAGAGGCTGCAAGAATTTGTACGAGTGTCTTCACGGATTACCCATACCAATCCCAAGGCTGAGTATGGTGCTTTTGCGATTGCATTAGCAGCCCAAATCGCCTGTGAGACTGAGGATGTATCTGGCGATGAGTTTCTCCTGAAATTACAATCTTGTCTCCCAACCGAAGCCGCTGAATTAATTTCGCTTATTGGCGATGCTGTAGATAGCGTAAAAATAGGTGAATCTACACCTGAGTTTGCGGCAAAAATGGGTTTAACTAATGGAGTTTCGGGATACATTTATCATACTGTACCTGTGGCGATTCATGGTTGGTTAAGCCATCAGAATGATTTCGCAGCAGCAATTACTAATATCATTGAATGCGGCGGCGATACTGATTCAACAGCAGCAATTGTTGGTAGCATTGTTGGCGCTGCTATCGGGAAAGAAGGCATCCCGACTGAATGGCTGAGACGAATGTTAGAATGGTCTAGATCCGTGGTATGGATGGAACGTTTAGGCATAGAACTAAATTCAACTATCCAAGCAGGAATACCCGGTAAACCAATCAAATTATCAATTATTAGCACACTATCACGGAATATATTTTTTCTTTCGATTGTCTTATGCCATGGTTTTCGGAGATTGTTACCACCATATTAATCAAACACTCCCAAGCAGTTGCTAAACTTCTCATCTCTTCTTTGCGTCCTTTGCGCCTTCCTTTGCGATCTTTGCGTTAAAAAAAAGTCCCTGGCATTCAACGAAAAATCTCCATATATTATAAACCAATAGCAGGAGCAGAAAATATATGTCCACAATCGCAATTACCGAAGCAATTACAACATTAGCCGAAGCACAGCAGAGATTTAACCTACACCGCACGGAAGACGAGGAATTTTTCTCGGAATGGCGGCTGGATTTACCAGATATTACAGATACAGAAAAAACAGGGCTAAATCAACTGAGGCAAAGATATTTATATCAACGGAGTGAGGGACATTTACTTGAAGGTATAGTTATGCTACTGTTAGTTTCTCCATTGTTAGGCATAGCAGGTTTTTACGATCCACCTTTTAAAGTTAGGGCGGAGGAATCCGTACAGATTACTATTGACGATAGCGAGGATATTTTACAAGGGCGGATTGATGTATTGGTGCTTAATCATCAGATTTGGGTAGTAGTTTTAGAATCGAAAAAGACAGCACTTTCAGTTTGGGCAGGATTACCACAAAATCTGGCATATTTGATGGCTAATCCTCAGCCAGAGAAACCCAGTTTTGGCATGATGACTAATGGGGATGATATTTTGTTTGTGAAACTGACACAGATGGAAGAGCGACAATATAATGTTTCGAGGGTATTTTCGCCCTTTATCTCTGATGGTGAATTATACAATGTTTTACAAGTGTTGAAATCAATTATTCACCATACCCAAAGTCCAGAATAACTGAGGCAGTATGGCATACCTATTTCTGATAATCTTCCCCTTTCAGTCTTCTCTCAAAATTAGCGGGGATGGTGCGTTAGCTTACGCATAACGCACCATAAGGATTAACTGTTGCTAAAATTAACATCTCTTCTTGGTGTACCTTTGAGCATTCCTTTGCGTTAAAAAAAGTCTGTTGTATTCAACTCAAATTTCCTCTTTCAGTTTTCTATTAAAATTAGGAATTTATCTTGTAATTCAGCAAGTCTAGTCATTGCGGGGATGGTGGGTTAGCTTACGCATAACGCAGCCTAGAGACGGGGGTTTTCCGTAAGTCTTGTCCAAAAAAAAAAGCCCCCTTTAATAAGGGGGTTGGGGGGTTACTAACGATAATCCGCAGTCTGAATACTCCTCAATCTTGCGGCATCCCGCATCCCATATTCTGGACGACAGAAACGGTTAATTTGCGCCTCAAAAAATGCCCGATTCGCCTTTAAATGCTTGGGATTTTGGTCATCTAAAGGATACAAAAGTGCAGTCCGCAAGGCTTGAAATACTGCCGAAGTCACGCAATACATGGAACGTTGGAAAGTGATGGCAATTTGATTTAAGATATCATCCTCACCCCGACACCGTTGGGCATAAAATTCTTGGAGATAAGGAGGAAGGAAATGGAGCATATCCTGCATTAGTAATGTGGGAGGAATTCCCGCCGTACCCACGGGGAATTTATCAGCATATAAAACCCCATAATGGAAGTCTTTTTGATCGCTAGGCACTTGATTGGCTTGGGCATTATAAGATTTAGTGCCTCGGAAAGGTGCAGTGCGGTAAAAAACGGCCTCAACATAAGGCAGCGCGGCTTCGTATAACCAGGTAAAGCCTTTGGATTTGGGGATAATTTCGTAGCATTCCCCTCGAATATAAGCATGATGATAAATCGGACGGCCTGCGATCGCAAATATCCCATTTACCAGAAAGTTCATCGCCTCTGGTACTGTGGTAATTTTCCCTTCGTCATACAAATCGGATACTTCAAAGAAAACTGGTGCCATCACTTCCCAGAATAAGCCCAGATTACTATAATAAGATGCCTGACGGCATTGTTCGATAAACATTTCTGGGAAGAGTTTATGAATTCCCAACATTAAGGGGTTGCCTTTGAAGTAAGCTTTAATAGCTTTATCGGCATTGGCTTTATATTCGTCTGAATCTAGGAAAGGATCGAATTTGTTTACTGGGGCGTACATATTCCGATGCCACAGCATTGCCCGCATACAGGCTTCCGCAAATTCCATATTAACGCGATCGTGCCACAAATGATGGAATAATTTGGGCATTTTGCCAGTTTCTCCCTTCTCCATAAATTCTAATAATTCTGGATGGGCTGTGGCTTCGCCGCGCCAAATTCTTAAGTCGGCATCGTCGCCTGCGTAGTGGTTGTGGAGATCTAAATATTCTTGGGGGAGGAAGTATTTGAAGAAGGGAAAGGGATCTAAAAATACTCTTTCGCCGATGTAAAGTAAGTCGCGCCAGTAGAAGTCCATGGGAACGGCGTAGGCTTTCCAGATACCAATAATTTGCATTAGGTTTTCTGGAGTGTCGGGTATCATTGCGCCGCCTGCTTCTAGGCGGTGGATGACTTCGGCGAATTCGTGGTTGGAGGGGGGGAGTTTGGTTTTTTGGAGGGTGGTTGTCATGGTTTTTTTTGAAACGCAAAGGTACGCAAAGGTTAGCGCAAAGGTACGCAGAGGTTTTGAGATAGATTTTCTTGTTTGTAGTAGGCACTTCAGTACCCAAAAGCCTGTAGTTGCCAGGAATAAAGTCCTTGGTATGAAGGCTGTTTATGGAAGTGCGATGCTACCAGAGATGATATTAGGGGGTGTTTTGGGGGTAGTAGTTTAGGGCTATTTGTTGATTGGTATGGGTGGTGATGGTGGCGACGATTGCGTCGGTGGTAGGCTCAGTCCATCTGACTAGCCAGGTGGGTTGAATTCCTAAGAAAATAATCAGGATGGCTAGGAAAAGGGCGGGGGCTTGTTCGTTCCATGTTACTTGGGGATAATAGGAGGTGTTGTTATCGAGTTTGCCGAAGCAGGTGCGGTTGAGAAGAATGACGAAGTAAACTGCGGTTAATCCGGAGGCGAAGATGCACAATAGGGTTTGGATGGGGAATACGGAATAACTGCCTTGAAAGACGAGAAATTCAGCGATAAATCCAACTAAAAAGGGAATTCCGGCACTTGCCATTCCGCCTAAAATTAGCATGGCACTGGTGAGGGGTAATCCGCGTAGGGGATTCATTAAGCCGTTGAGAATATCTAAGTCTCTTGTTCCTACTTTGGCTTCGATAATACCGACTAAATAGAATAAAATGGCGAGGATTAATCCGTGACTAACCATTTGGGCAACTGCACCCAAAAGCCCTAATGGAGTGAGGGCGGCGGCGGCAACTACAATATAGCCCATGTGACCGATAGAACTATAGGCTACCATTCTTTTGATGTCTTTTTGCGCGATCGCAGTTAGTGCCCCATACATGACGCTCACTACGCCAATTATCGATAATCCGGGTGCGACAAGTGCCCAAGTTTCGGGGAATAGTTGTAAGCCAAATCTGATTAAGCCATAAGTTCCTAATTTTGCTACCATCCCTCCTAAGAGAATGGCTACGGCTGGCGATGCTTCGACGTAGGCATCGGGTAACCATGTGTGTAAGGGGACTAGGGGGATTTTGATCCCAAATCCGATGACGAGGATGGTGAGGAGAATTAGTTGGGTAACTAGGGATAAGTCTTGAGTGGCGATGCGATCGTAGTCGAAACTATTAGAGTGGGAAAGCCATGTCATTCCTAAAAATCCTGCCAAAATGAGTATCCCTGATACTGCTGTATAAATTAGGAATTTCATGGCGGCATATTCCCGTTTTTCTCCTCCCCATATTGCTATGAGTAGGTAGAGGGGAATTAAGATTAGTTCGTAAAATATAATGAAGAGGAGTAAGTTTTGAGCGAGTAATGCCCCGACTACTCCTGCATTGACGAGGAAAATCATGGCATATTTCAGCCGCAGTCTCTCCACGTTAATTCTGGCGCTGAAGATGATAATTCCTGTGAGGAGGCTACCTAATGCTACGAGGGGAAAGGATAATCCGTCTGTAGCTAGTTTATAGCTTAAGCCAATCTGGGGAATCCAAGGTAAATATTCTTGAAACTGCAATCCTGAATTGCTTAAGTCAAATTGGGTGGCTAGCCATATAGTAACTAGTAAAATGGCGCTGGCAAAGGCTAGAGCAATATAACGAAGTTGGGCGGATGATATATTTCCCGGAAATAATCCAATAATTGCCGCGCCTATTAGGGGCAAGCCGATTAAGGTACTGAGCATAATTTGTTGTTTCTTGTTTCTTTGTTTTTTTTGTTTGTTGTTTCTAGCACGACTTCGGCATTTCCTGAGCGAGACGCTCACACTACCAATAACGCCATCACAGTTAATTGTTGTGTATATGTAGTGCGAGCATCTTGCTCGCTGAAGGTAAACCTCGCTGAGGGTAAACCTTACGGGGGCATACCGAGCAAGGAAGAAATGTAGGTTGTATTCTTGCTCCCCCCTTTTACAAGGGGGGCTGGGGGGGTGAA
>DOIX01000312.1:16956-24840 GCA_003511885.1 Cyanobacteria bacterium UBA11153
CCTTACTGAAAGTAAACCTTACTAAAGGTTTGGCGTAAGTTTTGTTGGTTTGTACTTCATTTTTTATCAAACCCCTAACTAAGAACAAAAAACTAATAACCAATAACCAATAAATAACAACTAACTAACAGAAGTTACAGCACCAGTATCCAAATCGTAATATCCACCCACAATCTTTAGTTTCCCTTCCTCAATTAACTGAGACAGTACAGGAGACGCTTTCAATCTTTCAATTTGGAGTAAAATATTGGCTTTCGTAGTATTTTCCAACCTATCTCCAGTTTGACCTTCTGCTCTTGCTACAGCGGGTTTAATGGCATCAAGGATACTGGCAATTTGACCGGGAACTTGAGCGCCTTTAATGGTTGCATCTACCGCACCACATCGTTCATGACCAAGTACTAAAATTACCTTAGATCCTAATACCAAAGTACCAAATTCCAGACTGCCAATTTCTTCCGCAGTTGCGACATTTCCGGCAATTCGACATACAAATAAATCGCCTAATCCTTGGTCAAAAACTATCTCAGCCGGGACTCGCGAATCGGCACAACCGAGAATTGCCGCAAATGGATTTTGTCCTTTCGCAACTTCGGTTAATCTTGCCCGGTTTTGGTTGGGATTGCGCCGTCTTGCCGAGATAAAACGTCGATTTCCATCCATTAAACGCTTTAATGCTTCATCAGGAGATATATTATTATCGGCAACTGCTGGTTCCGGATTCATGACATGAGAACCCAGGGTTGCTGTAACTACGCCTGTCCCTACTGCCCCTGCACCAAACTTAAGTAAGTTCCGTCTTGAAAAAGATACTGTAGAATTGTTACCGTTCATCAAATCTTCCTTCCTTCCTTTCAATCTTGTAACCATTCAGCCCAATTTTATGACATTATTAGGCTCAACTAAACAAGCAAACAATCCAAACTAAGCAAATTCATTCAGATACATAGACAATGATTTAGATGTTATTATTCTCAATCATCCGAATTCATCGTCGATTATCCACCAATAATTAGTGACAGATGAGATAAAAAAGGCCAACTCAAGAGAATGCCAAACAAAGCAATCCCAAATAGAATAGTCAAGGCATAAAACTGGGTTTGCCCGGAAACGTTGTATTTGAGGCTTTGTCCGCTAAATACAGTAGCAATACCCACTAAATTCACTGCACCATCAACTATATAGCGATCCGCCCAGTAAATAATCTGAGAAATTAAGCCTACCACAAAAACGATCGTGACTCGGTAAATCTGTTGGGTATAAAAGTCGTAGGCAAAAAAGTCTTGGATGGCTTTGGGGACAAAGCTAATTGGTTTTGTCCAGTTGTTATTGAGATAAATTATTGCGCCAATTCCGCAACCAATAGCACTGGATAATATTAAACCTCCAGCCACAGTGGTATTGATGGTTGCCCAATTAGGTATTAGTTGCCATTGCCAGAGCATAATGGGAACGTGTAAAGTGAAACCCATTAAAACTAACATGGGAAATGCAATAGGCCAATGAACTTCGGGGGATCTCTCCGTCATTTGTTTAGCTTTCCCGCCAAATACTAAACCAAAGACGCGGGTTAAACTAAAGCTGGCTAGAGCATTTACTAATAACAATACTCCCAATAACCAGGGGATAGTCCGAGACAGATGATCGCCTAATTCTTCTAGTGCCCAAAATCCACCTAATGGAGGAATTGCGACTAATCCAGCCGCACCCACTAAATAGGATAATCCAGAAGCTGGTCTTTTCGACCACAAACCACCTAATTGAGTCACATCTTGGGTAATACTATTCCAAACTACCGCGCCAATACTCATTACTAATAAACCCATCGCCACAGCGTAGGTTAATAGTAATAACAAAGCAGGGTAGCTTTCGCCAATTCCAGCCGCAACAAAGATTAAACCCATGTAAGCGCTAACCAGATAGGAAAGGGTACGCTTCACATCAATTTGTGCGATTGCAACCATTGCCGCACCTATAGCTGTGGCTGTGCCAATAAATATAGCTACTGATTCAGCAAAGGGAGAAAGGGCAATAATTGGTTGCAGTTTAATTAAAACCCAAGCCCCTGTTCCCACCACTACCGCATTCCGTAAAACTGTACTGGGAACCGGACCTTCCATTGCTTCATCTAACCATAAATGGAGGGGAAATTGGGCGCATTTACCCATTGGCCCAGCAATTAAAGCTAAACCCAATAAAGCTGCCACTGTCGGATCGATATGAGCTGTTTTTGCCCATTCAGCTAATTCGGTAAAATTCCAGGTTTTCGCCAAGGGATAGAGAGCAATTACTCCCATTAACAGGAATAAATCTCCCACTCGTTTAGTCAGAAACGCATCTCTAGCACCTGTTACCACCAAAGATTGATTAAACCAAAATCCTACCAGTAGATAAGTTCCCAGTGTCAGAATTTCCAGAATCATGTAACTGAAAAATAGGGAATTGGAAAGGGCGAGGGCACACATTCCTCCTTCAAAAAATGCCAGCAACGAATAAAATCGCGCCCAGCCCCAATCCATCTCCATATACCCAATGGCATAGACTTGGGAAAGGAGGTTTATCCCTGTCACTACCAGAGTTGCCGTAATCGTAATTGAAGATAATTCTACTGGAATGGTTAAATCTAAATCCGCCGCGTGCAACCAAGGAATAAATAATTCTTGGGCAGGTTGATTCCAAGTCGCTTTGAGGGCAATTAACCCATGTAAAAACGCCAGGAGAGTCATCACCGTACTAATATAACCAGATGGTCTAGGTCCAGTACGACGAATCAATCCTGGGGACCAAGGAATCACTAAAATTACACCAATCAGGGGATAGCAGGGAATTAGCCAAGCTATATGTAGGAAGAATTGTTCCATCAACATGACCTCATTTGGGTAAAAAAATCCTATCTTCAGCACTAGCAGTACTGAAGCACGCCTCCCCAGAAGAGTACCTCTTGGGGAGGAGTTAAGTTTTTTTTAATCTTTCCTATTTAAGTTTAAGGGTTAAGTGGCAAAAAGACAATAATGCAATCAAAAAAAATGGCAATCGCCACATTAAAGACTGCTTATATCCAGTTACCATTGATATTCTCAATGGTAACTATTCATTTAATTCAATATAATAAAGTAAGCTGCGATCGCAAAAGTCACGCAGTTAAAAGTTAAAAATGGAATTATTGCTGTGTTGAGCGATACGATTGAAACTCTTGTATGTCGTCGTGTGGTGACTACTGCTACAGTTGTTATTCTGACTCCCGCCTTACCAAGGGGGGTTGGGGGGTGAATATGTAGCGCTATTTGAGGAAATTGGTACAACGCTCTTCCATCACTCTCGGATAAATTGACGATTTTTCGAGGATACAGCCCAGGAAGATTCAAGGTTTCACCCTAAAGTGATGAAAGAGGATAAGGTGCGTTAGCACAGCATAACGCACCCTACACCTGAGCAGCTTTTCCTCCCATCGATAAGCCAATATGTAAGGTGCGTTATTATATGCTAACGCACCTTACACCGATAACTCTCCATTAGCTTATTGAGTAGAGGAGGATTAATTTTCTGCGAGGAAGTCTAATAACTCCTGAAACTGGAAATTATTTGTCAAACTAGCTAATAGAGTAGCCAGAGAATCATGTTGAGGGCGAATTTCCTCAATCAGACTCAACATTAAATCGAAATCTCCATGGATTGTTGCTTGATATAAATTTTTTACCCAATCAGGGGATAATCGAGCTAAATCAGCAAGATTAGCTGCCGTTACCGTAGTAGGAGTAGTCTGGATAAAATCCGGAGATTCTTCGTAAATAAAGCGCACCCCAATATGTTTGCTCAACGCCGCAAAAATCTCAGAATCGCGGAAAGGTTTACGGATAAAATCATCAAAATTATTATCCTGAGTTATGGCTGTTTCTGGGATGACATTACTGGCACTCACTGCGATAATAGCTGTTGCTTCAACTTGAGGATTCGATTTAATCTGTTGAGCGGCTTCATACCCATTTATGACAGGCATATGCAAATCCATCAAGATTAAGTGCGGCTCAAAATCATCATAAATTTCGATCGCTTCTTTACCATTACACGCTTGTTGGAGTTCAAAACCCAAGGGAGAGAGTAGTTGAATAAGTAACTGGCGATTATTTTCTTTATCATCCACAATCAGGATACGATAGCGAGGTTGATTGGGTTCGATGGCGATAACTCTAGGGTTTGTTTGTTGAGTTTTAATCGAGATAGCTTCCACCACACTAACATTAATATTAAAGCTAAAAATGCTTCCCCTACCAACAACTGAACTAACTGTAATATCTCCACCCATTAGTTGAACAAAAGCACAGCTAATGGGCAAACCTAAACCCGTTCCTTCTACCGATTGTTTACCTGTTGAAGATTGGACAAAAGATTCAAAGATACTGTCTAAATCTTCTGGAGGAATACCAGCACCCGTATCAGAAACAGCAAAATTAAGTTGGCAATGGGGAATTGGTAATTGAGAATTAGACTTTTGAATCATTAAAGATATGCCACCTGATTCTGTAAATTTGATGGCGTTAGAAAGAAGGTTAATTAAGACTTGACGCAGTTTAAATTCATCGGTTCGTACATACTGAGGAACATCATCATCTCTATCAATACACAACCATAATCTCTTGGTTTTAATTTTTAAACTGAACATTTGTTCAATATCTGATATTAAATTATAGAGGTTAAAGTCTTGCTCGTTGAGTGTGGTGCGATTAGCTTCAATTTTGGATAAATCTAGTACATCATTAATTAAGGTAAGGAGGTGTTCGCCACTCCTGGTAATAATGCTAACTTGTTCTTGGTGTTGAGGAGATAAGTTGGGACTATTTTGAATTAATCTGGCAAAGCCGAGAATAGCGTTGAGGGGAGTGCGCAATTCATGGCTCATATTGGCTAAGAAAGTGCTTTTAGCTTGGTTAGCCGTTTCTGCGGCTTCTTTGGCTTGTTTAAGTTCAATTTCTGCTTGTTTGCGAATGCTGACATCTCGGTGAGTACCAGCCATCCGCAAGGGATTACCTTTGCGATCGCGAACTACCACTTTACCATAGTTAGCAATCCATTTCCACGTACCTGATTTAGTTAGTACTCGATAGTCAAATTGATAGGGAATTGAAGTGTCTGCAAAATGAGCATTTAATCTCTCCATTACCCAAGGTTTATCCTCTGGATGAATCAGTTTTTCCCATGTCTTAATTTTTTGTGGTAATTCATCTACCTTATAACCGAGCATTTGCAGCCATCGATAACTTAAATAAGCATCTCCTGTTTCCAGATTCCAATCCCAAAATCCATCGCCAGAGCCTTCTAAAGCTAGCTGTAATTGTTCTTGACTCAATCGTAATGCTTCCGTTTTTTGAGCGACTTCAGTTTCTAACGTGCGATTGTAATCCGCTAATATTTTTTGAGATTTTTGCCGTTCAGTAATATCGAAAAAAGCCGCAATTGCCGCGATAATTTCTCCTGTTCGATCCCAGAGAGGTGTACTGTAAACTTCTAAGGGAACTGTCCGCTGTGGTAATCGAATTTCCATATCATCTACCCTCGATCTTTCCCCCTGTAACGAGCGAACAACTGGCATATTTTCTACTGGATATAACTCTTCGCTTCCTGCCAGATAAACATGATACGCTGTTGCTAATTGTTCTGTCTCAGCTTCCGGTATAGTGTCAATACCGAGTAATTTTCGAGCTATTTGATTGACATAAATAATTTTTCCCTGAATATTGTGGACTGATATCCCCACAGGAATCGCTTCAATAATTTGATTCAGTTTACTTTCACTCTCAGCTAGGGATTGATTTGAGGATTGGAGTTCGGTAAAATATTGTTGCAGTTGTACTGCCATCAGATTAAAAGAATTAGCCAATTCTCCTACCTCATCAGAGCGGTTAATTTTTACTGTTTTCTCCCATTCACCCTTAGCAATATCTTTAGCAGTGGTATTTAAGTATAGAATCGGTTTCGTAATCCAACGAGCAGTCAGAATACCCATCGCAATAGACAAGATCAAAGCCACTAAACAAAGTAAAATAGTGGTACGAGTATTGCCATTGATTTGCTCCATAAAATCTGATTCGGGAACTACTGTCACAATCAACCAATTTAAACCATAATTATCTTGATAGGGAATCACACTGATAAAGTGGTGTTCTCCCAGACTGGTTTCCGAAGCATTCTCCGCCATATCCAGATCTAATTGTTGGGCTGATTGGATGATTTCAAGACTACCAAAAGTTTTCTCTAACTCCTGAGTAGCAGCCCTCATCACTGGGTTGGCACTCTCTAAAGCAGAAACCCGACGAAATTCGATTGCCCCTGGTTGATTAATCGGAGGTGAAATGGAATAAATATGGGAAGTAATGTAAGATGGTTGTCCGATAGAATTGGCGATTAATAGACCATTTCTCTCCACAATAAATACCTGTCCCCTTTTACTAACAGAAAGTGTTTTAAGAAAATCATTGAGCCTTGCCAGACTGAGGTTGACAGAGAAAACTCCTTCAAGTTCTTGAGAGGCGTTATAGCAAGGAAAATAGGCATTGAGTGTTAACTGATTTGTCGAACCTATCTGGAAAGGTTCGCTCCATCCAGGTATTTTCATCTTAACGGCACGACGATACCAAGGACGTTGGCGCACATCAAGGTTTTTTGCACTACTTAGATATCGCCCTAAATTCCCTCGATTATCGACAGCATAAGTATCTAACTGACTAGGATTATGCACATTTGAACGCCCAGCTTCAAAAGGAAACTTTGAGGGATTCTTAATCTCTCCTGACTCAACTTCACCATCCTTAACCCGATGAATCAATCTAAATTCTCCTTGAGGAGTACCCAAAAGTAAGGCTGTCACCTCTGGATAATGTTGCAGTTGTAAAATGAGATACTTATGGAGTATATCCAGGTTTTGCAGACTAATACCACCAGATTTGAGAGCAGCAATATTAGAGTGATTGATATGGTGAGCTGTTTGCAAATAACTGTCTAACTTTTCGGTAACGCGCTCTCCCGTTTCCGCCATCAACTGATGGACTAAATCTGCCACAGCCCGTTTCCCACTGCGATAAGAAAGATATCCCACCAATCCCACTGTACCGACAATTTGCACCACAAAGGGGACAATCAAAACAATTCGCAGGGGAAGTTTGCGCGCAACTCTGGCAACTAAGCGAGAAACAATCGGAATTTTCATCAGTGTGCAAGGGGTTATCGGCTTTATTCATGACGTTATTTCTGTCTTATCCCAAATACGTCAATCAAACAGCGCCAACATCTCGTCAAAAAAGGGTTCCCCAGCACGGGTTTGGAGAATGGAGCGGGCTAATTCAATAAATACCAGATCCTGATACTGATTATTCTCAATCAGTTTGCTACCAGGATGGAAACTCAAGTCATCTTGGTATAATTCATTTGTCCCACCAGTTTGCAAAGAAGAGAAGTGAGGTTGCCAAGAAATGGATTTACCCCGCAATGTAAACTGAAACCACTCGATTTTGCCTTCGCGCAATTCCACAACTACATCAAAATAAGACTCTCCCCCCTGATACCAGACTTTGGTAATGCCCTCCTGAGAGGGGAGGAGTCTCCGATCGATTTTTCGTAGCGAAGCGCCTAGTGCCGCAATTTCTTCTGGATCCATTGGGGTGATAAACTCTACCTAGTTCCTTTCATCCTAACTGATTTTGCCAGGGTGAGAGTTGCGTTATTGTAAGCTGCTACGCATTTAAACTGTATATTTTCCATTTGGGAAAAAATCGATCAAACCCTCTCAAGAAGCCCCTCTGCCCCCCAGATCCCCTTCTCTCAAAAAAGAGGCTCGCTACCTTTGCCACCTGAGTTCGGTGTTCGGTGTTCGGTGTTTTCCCTTGACTTTTT
>DOIX01000312.1:25138-27444 GCA_003511885.1 Cyanobacteria bacterium UBA11153
TTGTTTACTGGCTTTCAGCTTCAGCTCTTTCGTCGAACTCAGGTTTTGCCACAAGAGAGCCGAAATATTTGCGATCGCGCCCACCTGATTATCTCCTACTTTTGTCGATCGGATCTGGGTTTGCACCATCCAACGGAGCCGGCGGCGGGATAATATCATCAACTCTTTCAATTTTTACGCCATCTCTCAAGATACAAATATCCATCTCCGTATCATTTTGAATTGCATCTCGATGTGCCCAAGCCAAACCCCCATTGGCAAGTTTAACCTGAATCCAACCTCCCTCAGTCTGCTTGCCAGTAACTAATAGTTCTTCTTTGGTAAAATTGATGACATTCTCGCGAAAAGATGCAGGTTCCGATCTAATGTTCCCATTCACAATCACCCAACAACCTTTACGCAGTAAGGATGGCTCGATATCAGGAGTCAAAACCTCGTCTGTTTCAGTAACTTGGTGAGATGATGTGGGGGAAAGATAATTTGATGATGGCGGTGAATTTTCTGGTTTATCTGGAGATATTATCGGGGAGCGATTTGCTAAACTAATCGCGACAAACAAGCTAGCGATAATTCCACCTATCCCCACAATTAATGGTAAAATTTTTTTCGATAAATTAGATACCAAAATCTGGTTTTTTGGGCTATCTGCCATCTGAGATGATAAATCGAGAGTAGATGTTTGATTTCTCAGCGGCAATGGTGGTGTTTTGATATACCAGGGGAGGGCAGAAGGAGGTGAAGATATGGAGTTATGATTAGTTTCGCCATTGGATTCTTTACCGCCATTATCCTCATCTTCATGGGAAAAAATCACCAGAGGTAGTGGAATAATCGGTTGCAGGATTGCGGTGCTATTTTCCTCGCTAATATTAGGTAACTCTTCCCTTTGATTAGCTTCCGATTCAACAGGATTATTGAGGAGATTATTTTTCTCTTCTTCCCCAAGATTGATTGGTGTAGCTGTTTGCCATATAGAGGAACTATTTTCTCCCAAATTAACTTTTTCCTCCATCGCCACTACATCTTCATATCTCAGTCCTAAAGCTTTGCGCAAATACAGTAATTCTTCCGAGAATTCAGTACCGATTGCTTCAAAATTTTCCCGATATTTAGTAAATGCTACCTCATAGCGAGCCAATCTTTGCTCATACTCGCGATAAGGTTTCATTACCTCCGCTTCAATTGCCCGACAATCTTCATAATTAAGTTGTAATCCTATTCCTAATTTAGCCAATATACCGATACCTAATTGGGCAATTTGACCTCGACTTGCCCAACGTTCTACCTCTTGACGATACTTAATTTTTTCATCGTTAATTTGGACTTTCGTTAAGATAATTTTCTGGCGATTGTGACTAAAATAAAACTCTGGTATCCAGGCAGGAGCCGCTTCTGTAACCCTGCGCTTAACGTATTCCTGTAAATCTTCAGCCGAAATCCAACCATCGCGATCGCGATCCGCACTTCCTGTTTCAATGCCCTCCACCACATAACGAGTATAAACTGATATATCCGGATTATACCTATCTAAGGCAACTTGGCTATCAATATTAGATGTTAAGATTGCCAATCGTTCCCCACTCATTTGACTATGAAGATTGTCTTCCGCACTGCTCCTTTCTGGCACAATACCCTGACTTAAGACAGGATGAAAATACCAATTTAAAATCGCCACTTGATTCTGACAGGGACAGTTATTGGCAATGTCACGGACAAAACTAACAGGAACAGCAGTTGCCTTAACTAATTCTCCTTGGGGATGTGCTTCAGTAGTCAAAGTTGCCGTAATACTAGTTGCTAAGTATAATTTACCGCTACGATCTTGAACTCGATTACCCGAAAAAAACAGCAACACTACATCATTTTTATGCAAATCAGCAAATATGGCTTGAATCGCTTCTCGCATCGCTGGTGGATTGGGATCGATCAAAGTTTTCACCTCATCAAATCCACCCATTTCAGAAGACTCCAAAACCCGTGCCATCGCCGAAATATCTTTTACTGCTTCCGGGAGTGGCTCTAAACCATACCCGTATTCGCTGACTCCGATTAGCAATGCTACTTTCACGATTGGCATCCCCCAGATGACTACAAGTGTTTTGATTTACCTGATACTAGGCTGTTAATATGATTCCCTATCGTATCGGTATTCTAAAAAAATAACCTCTTCCTTGACATAGATGCACAGAGATTAAATATAGCAACCACTAGGGCGGTTAAGATATTGTAAATTCCTCAAACCCTTGATGAGACAGCTTTCTTTCCTAGCCGCTAGCAAGAGTGCCCCTAGTCCCTCGCTATATTTG
>DOIX01000312.1:27651-28021 GCA_003511885.1 Cyanobacteria bacterium UBA11153
CCCCTAGTCCCTCGCTATATTTGCCAAATTTTGACCCCAATTGTGCTACCAGAAACGATATCAGGAGAAATTATGCTCCAGTGACAGCACTTAGGATGATATTTAGACAAGCCGATTGCGATCCTTAAAGATGAAATAAACTTCGCTCTAAATCAACTCAATTCCTACCGCAGATTGCTTGAGTTATTCACTACGTTCTACCATCTAATTTGAGCTTATTTCTATAGTAACTCTCAAATCAATAAGATGCTACTTTCAGGATAAATTATCCCTGGAGAAGGGAAATTCCGTTTAATTTACAGAAGTCGATGAGTACAATCCGGATCGAAATATAGACATTCCAATTTGAAGGGGACAAGGGGGACAAGGG
>DOIX01000134.1:0-11032 GCA_003511885.1 Cyanobacteria bacterium UBA11153
CTCGCTGGTGGTTTTGCTCGCTGATGGTTTTGCTCGCTGATGGTTTTGCTCCCTGATGGTTTTACTCGCTGGTGGTTTTACTCGCTGGTGGTTTTGCTCGCTGATGATTTTGCGTAAGTCCTGATTTAGGATACCAAAAAATTAGGAATAAATTGCACTATTACTTAAAGAATCCACGGGGAGCAATTTTTTTTGATCTGGAGATGGAGAAGTATAAGCGGAAGCTATTGGTAAACTATGACTAACTTTACTCCGCAATAAATCTAACAAGGTATGTAAGAATGAAAAACTGATATTTTTGCGACCTGATTTCTCACTGGATTGCGTGGAAAAAACATCAAAAGTTTGTGTAGACAATACATCAGGAACTAAAGATACTTCCTCAACTAAACCAACCGCAATCAATGTGAAGGCAATTTTTTGAATTGCATTAACTGGCAATCCCATTTTTTTTGCCATTACTGTGAGAGAAATAGTTTCTGCTCCATACTCCCATACTCGCAATTCTCGATGATTCAGTGGATAAGGAGGCAACCCAAAAATAGTGGGAGCTAAACTGGCATTAGGATCTGGTAATTTATCTACCAATCCATTCCAGTTTTGTACCAGACGTAACCCTATCAGTATCCCTTCTGTTGCCCGGACATTTAAACCTGTCATTTCCCGCATTGGGATTGGTGCATTCTGGATAAATTTAAACACACCATCCTCAAATTCCAATAGGGTACGAAGACGCTGTAATACCTGAATTTGGAAGATCTGTTTCAGTTTTTGATCTGATAACACACCGCAATCTTTAAGAGACAAACCTAGTGGTTTATCCTTCGGACATAAGCGCACAATTTTAGCGATAGCTCGCTTACTAACCGCCTGATTTTTGGCAATTAATCCCGCTAAACATTGATGATCTAAGCGATTAGCTGCAGCAATAATTCGACCGCGATAGAACCAAATGTAATGAATATCACTATAGGGTGTGATATCCTCTGGCAAAGCACTAACTGCCAGAAATCCAGTTTTCTGTCCTTTTTCAATCAATTGAAAGATTTCCGATATAGAAAAATCTGCTAAACAACCTGTAATAGACATAGTTTTTTCATTGAAGGCTAAAGGATTGTCTGGCTCAATCGCTGGCTCCAGAATGTGGTAAGGGGGAGTGAGATAGGGAAAACGATTAGCTCGATCGCAAATTATCAAGTTTTGATCTTGACAGATGGTCATCTTCGATTGTTCCCTTTTCCTTAACTATTTTACATATTTTTGTGCCTTCAGACCTGGGCTGACTGGGGGGAACGATGGAATTACGATTGCTCAAAGGAGAATTGTCTATTTGCCGATTGGAGCTTATTTGGCCTATCAAAATCATATTTCATAGAGTCACGGCAAAAATGGGGCGTTTCATAAAGAAAAGATTAAATATTCTCGATCCATAGCCTCAATATTATATTGCCTTTAAGGATCTCACTGGGAAGCCCAAACCAATGTGGACTGAATAGTATCTCATAACTTCTTGACAAAAAATTAACAATAAATTACATTTTTTATTAAAAGGTAACAAATAATAACTAAGTTACTCAGGCCATAGTCAAGAATTCTTTACCTAACTATCATCAAGTCCACAGGCTGATAATTTAGCTGCCAAAGCACCAGCATGTCGCCACCAGTTATAGCCACCAACCCACCGTCGGGATGGCAAATGTCCCAGGGGAGCTTTTAAATTAAAAGTTAAGCTATCATTAGGGTGATGAGAATTGTGGATAGTCCAACCGACGCGATCGCAAAAACTGGGATAATCCCCACCAACATCCTGATATATCTCAGCCTGAACCGTAAAACCGAAACGACCCTCACTATATTTTAGCCAAAGCTGGTTAATCGTCCGCAAATCCTCACAGGGTAACTCTTTAATATCATTAGCTTTGAAATAATAACCTGGTGTCTTGCCCAGAGCCTGACACATCACAATCCAAGTTTCCTCATCTGCTTGTTGCCATTTACGACGGGAAAGTAATTGCTGAAGTTTGCCATAGTTAACACCCACCTCGGAAACTAAGCCCGGTTTTACCAACTTAGTTATAGTTGGTGTTACAGTCGGTTGCCAAATATTGATAAAGTTAGTTCCCTGCAGCGGCGATTTCAATAGTTTTAGACTTGCCAAAACTTCATCAGCAGATTGATAGCGTTCTTTGATACTATGTTGAATTAATTTATCCAGAATTTTCCCCAAGCTATGGCTAACTTGTATTCCGGGTAATAAGAAATCTCGCCACATCCAACAATCATTGGGATCGTCGTACATATCCAGGGGCGGTACTTGAGTCAGAAGATGAATACAAGTAACGCCCAAACTATATAAATCGCTTGCCCAAAAAGCTTTCCCCCTAAGTTGTTCAGGTGCCATATATTCCGGACTTCCAATAATCGTACCAGTTTTCAATAGTGCGGTATCCGTAAGCAATTTAGCAACACCAAAATCAATTAAAAATAACTTGCCATCATCGCGGCGGATAATATTAGAAGGTTTGATATCTCGGTGAATCACCCGATGAGCGTGGATATATTGTAATATGGGCAGCATATCTCCGATAAATTCCCGGATTTGGCTTTCATTATACGCTCCATTTTTATTTAATTCCCGATCCAGAGTTTGCCCGGAAATCCATTCCTGAATGAGATAAAGATATCGATTTTGTTCAAAGTGCGCCAAGAGACTGGGAATTTGGGGATGTTTTCCCAACTCATCCAAACGTTGGGCTTCTTGGTGGAACAATTCTTTCGCTTTTTGAAAAATCTCAGGCTTGACATTCTCCATATAAAGTTGTTTGATAACACAATTATGATTATGGTAAATATCTTCTGCTAAAAAAGCTCTGCCAAATCCACCTTTACCAATTGCTTGAATTGGGCGATATCTTTCTTGAAGTCGTAATTTAGCTCCACAACTCTTACAAAAGTTAGCTGAGTCTGGATTTTCAGGAGTTAAACATCCTGGAGTAACGCAGTATGTCATGAAAAGTCAAAATTTATAGAAGTGTACAGGAGACAGTTGACAGTTATTGAATGAAAATTAAGCCATTTATTCAAGAAGGCTGGTTGGCTCTATTGATGAGATTATTGATGTATAGCAACCGCCAGGGCGGTTAAGACAGTCTCAATTCTTGAAACCATTGATTTTACTAATTTCTTCCCTAGCCCCTAGTGCAGGTTGGCAGAAATAACCCATCAGTTGCAAGTAGGGAGAAGGGAGAAGGGAGAGGGGAGAAGGGAGAGGGGAGAAGGAGAGAGAAAACTACTGTTAAGCCTTTGTCAGTGGTGGGAAATTTTTGCCGGGATGCACTAGTCCCTCGCCATATATACCGACGTGGCGGTTGCGATAAAAGTAATAAGCCAAAATATAGTTTATCTCGCTCCCCGCTCCCCACTCCCCATTATTGCTTAGTCGCCTGGTAAGTAAAGAAATTTTGAAAGACTCCTACTGTCTCAAAATGATAATCAGGTAATGTAGGTAAGATAGCTTTAGCGTTTAAATCGCTGCGATAAATACTGAAAACAAGAAAATTTTGTCTTTGTGTTTTTTGGGAAATTAGTTCCTGAATTTGCGGGCGTGTAGTATCAACGAGGGATTTACATTGGTTTTGCAAAAACTCAGAATTTTTGGGGAGAAAATTTAGCTGATTGGGCGCTTTAGCACAAACTTCGTCTTTAAGATAGGTGGAAAGCTTCTGTACCGCATACTCTTCATAAGCATCTTTAGGTGGATTTGTCAATGCCATTGCACCTCCTAACACTACAAGGGCGACTCCACCGATTCCTGTCATAAGTTGTAAAATTTTCATAGAACTCCGTCAATCCTTTATAAAATGAAGACTTCAGCCTCCGATACCAGAGTTCCGCATAAATTAAAATCGAGAGGGGGTTGAAATCACGCTAAAGATGTTATACTATAAAACCGGATGGCGAGCGTAGCCAAGTGGTTAAGGCAGTGGTTTGTGGTACCACCATTCGTGGGTTCGAGTCCCATCGTTCGCCCTGAAGCTCTGGATCTAGTTTTGAATCGGTGACTTTTAACTCACAACTCTTCCCCATTCCCCCCAAGGGGGCAGGTTGTAAAGGTGGGTTATCGGTGTCTGGTTAAGTTTTTACACTGGATTATGTCCCGCTCCCCACCTGGGAATCCGTAATACTACTCCCCACTCCCCCATCCCCTCCAGGGAGTAGGATTGTCAGTAAAGTTTCCACTTAATCCCAATGCTGTGAGAATCTCATTACCTGCAACGCCATCAACTTGGAAGTGATGAAATTTCTGAAACTCCATGACAGCATTCTCTGTATCTTCCCCGTAGATACCATTAGTCGAACCAGGATTAAAACCATGTTCTCTCAATGCGTACTGAAGCTGCTGGACATCTTCGCCACGCGAGCCTCGCTGTAATAGCCGCCCAGGATGAAATTTAGCGATCCCTTTCGGTGGAGGATAGTTTCCCAAACTCGATTGTGGCACAGTTTCCTCATCCAGAGTGGGTAAACTGGGAATCGGAATAGAATTGGTGAAATGAGGATCGTCATCGGGGTAATCAGAAAAGGAATAAGAATCATCATATTCCCTGGTAAAAGTTGGAGGATAATCTAGTTCGGTAGTGACAGGAACATAATTGCGATCGCGGGGTTTACTCTTGAAAGGAGTGGAATAAGTGGTAGCAGGTGGCAATGAATTTGGGTAACTTGATAAATTTTGATCTAACGAAGAATCGCCAAACAAGGCATTCCATGTTACTTTGCCAACAATTCCATCCCTATTGATCCCATATTTTCCCTGAAATCGCATGACTGCATCTTTCGTTTTTGAACCGAAATATCCGGTTGGCTCTTGATGAAAATAATCTAGTGCCAGTAAACGCTCCTGTAGCTGAGTTACCAGCGGACCTTGCGAACCTTCTTGTAGTATTTGGACAAAGGCTTCACCTGCCATTGGGAACATACTGAGGAGGACAAAGAGTGATGGGAGATACCTTCTTCCATATCTAGAAAGGGTTTGTCTGTTAAATCTGCGATCGCAATCGTTCAGATTCTCCGCAGCGATAATTGGAGTAGCAGAAGTGGGTGCTTCAGATGCTAGAGTAAGATCGATATAAACAAGAGTTTCCATAATTCTGCTCAACTGATTTTTGAATAGTCTATCAAGTCAATTTGAGATTGGACATCGAGCCAAGGGAATCCATACAACTCCCTATCAGTTGATAAACGATGGATATTTTCCCTGGTTTGCTCGTTTAGAGTAGAATCTCAAGTTGACTGTGACTAAACTAGTTGAACAGTTAAATTAGTCCTGACCTGTCACATAAAACAGCAAACACAGCCGCTATGCCAGTAATCCCCAAAGCCAAGAATGGGTTTTGACCTTGGCTGACAGCAAAAGATGTGACAATCCCCGCACCTAAGCCAGCAGTAACAAGGGCACTCAAGAGGTCTTTATTTGTATTTTTATTAGGCATGAGCGAAGGATCCAGTCGTTAGATTGTGTTGGATAGATTCCAAGCTGCTCTCTTAACGTAGCATTATATTTTGATTTATTTAAGCAGTATCGGCTAAATTGTAATTAAATGTTAAATTTAGTTGATTTTCTTAATTTTAGGAGCGGCGAAAAGGATGAAAAGGATAGGTGATTTGAGAAAGTCTGTTCTTGTTATAGCTTTATGCCTGAGTAGTGGGGGGGGCATCCCAGTCATGGCGACTCTCGTTAACACGAGCAATCTAGGGGATGTCAAGGTGTCATCAGGAGTTAGTCTTTCTCCAGAGAGGGAAAATCGACAATTGACACAGAGGTTGGGGGCAGAATGCCGCCAAGTAATTCAATCCACATTTATCTATCCAGAACGTTCTAGCGTCGATCCTGTCAGAGCATTACAGGTTGACGAAAGAGTAACTCTGGCAGAAGCAAATAGCAAGGGGGGTTGGATTGCGATTAGTTCTCCGATTAGCGGATTTGTCCCCATCGCAAATCTGAGACGCTGTGGCGACGTATCTGATACCCCTCTCGCTCCACCTTCTCGCAACAACCCCAATCGCTGTCGTCGAGTTTCCGAGACAGCACTTGAAGGTTTAACGATTCGGGAACAACCAGATCAAAATTCGCGCCGAGTAGGTGGTGTATTTTTCAATCAGGAGGTGACACTAAGCTCTCCTCCTCAATTCAGAAGAGATAGTGAAGGGCGCGAGTGGGCGAGGTTGGCTCTTCCTACTCCTGGGTGGGTATCTAATGGATATCCTGGAGAGGGAGAACTTAATCTTAGGGCTTGTAAATAGTTGGTTGTTGGTTATTTGTGGTTGGTTATTGGTTATTGGTTTTTGGTAAGTTCCCGATCGGCTAAACTGTATATTGCCAACCTGGGTTTTTTAGCTCAAATCTTCATAGTTCCAGTTTTCAACCCAGAAGTAGGTAAAAGATTCATGGGAACTAGACAACCAGCTTTTGAACTCACACAAATTTTGGAGTAATTCAACTAGGGTGGGGCGCACCCGAAGTTAAAGCTTGGGAAGAGAAGCACCTCTAGATTAAGGACTGCTCTTTTTAAAAGAGGGGAGTACGTCAATCCCCCGATCCCCTAGATCCCCATTCCTCACTCTCTATTCAGCCACTTGGCGTAGAAAATTCATCGAAAGTTCATAAATATGGCTGAGGTGGGAACTGGGAGAAAGAGAGGACAATCAGAAGTCATAAGCACATACGTTTTTTTGGACTTACACTGTTGAGCGATCGCCTACTATCTCCGTGTCTAGGTGTAAGTCCGTTTTTTTCGCCATCCGCCCTCACCCACCCAGATTGAACAAGACTTACGCATTCGATCGGCGCGAGCGAGACATTCACACTACCAATAGCGCCATGACCGTTAATTATTCTATCCCACATTCCGCACTTCGGTTTGTAGCATGTCAAGTAATACGTCAATCTTGACTAAGAATCAGTATTTTTACTGATAATAATGTGATTTTAGTAATTTTATTGCTACCTCCATAGCGTAATCATCACGTATTACATCACGATCTGCGGAAAAAGGGTTCTATATTTAGTGATAACGGAATATAAAATTACCAGTCCATTAGCAAGTCAATTTCCACTCACTTAAAAAGCTGCCAATATCCTAAATATATCGCGATCGTCAGTCGTCAAAAAACTGGGCAATGGGTAGCCGAAACTGAAACAATCCTGCTTATTAAGGGGAGGAGTATTACTGCAAAGTCCCCTTTTAAGTAATACTGAAAATAGACAAATTTTTAATTCCTCATCCCCCATTTTCCATCATTCGGCTGGAGTTTCTTCTGGTGACTCTCTCGGCTTTTTCTCAAAGACTTGAATACCAGGAGATTCCACCATAAATCCTTTGCCAGTCTTTGCCCCGATTTTGCCAGTAATGGCGGCTACCCACATTGGGTAACTTTCAGCAGCACTAGAAAGTTTATTCCAGGCTTTTGGTTTGACTTTGAGGGTGAAGATGATGCCGTCGCAGTTGATATCAAATTGTTGCCAACCATTCTGGACTGTTCGCGGTGTGGGTAGTTCAGAGATTTTGATGCTGATTTCCAGTCTCCCTGTGGGGATATTGTCGGTTGTTGGCGGTTTGGTTTCGCCTATTTTACTGGCTTTACGAATGGCAACGATTTCAGCCATTTTAAGCTCCTTTGCTCTTGCAAAATTGCTTTTATGATACCTAAAAAGTGGGAAGTGGTAGCAGAAAATTAAAAATTTTTCGGCTCTCTCTATTTCGTTATATGGCTATCTTGCCATTTCTGGTAAGTTTCTGAATTGAGCCATGAATTGGTGATCAATACGATCTTTCCAATGCCACAGGAGAGGGGATTGCCAGCCAAAAGGCCCCCAAGATGCGATCGCGCTGCCATCTCCTGTCCCGATTAAACTTAAGTATCGCTGTTGAGGAATGTATTCCTGAAGGGCTTTTGAGTCTGGGATGCTTCGGGACAGATTTTCAAATAATGGTTTTCCTTGGCGCACTGCAAATACTCCGGCTTTGGGGCGGGGATGATTTACCATGGTGGCAATATCCCCTGCGGCAAAGATGTGGGGATGGGATAGGGATTGTAAGGTATCGCGAACTAAAATAAAACCATTTCCATCTGTGGCTAATCCTGATTCTTTAATCCAGTTTGCGGCTGAGGCGTGAGTCACCCAAAAGGTATAGTTACTAGGGATGGTTAATCCAGATTCACAGATTATTCGATCCGGGAGTACTTGAGATACTGTTTCTCGTAAATGGATAGAAATTCCGCGATCGCTCAATATTTGATCAAGGCGTTTCTGTACCCATTGATTGTAACTTGGCGTGAGTGCTGCGCCTCGATGGATGAGATGAATCTTCACGTTGAAGGCAGGGATGAGCTGGATACGTCTTGCCATGGTCAGTGCCAATTCTACTCCTCCTGCACCTCCTCCTACAATCCCTAGACTAATTGATTTTTCGGGATCGATAGCGCTCATGGCGATAATTTTCTGCCATTGATTTAAAAATTGAGGTACTGGTTTGGCGGGAATGGTATATTCCGCTACTCCTGGCACTGATTCTTGGGCTGGAGTACTACCAATATCAATTGATAGGATATCAAAGGGAACTGGTGGACGATTGGCACAAATTACTCGATTGCGATCTAGATCCAAACCAATAGCTTGGTCTATGTAAAGTTTAGCTCCTGCAAATCTGGTTAAACTTTGTAAATCAATATGACATTCTGCAAAATTATAGAAACCCGCAATATGACCGGGTAACATACCAGAATAGGGAGTATGGGAAACATCGCTAATTAAGGTGATGCGCAATCCGGATCGATGGTTGATGCCAAATAGACGAAGTGCGATCGCGTGACTATGACCTCCGCCTATTAATACTAAGTCTTTGCCATTGGTCTGGAGGGATTCCTTCATATTTTTTTCTGGATACCTAGATTACCGATCCCGATCCCCATTTAAGGAAGCCAACGAGGATGAAAACCGGGCAATAATTCTTCAGGTTGCAATTGATTTGGGGGATTTGCTGTGGTACTATCAACTAACGGTAAAAGCCATAAACGGGCATTTGCTATTCCTTGTCCATTTATTTTCAATGTATCTGTTTCTGATGCTGGTTTGGTGACAATTTGATCGAATAATAATGCCAATCCATCTGGAGATAAGCTCATGGCAATATCTTGTTGTTCCGGTAATATTGCTAAAGGCTGTACTGGCTTCTCAGTACTATTTCGATCGGTTTTGAGGTCAAGAGCAGCAATAAATGGTTGTTCTCTATATGTTTCCCCTTTAATTACTTGAGTGAGCAAACAGTAAAGCTTTTCTTGACTGGGGGCAAACTGACAATTGAGAATTGAACCTGTGGTGCGGAGTAGTTCTTTATTTGCACCTTGATTATTTTCCCATAAAAAGAGCGAGCGCGTCGGATTCTGCGGATCTCGATTAAATTTCATCATTGCCCCTAATGAATTATCCCTGGCAAAGGCAAGTACTTGTTCAAACTGAGGCATAAAATCTATTTGCTTCGCTGTCGGTAAGGAGACAATCGCTAACCCCTGCCCCTGAAGTAATGCTAAAGATTTGCTATCACCTGTAATTAAAAAGTTACCTCCAGGTGGGGTTCCCAATGGTTTAGGTTGAGTATTGGGTTGGAGAATCCACAAGCCAAATTCTGCCGGATTATTGCGCTTGACTCGTTGTACCACAATAGTTTGACCATCAGGAGATAAATCGAATTGTAAATTTTGATATTCTTTACTATCTAAAACTAATTCAAGTTTCCTTGCTCCTTGGCTGGAGGATGAAGAAAAGGATAGTCCTGTGGTTATGGTGTATAGTTGTTGAGTAAGTAATCCCTTAATTTCATTGTGGCGATCGTTAGCAGAAAATAAAATCTTCTCTCCATCAGGATATGGTTCAAAATCCATCACTACTAAATCTGGTGGAGTTAGGATCGTTTTCTGCTGCTGAGTTAGATTGTACAGAATTAAACGCCCTTGTTCTTCAGCTTCGATCCCTATGTAAGCAAAAGCGCGATCCCGACTCCGGAAAGATGTCTTAAATGGCTGGATTTCTTTTCCCTTACTTTTGCCCGCTAATAAAAGATCTGTTGCTCCTTGTAGTTCTAGTTTATATTCTGTCCCATAAGGGAGGGGAGATAGTAGAGTATACGCCATTTTCCGCCCCGCCCAACTTATTTTTCCTTCAATTTTGAGATCTTCTACTTTCCCTGCCTTACTATCTGGCAGTCGCGCCACAAGTTTGATATTTTTTTCTACGCTAGCATGATTCATCGGTCGGCTAAAGGTGAGGATAAATGCCGTATCCTCCGCACTAATCTGTCGATCCTGCCAACTGAAATCCCGCACGCGAGGGGCTGTGCGATCGCCATTTAATAATAATAAGCCAATGAGTATGCCTAGGACAAGGATTGCACCTAATGCCAGACGATCGATTGGTTGCAGTAATTTGGGAGATTTTATAGTTTGTCCTGACACGAGCGCATATCAGTTAAGGGACTAGTCTTCTAGTTTAAATCGAAGTAGGCTTTTTTTCTCCCCATCCCTAATTGGTGAACTACTTTTTAAGTTGCACCAAGCCTCAAATAATAGTCCCCAAACGCTGACTCATAACCCCTGTTATCGAGTTAAACCACCTTGACGAATCCATGGCGCACTCCATATATCATACGAGTCAGTACATCTTCATCATCAGGGGTGAAGGTAGCGTCGAGAGGGGCTGCAATCAATTCATTCCAGTCTGTAAAGCTGATTTGTCCCTTTTTCATGGTTTCGGCAAACAAGCTAGCAAGCTGAGTTGAAGTGCCGCTGATTTCCTGTAGGCAAAACTGGTGTGGAGACATCATAAATCGCCAATCAAAAATAAAATTGGAAGTTTGTAGCTATTATTTTAATTAAAATTTTATGTTTTTTCTGTAAAGCTTTGTAAAGATTTGGTAAAGTACGGAGGGTATAGCGAGGGACTAGGGGCTAGGAGCTAGGGAAGAAAGCTGTAAAA
>DOIX01000134.1:11215-17546 GCA_003511885.1 Cyanobacteria bacterium UBA11153
AAAATCAAGGGTTTGAGGAATTGAGCATGTCTTAACCATCCGTAGGGTTGCTATAAAATGGGACAGGGGATGCCCAAGTGGGGATGGGGAAACGAAAAATAAGCAATAAGCAATAACCAATAAGCAATAAGCAAACTAATGTAATTCTGAAGAAGTTGACTTATCTAAATCTTGGGTAGCGCTAATCATTTGTTTTGCCAAAACCACCACTTCTTCCATCATTATCTTCTCCATTGCCCCCAACTCTATCGCTCCCATCCACCGTACCATTGAGGAAAGAAATAATTCTTTCAGATAGGCGAAGGAAAAACCATCAGTGATTTGGGCAATGTGATGAATCCCCGCCTCAGATAAACCCATACCTTCATTGAGATAATGATTCCATAACTCAATATAGGCCAATCTCTCAGCCATCGCTGGTAATTCAAAATGATATTTGCGATCGAAGCGACTAGGGCGATCTATAATAGCTGGATCTAAACGTTCTGGATGATTAGTCGTAGCCAGAGTAACAATACCCACATTATCAGCAAAACCATCCAATTCATTCAAGAAAAAGGAACGATTTTCCTTATCCACAAGGGAATCAAGATCCTCTAATACTAGAATACAAGGCGCAGACTGTCGTGCCTTTGTGAAAGCTTTGCGAATATTGTCATTATCCGTTTCATACTGAGACTTAAAACTTTTGACATAGAGACAAGGTTGCTGCATTTTATTAATCAATGCCTTGACAGTATGGGTTTTGCCATTACCAGGGGAACCGATAAATAAGATACCTCGCTTCCAAGGTACGCCGTAGTTTTGATATGTAGGGCGGGAAGCAAAGAAGTTTTCTAAGTCGTTTTGAATATCTTGTTTTAGAGTACCGTGCAAGATGAGGTTATCAAAAGTTGCACTCTTAATCGCTTGAAAAAGATTGGGACTTTTTTGCCATCCCCCTTCTTCAAAAACTAGAACTTCATCGCGAATTGTCCCATTCCATTCACAGACAGACGTAAAGAAAGATTCGGCAATATTTTGAGTATCGGCGATAATCCAGTAATATTGAATGTTATGCCAACCTTCTTGCCAATTCATTAAGATAACTTTGATACTTTGTCCATTCCACGACACCTTTAACCAAGCATTTTGGGCTGTTTTATTAATTGTATTATCCATCCCATCCCAACTTGTTGAGAATTGGTTGTGAATTGACATATTTTGTTCAATACTGCATTTTTTTTCTCTGGCATAGCTTTCTACATCAAAAGCACAATCCCTGCCTTCGACTACTGCCTTATCTGGATATAATGCGGCTAATTTCTGACTGACGTAGTAGGGAATTGCATTGGATGGAAGGTTGAGTGCTTTTGTAATCAGTTTTCTGATTTTCATTTTAATTTAGGGATTATGGTTGGCTGTTACAGTTTATATTTTAGCCTTACAAGTTATGGCTAGGAAGTAGGGGCTAGGGACTAGAAAAGAAAAATCAAGGAGTTGAGGAATTGAGAATGTCTTAACTGCCCTGGCGGTTACTATAACATATTTTTTTTAACGCAAAGGTACGCAAAGGTTATCGCCAAGGTGCGCAAAGACAATAGTAGTTTTGATTACCATTAAATAACTGTCAACTGCTATACCACTAATCCCTAGTCTCCATTCCCGACAACAGTTGGGCGAGTTTCATCAATTATCTGTGATAGGATGCCAAAAAGTAAGTCAATATTTTCAATTAAATGTTCTTTAGGATTTAGATAAACATTAGTGCCCGTCAATTTCAGAAATTTCCAAATACTTCCGGTTGTTACCACGCCATAAATAAAGGGAATATGATTGTTTTCTTGTTGGTTAGTTGAGAAAAATTCCCCATTTCCGATTACCTATTCTCTATCTCACTCCAACGCTTGTGAAGTACTGGGCAAAGTATTTATATTTGCAGTTGGGCTAGTATGGGGTTGATTGAAAGATTGATAAACAGCGCGAGAAATTTGGCGGATTAATTCAGAGGCACTGGTATCATTATGGGGACGTTTCACCATAATCGCAATGACATAACGCTTACCACTGGGCATGTCTACCAATCCAGCATCGCCAATCATAGAGCCAATATCACCAGTTTTATGAGCAACGATTGCACCAGGAGCTAATCCTTGAGGAATTAGGGAATTATTCACCGTTTGCTGCATAATGTTTAATAGGCGATCGCGCGATCGCAAAGAGAGCAATTCTCCCTCATTGACTCGAAACATCAAGGTGGCTAAGTCTTTGGGGTTGGTGGTATTTGTTCCTTCTAAGTCTGGCAAAGGATTATTGATGACTGTTGTCCTCAATCCCCAGTCATGGAAGCGTTGATTCAGTGCTTTTGCACCGCCGAGTTTCTTGATAATCATATTGGTGGCGGTGTTGTCGCTAATCGCAATCATCTTGGTGACTATTTCCAAGGCGGTGTAGTTGGTTCCTGGTTTCTGGTATTGTAGATTACCTGAACCTGATGCGATCGCGTCTGGCTCCATCGTTAGGGATTCATTTAAGCGAATTTTCCCGGCATCTACGTCTTGAAAGAAGGCGACGAGAATTGGGATTTTAATCGTGCTGGCGGCAGGAAAGCTGGCATTACTCTGAAAATCTAAGTAGTTACCTGTATCTAAATCTACTACTAAAACTCCTGGTTGTAATTTGGGGTTTTGGGCTGCTAATGCTTGAATTTTAGTGGTGAGGGCGGGAATTTCCTCCTTTTGGGGTAATATTTTCTCACGACTGGTTTTATCAGGACTTTCTTTGGCTGGATGTTCTATATTGCCATTCGCTTGAACGCTCAATTTACTGGTAGGATCGATTATAGATAATAATGTCCCGGCGATCGCGCCAATCCCAATCCCTAAAATCAACAACCGTACCAGATACACTAATGGTGTAAACTGGCGTTTTTTCCTACTGCGCACCCGAGGTTGGGCGGTTGGGAGTGGTTGGATTATCGGGGCTTTGGAGTGCGGTTTGCTCCTGATGAGATCGCGTTTTGCCGCTTTTTTAATGGGGATTGCTCCTGGTAATCCTACTGCCGCTCTTTGCTGGCGCTGAGGTTGTTTTCCCTCTTTTTTCTTCCTTTGAGTGCGAGGTTTGTTTGGCGGGGATTTTCTCACCAAGAGTCTTTTAATTGTTTTACCTATTTCCGCACTTTTTTCCTGTAATAATTGCGATATTTCTTTAAGTTTTGATATCCCTGGGGTAATATCAATTTTTGATATTGTCGCCATCACCTTTTCACCCAGGTGTAATTCCCCCAACTGAGGTGGCTTTCGAGATATGGGGGCAGCTTGATTCTGTCGGCTTTTGAGCCGTTTGCCAGGTACAGTTGAGGCAGGGCGCGATACTTTTTGATACTTTGATTCTGGGGTAGGAGGTGAAGTTAAAGGTATTGATTGGCGATTTCTGGGTGGAGTTTGATGATTACTTGCTTCCGGGCTATTTCCTCCCGGATGATTCCGCTTTCCCCGTCGCAAGTTTAGTTGGGGTAGTGGAGAAGGTACAGGAATTTCTACCGCTTTAGGAGGATGTTTTCGGCGATAGCGACTTTCTCCCGCCGGGGATACCCGCCGTTTTTCTGGATCGGAATTTTCAGCTTTACGCCTGTTATTCATAGATGCTGTCACCGGAAACCTCCAACACAACTAAAAATGGGCAGAATGGCGAGTTTCTTTTGATTTTTGACTTTTAGGCTGGAGCAAGCTGGTTGATTTGATAAGGCTTGTTGATAACACTGAGAAATTGTCGCAGCGACTAGTGTAGCGCGGCAGAAGTTTCTCACCAGTTTCATTGATACTGGTTTTTTCTCCCCTGCCCCCTGCCCCTTGCTCCCCTGCGAGCCTGCTCCCCTGCTCACAACTGATGGGTTATTTCTGCCCACCTGCACCAGCCCCATTCCTTACTCCCTACTTCCCATCAATAAGACTCCTTGGCAAAAATTGTAACGCCCATTCCGTCTGACGGAGAATACCTCTGAGCATTTTTACTTCTTCTGGGGTTGGGGTTGCTCGGTGCAGTATCCGTCTCAACTTTTCGATTCGGGAGTTGGCTGTATGGGGATAAAGATAACCTATCTTCAACAATACAGCTTCTAGGTGCTGGACGTAAGCTTCCAGAACATCTAAAGATGCTGTCTCGCTGGTGGGGGAAATAGGGAATGAGGAATGGGGAATAGGGAGTGGGGGTAAAGTGTTTTCAGTTGTAGGTGCTGTTAAGGAGGGTAAAGGCTGTTGATTGCCAATCGCAGCTTCCTCTAAACTTCCCTCTGTTTCTCGTCTTCCCTCTGGCCTCTCTCCGATCCCATCTTCCTTACTCATCGTAAACTGATATAGTTCATAACAGCAAATGGCAACTGCTTGTGCCAGGTTTAAGGAAGGATATTTTGGATTGGCGGGAATACTAATAAATCTTTGGGCGTAATTTAATTCTATATTATTTAAGCCTCTATCTTCGGGACCGAATATTAAGGCTGATGTTACTCCTTCTTCTAGTAACCAGGGTATTCCGATTCTGGGGGGATCTTGTTTAATCGGGATATCTCGTTTGCGGGATGTTGTCGCGATCGCTCTTTGACATCCGACTAAGGCTTCTGGCAGTGTGGCAGCTTCTTTTGCTGATTCTAGCACGTCCCCTCCATGGACTGCCATCAGTTGTGCTGCTTCGGATTTGCGATCGCACTTGGGATTCACTAACCATAGCTCCTCTAATCCCATATTTTTCATCACCCGGGCTACCGAACCCACATTTAATGGTCCAGCAGGTTCTACCAATATAATGCGTACCCGATTTAATTTCATTCTTTATTGGTTGTTCCTTGTTGAATGTCACCGTCGTCATTAGGATACGCTAGGTTTTAACCTGTCGATTGGCGTTTCATAAAAACTCCTCCTTGGAAACCCTTGCACTTCAGCCAGGGGACGAGCAACCCTGGAGTCTGGCTGAAAATACCCCCTCCTCTGATGATTGTCCCCCTGAAACCCCATTTTTCTCGTCCCCTACTTTCTTTTTTGACTTTTTTAGTGTATTATGTAATAATGGAAATATTTGCATTTTTGAAAAATTGGTACAGATTTCCATTATCTAATTTTAACAAAAAAAAATCTACAGCGCAATCCCCAAAAGCCTCTTTTATTTTTTCGGTTCTCAACCAACCCTCTCCCCACCTTGGCATCCCCTGTCCCAATCCCCACTTTATATTTTTTTAACTTGACATAATATTCCAGTTAGAATACGTTGGTATATTTTCGGTGTCACTAAAATTACAGATGGAACCAAAACTAATTATTCACGGTGGTGCAGGGAGTTCTCTCAAAGGAAAAGGAGGAGCAGAAGCGGTACGGAAGTCTCTCTATAAAGTAATAGAAGACGTATACGGAAAACTATTACGGGGTGTACCTGCCCGCGAAGCCGTAATCCGAGGATGTCAATTACTAGAAGACGATCCTCGCTTTAATGCCGGAACCGGATCTGTATTACAATCTGATGGGCAAATCAGGATGAGTGCATCTCTCATGGAAGGGAAGGCGATGCGGTTTAGCGGGGTAATTAACGTTTCGCGAGTCAAAAATCCCATTGATTTAGCAAATATTTTGCAAGATTCTCCGGATCGAGTTTTATCGGATTGTGGGGCAATGGAATTACTGCGAGAAATGAATGCTCCCGTATACAACCCTCTCACCGATTTGCGGTTAGCCGAATGGATGGAAGAACGCCAAGGTAATTTTAACAAAACCATGGCAGGAGTAGTTGCCGAAAGGGAATTAGTGACAGGATCGGAAGCCAGACGGGGTACGATTGGTGTAGTTGCGCTAGATAGTCAGGGCACTTTGGCTGTGGGTACATCCACAGGTGGTAAAGGATTTGAAAGAATTGGGCGAGTTAGCGATTCTGCCATGCCAGCGGGAAATTATGCCAACCGCTATGCGGCGGTTAGTTGTACGGGTATTGGCGAAGACATTATTGATGAATGTCTAGCCGCGAAAGTTGTCATCCGGGTCACCGATGGTTTATCCTTGCGGGAAGCCATGGAACGATCATTTATGGAAGCAAGACGGAATGAGCGGGATTTTGCTGCAATTGCTCTGGATCGGACAGGTGCGATCGCATGGGGTAAATCCAGTCAAGTTCTTCTTGCAGCTTACCATACAGGAGAACAGATGGGCGATACTCTGGATATGCTTGATGATGTAGACGCAATTAATTAGGGCTAGCTTAATTAAGTTACAAAGCATACCAGACAAGGATTTCAAGTATTTTTAATCTGATTAAGTATCCGGACTAGACAAAGCACATATAGCAGTTAACAGTTGACAATGGAGAGTTGACA
>DOIX01000134.1:17762-28073 GCA_003511885.1 Cyanobacteria bacterium UBA11153
AGTTGACAATTACTGGATGGAAATCAAACTGTTTACTCCCGAAGGCTTCCGCTTCTCGTCATGATGTTATTGATTCCTTAACTGATGTGGCGGTTGCTATATCATTTTCAATTAAGCAATAAGGATTAAACTGATTCATTTTACAGCTTTCTTCCCGATAGTCCCTCGCCCCTAGTCTCTCTCTATATTATTGAGTACCTTGAGGCCAAGGAATACTTGATTGAGCTGCTAATAAATTAGCGATTGCTGCTGCTCCATAACGATTGAGATGGCTGGGGTCGATAAAATATTGATTTTGAGTTTTCCAAATCTCGGCTAAATCGATAAATCCAAATTCACCATTATTAGCTTGGCGCTCCATGAATTGTCTAAATTGTTGTTCGCGAGATTGACGTACTGAGTCTAAATAATCTCTAGTTAATGGGAGGTTAACAATGATTAATGGGATTTGTTTTTCGGCTAAAAATGATTTAATTCTATCGAAAGCAACTGTTTGTTGTCCGTTGAAGCTGAAGGGTTGATAATCTCCATCGTAGCGTCCCGATACTCGCGGATTGCGCTGATAATAGATTCTGGGATCGAATTTATTTTCTAAAGGAAGAAAGCCATTAGCATCAATTGCCTCGCTGCTGTAATTATTGGGATTGCTGGCAATTAATATTTCGTCTGAATTTGGAGTAAATTGATCGTATTTTTGTTCCGTAAATTCTGATAAATTAATTGCCTCTATATCGGGTATATTACCTCCAGTAGCAATCTTATCTGTGGATTTACTCTTGATTACAGAAACACTCATACTATAAATATCGTCACAGGTATTAATTGTATTTAAACCTTGGGGTAGTCTGGGTCGATTTCCGGCAATAATTGATTGATATCCAGGGGATGTAGTTAAACTGGTAAAAGTTCGATCTCCTCTGCCACTATTAAAGGCGCGGACTCCATCTGCCCAAATAATTAGACGAGGTAATTGTCCAGAAGTTAACAGTTGCCTGAGTTGGAAATCGACAAATTGGGCAGTGCCACCATTAATGCTAAAATTGAATACTTTTAGTCTACCTTGTCCTTGTGCGGCTAGGGCTTGTTGCAGTTTTTGGGGGTCAATTCCTACTAAGGCGCGGGAACTACCAACTATGAGAATATCGGGAGTGCCGACGGCAGCAATATAGGATAAATAGAGGATTAATTGTTCGGTAAAGATGGGATTATTAAAGCTGGGAAAGGATAAGGATGGGGTGCTTATTTTGGCTTTTTGTTGGGCAATGTTGAGATTTCGAGAATATTCGGCTACCTTCTTTTTGGCAAAGGCACGTTTGGGGTTATCTACAGAAACAGATTCCATTGCTGCGATCGCTTCTAACCATCTTACTACTACTAGATCCCAGTCTGCGGGGGATTGGGCTTGTTGGGCGAGGGTGGCAGCATTTGTGGCTTTGGCGATGGCTTTGGCAAAGGGATCGATTTGGCTACAATTTGAGGGGGTTTCTGTGGATAGGGCGTTAAGGCGTGTTGAGGCGGGGACGCAACTGGTGATACCTATAAGCAGGGCTAGTGTTACTATGGTGGAAAGTGGAAACTGGGGTTTTAGCATAGTTGATAGTTGATAGTTAATAGTTGACAGTTGACAGTTGATAGTTGATAGTTGACAGTTGACAGTTGATAGTTGATAGTTGATAGTTAAAAATTGTCAACTGTCCATTGTCAACTGTCAATTATAGAAGGCTCTATTCATGACGTTATTGTTGTCTTAAGCAATGCAGCAGTTGGTAAAGATATTTCTATTTATTTAACTCCTTTTTCCTTGGATAATAATCTTGAGTTATTTAACCCATAATGGATAAAAAATATCATAAACCCTCAATAGACTGTGGGCCGTTTTGAGGGGAGGCTGTAGTAAGGTACAGTTGGTTAATCTTTGGTATTAATTGTAATACCATGAGAATAGCTTAAATCTATTGCATTATTTTAGGCTTGGCACAGGAATCAAGATGAATGGTTGGGAAATGGTTAGGGTAAGTGGGGATGGTGCGTTAGAGAAAGGATAATGCACCCTAGAGATGATTGGGGTAAGTTTTGTTAGTTTAAATGATAATTAACGTAATTTTTTAAGTTGAAACTGCGTATTATTATACCCACCAACTCGACCGCTATCTAAATAGAGTTTCGATGCTTTCTCAAAATCATCGATCGCGAGTGTTTTATTTCCGATGTTAGCATGGATTAGTCCACGTCCATAGTAAGCGACTGCTTGGGTAGGATTAAGTTTAATCGCTTCTGTATAATCGGCAATCGCACCTTGTTTATCTCCTAGTTCGGCTCTGACATCAGCGCGGTTACTGTATGCTATGCTATTCCTGGGATTGAGGTTAATTGCGTGGTTATAGTCTGCGATCGCTCTTTGTTTATCTCCTAATTCTTTGTTGATATCCCCCCGATTGCTAAAGGCTGTGTCGTAGTTGGGGTTGAGTCTAATGGCTTCTTCGCAATCTTGCCTAGCACGATGATATGTTTTGATCGTGAGGTACGCGATACATCGATTATTATAGGCAATCTCGTTTGTGGCATCGATGGCAATGGCTTTGGTGCAATCGGCGATTGCTTCCTGATATTGATTGAGATTTAAGTGGGCGCTGCATCGATTGGTGTGGGCTTCCCCATCTTGAGGGGCAATAGCGATCGCAAGGTCGTAATCTTCTACCGATCCGTTATAATCTCCTAGGATAAATCTGGCTCGCCCTCGATTATGATAAGCTTGGCTATCTTGGGGATCTAGTTCGATGGCTTTGGTGTAATCGCCTATCCCTCCTCGGATATCTCCTCCCGCCGAACGTGCTAGTCCTCGCGAATTGTAGGCTTTGGTATAATTTGGATCTATTTTAATTACTCGATCTAAATCGGTAATGGCTGTTTGATAGTTTCTCTGTTGGTGGTAAGCAATTCCTCTTTGATAATGGGCATCTCTGTCGTCAGGCTGTAACTTGATTAATTTGTTGAAGTCTGCGATTGCGCCTTGCCAATCCCCTAGCTCATAATGCGCTAATCCTCGATTATAATAAGCGCTAGGATTATTTGGTTCAATTTTCAGTAACTTACTGTAATCTTCAATAGCGGTTTGGTACTCTCTTAAATCAAAATGAGCATTGCCTCGATTACCATAAGCTAAGGAATTTCGGGGATTGAGCCGAATTGACTGGTTAAACTCTTGAATTGCGCCCGGTAAATCCTCCAGCTTAAGCTTGGCGATACCGCGATGATAAAATTCTGCAGCTTTCTCTTGATATCGGGTATGGGCAATGGCAAGAGAGATAGCGATCGCAAATCCTACCCCGGCTACAATTAGTCCTATCTGTCTGATGCTTCGGCCTTTCTTAGATAGGAGAGATATCCTAGAATTACCTAATTTTGAACTAACTTCAAACTCAGGAGGAGTAACAACCCTTTCTCCGTCGGATGCCTCTTGAGCTTCTTGTTGTGTCGAACCCAATAATTCTAACATCTCCTGAAAGCGGAGGATACCCGGATCCACTGCCGAGACTTGACCGAATTTCTTACATGGACTAGCATGAAGATTAGGAAAATATTCCTCCACCAGATAAAACTTCCGATCTTCGACAAAGAAATCGAGAATTTCTGGCTCGGCATCAGTAATTGTCAGTCGCGTCAAAGTTTCCGATTTGTGGGCTAAGAGAAAATCCAGCCGGGTGACGACATCATAATTGTGATGGGGAATCTTCAACTCGCGAATCGCACAAACAGGAAAATCGGGATGGCGAGTATCGGCAGCCAGATAAATTAAGCCGGAATTACCAGCGCCTAAAATTCGGATGACGCGATAACGATGATAGAGAATCCGCTCGATCATGGTAGAGTTAGGAAGAGGTGATGGCTAGAGGTATCGCAAAAGTCACCCATTCACGCAGGAAAATGCTGATGGGGAATTGATTGTGATGTTTGAGGATGTGGTAACTCCCTTGGCAATTGCGATCAAACCTTATTTTATCTCTACTTCCCGTCGATCGATTTTCGCGAAAATAGCCCTAATTAACCACCAAAACAAAAAGACAAAAAGGAAGAATGACGCGACTCCTCCTCCGATTAGCTGCTACCGCAGCTAAAATCTATATTGCCAAAAAGGATAAATTAGCTCAAATCCTTCCAAATTCCCCATTCTCTGTTCCCTATCGAGCCAGAATATCTCTAAATTTAACCACATGACCGATAATTGCGATCGCAGGTGCTTCAAATTTGGCAGCTTCCACCTGAGTGACAATTGTAGCTAAAGTCCCCACTAATTCTTCTTGTTCTGGTCTAGTGCCCCAGCGAATTAAAGCAATTGGAGTTTCCAGACTTAAGCCAGCACTGTGAAGTTCAGGGATAATATGGGATAAATTGTGGAGTCCCATATAGATTACAATGGTTTCGGAGCTATGTGCGATCGCGCTCCAATTAACTTTTGGCTTATATTTCCCGACTGCTTCGTGTCCTGTCACAAAGGTAACGGAGGAACTATATAATCTGTGAGTTAAGGGAATTCCCGCATAAGCAGGTGCGGCAATTCCAGATGTAACTCCAGGTACTACTTCTACAGATACTCCTGCCTTGGCTAACTCTACCATTTCTTCGCCGCCACGTCCAAAAACAAAGGGATCTCCACCTTTAAGTCGGACTACGATAGGATGAGTTTGGGCTTTCTCGATTAATAGCTGTGTCGTCTCTTCCTGTAGGAGGGAATGATTGCCCCGGCGCTTCCCGGCATTGATTTTTTCAGCGAGAGGATTAATCATTGCCAAAATTTGGGGACTGACTAAGGCATCGTACAATACCACATTGGCATGTTCCAAGAGAGTTTTGCCTTTGAGGGTAAATAATCCCGGATCTCCAGGTCCTGCACCAACAAGGTATACTTTTCCTGGGGGAGTATTGTTTCCAGATGCGCAATCCCAATCTGTTAAATTCATGATTTTTTGATTAAATCGACAATTAATTGAGCTAACTGAGGCGTTTCACCTAGGGGTTGCCCTAGTTTGAGGTATAAGTGGGGAAACTCTAATTGGAGATTGGTAAGAGTTTTCGCGATCGCGTCGGTAATGGTACCAGAAAATAGAAAGTAAGGTAAAATCCCTATCCGTTTGTATCCTTGACCAGCTAGATGGGCAACTTGTTGTGGTAGCATCGGTGCTACTGACCAATAAGCTGCTACTCCACCCAGGTTTTGGGCAAGAGTCTCCACCATTTGATTTCCCCCTATCCGCCGCGTCCCGTGAGAAACTAGAATCTTAACCTCAACATCTGCTATCTCCGCTTGGTTATTGAGAAGTTGTCCTAAATGAGGATAACTTCCCAAGTGAGGAAGTTGCTGAATTTCCAAGTTATCGCCAAGCCACTGTTGGGCGATAGCGATTTCTTGGGGAATATCTTCCATAACATGTACGCCCGGTAGTAAAAATAAGGGTAATACCTGAAGGCGGCGGTAATTATGGACAAGGGCTTGTTGGGCAAAGAGCCTAATTTGTTGATGGAGGGGGAATTTCCCCAACTCTAAGGTAGCTGTTTCTAGTAAAGGGGTGGAAGAATTATGGGTGGCGATCGCTGTTTCAGCTTGTTTTGTGTATAATAGTTCTTGCCCACTTCCCCAACCCGATGAAGGGTATAAGGGCGCAAAAGAGAAGTTATATTTCGCCCTTTCCCCTTCTCGCCTTTGCCCTTCTGCCATGAGAATTCGCACTAATTTAGCCAATTTTGCAATCGCTAGTTGGGGACGATTGTCTCGACTTCCGTGGGATATAAATAGATAAGCAGTTGAAGGTAGCAAAGGTTATAGTTAAATTTAGGGATTGGGTTAATTTACTGATTATATAGTTGATAGTGGGTAGTTTTGTATAAGATTTAACTGTTTAACTCTGTAAGTCGGTTTGGATGGGGTGGAAGTAGCCTCCTCAATTTGCTAAATTTTATATAGCTCAAATCTGCAATCTTCTCCAAAATAGCGATGTTATCTTTAACTAAACTCAGCTTGAATTAGACGGAATTATAGAATTAAATATTTGTATTATTAGGCCAATCAATCATGATATTCATCAACCCTAAAACGGATTTCGCCTTCAAAAGAATATTTGGCTCTGAGCAAAGCAAAGACATTCTAATCAGCTTCCTCAATTCTATCCTATACAACGAGGAAGAAGTTATTAAAGATTTAGATATCATCAATCCCTATCTCGCACCCAAAATTCGAGGTGTCAAGGATACCTATCTAGATGTCAAAGCTAGACTTAAGGGCGATAAAACTGTCATCATTGAAATGCAAGTCCTGAATGTGGAGAGTTTTGAGAAGCGCATCTTGTACAATGCGGCCAAAGCTTACTCAGTACAACTGCAAATAGGAGAAGATTACAGCCTGCTGAATCCGGTAATTGCTTTGACTATTACAGATTTTCAAATGTTCGAGCAATTTGATAAAGTGATTTCTCGCTTTGTCTTGAAAGAGAAAGATTATCTAGTTGATTATTTGGTTCATGACATTGAATTAGTGTTTGTCGAGTTACCCAAATTTAAAAATAGACTGGATGAATTAAAGACAATTACCGATAAATGGATTTACTTCATCAAGAATGCTAAAGAATTACGGACAATACCAGAGGTAATGGGCAGCGTACCACAAATCAGCCAAGCTTTCGCGATCGCAAATCAAGCTACTCTCTCTCCTGAAGAGTTGGAAGATTTGGAAAAACGGGAAATTTTTATCCAAGATATGCGAGGTGCAATGTCTCTTGCTGTGAGACAAGGGATTCAGCAAGGGATTCAGCAAGGTATTCAGCAAGGTATTCAGCAAGGTATTCAGCAAGGTATTGAGCAAGGTGCGAAAGAAGCTCAAGTAAAAATGGCTAAACGTTTACTCAGTATTATGGATGATGAGACGCTCAGTCAAATGACGGAACTTAGTATTGAGGAAATCCGAAGTTTGCGAGAGGAAAATTAAAGGATGAAGGATGAATATTGAAAGTTAAAAAATTCTACTTTCTTGATAATTTATCTTTTATACTTCATCCTTCAATATTCATCTGAGGTAATTTCAGAAAATAATCCGGAATAGACTTGGCACAGACGGAAGGATTAAGAAGATGGGTTAACATTTATAGCAGTCGCCCGTGTTAAGGCATCCAAAAACGCCAAAACCCATTCACAGCAATTATTTCAAGGCGTGACTTTTAACTTTTGACTTTTGACTTTTGCTATAGTTAGTGCCAAGGGAAGTAGGGATGGGAAGTATGGCGAAAAATTGTTTGCGGATTAATCATGAGGGAGATTCCATTCAACTTTTCTGGCAACAGGGAAAAGCTAATCCTCGCCATGCGCCAGCAGTTACCTTTACACATCCCTTTGATAAACAAGCTTTGGCTGATTTGCGCTGGTATCTGGAAGAGTATTTGCGTTTTCCTTATGGGCTTGCTGATGATACTGCGGCAAAGATTGAGGAAAAGTTGCAAAACTGGGGAGAGGAGTTATTTGAGTTAGTCTTTCGCAGTAGCGAGAAGGCGCGGGAATTTTTTCAGGCGGCGACTTTTGATGGGCTGAATCAGTGCGAATTGGTAATTACTTCCGATAATCCAGAGGTACTGATGCTACCCTGGGAATTATTATACTCGCCGAGCGATCGCAATTTTCTCGCCCCGTCTTTGGCTGGGATGTCTCGCAGTCTCAGCGATTATGCTGTCAGGGCTGAAATGGGGGATTTACCCCAGGATAAGTTAAATATTTTACTGGTAATTGCTCGTCCTTATGGGGAAAGAGATATTGGGCTGAAAACTATTGCCCGTCCTTTATTTGAGTCTATTGCACAGATTAGGAAAAAAGTCAATATTAAAGTATTGCGTCCCCCCAGTTTTGAGGAGTTTGAGCGGGAATTGAATGGTAATCCTGGGTTTTATCATATCGTTCATTTTGATGGACATGGGGATTTTGACCCGAATAGTGTGGGATTTCACCATACTTTGGGTGGTGCGGGGCAGGGAGTGTTAGTATTTGAGGCGAATGATGGCTCACCGCAAATCATTACAGCGGCACAGATTGCTCAGAATTTAGCAGATTGTCGAGTACCAATATTTGTATTGAATGCTTGTAAGTCGGCGCAGGAGGGAGAGGGGAGCTTTTCTTCTGTGGCGACGCGCTTGGTTTCTTTGGGGGCTAAGGGTGTGGTGGCGATGGCGTATTCTGTGTTTGCGGAAGCGGCGAAACATTTTATCGGGCGGTTATATGGGGAGTTGGCGGCAGGTGCGACTCTCGATAAGGCGGTGGCGGCGGGGCGAAGGCAGATTTTGAATCAGCGACTTCGCCCTAGCCCTAAAGGTGATAAGCCTTTGCAGGATTGGTTAGTGCCTGTCTTGTATCAGCAGGAATCTTATCAGCCTTTTATTCCTGCAAGTGATGAAGATATTCTGGATATTGAGGATTTTTTAGAGCCGACTGTGAGTAATTTGGTGGAGTTACCACAGGAGGGGCGTTATGGTTTTGTTGGGCGAGATTACGATATTTTGCGATTAGAGCGGGCGTTTCGGCAAAATAATCTTGTCTTGTTACAAGGGATGGGTGGTGTGGGGAAAACTGAATTAGTTTGTGGTTTTGCCCGGTGGTTAGATGAAACTCAGGGACGTGGTGGTAAGATTTTCTTTGTGTCGTTTGAGCAAGGGGCGACGCTGAGTAATGTAGTTAATCAAGTGGGCAGGGCAGTTTGGGGCGATAAGTTTTCTCAGTATCGCCAAGAGCAACAAGAGCAAGCAGTACTAAAATATCTGAAAAGTCAGCCGAGTCTGTTAATTTGGGATAACTTTGAGCCAGTGGCGGGGTTTCCCACGGGAAATCAACCCTTATTAAATAGTAGTGAAAGAGATAGTTTGCAGCGATTTCTGAAAGACTTGCGCGGCGGTAAATCTTGGGTATTGATTACTAGTCGTCGCCAGGAGTCTTGGCTGGATTGTGGTTACAGGTTACTGGAATTGGGGGGATTGGGGAAGCAAGATGTAGAGGAGTTAGCGGCAAAAATTCTGGAAACAGTGGGGGTGGAGAAAAAGCATCTACCAAAAGAGTATCTGGATTTGCTGAAACTTTTGGGGGGACATCCTTTATCGTTACGGGTGGTATTGCCCCATTTGAAGCGGCAGACACCATCGCAGTTAATTGAAGCTTTGCGGCTAGGGCGGGATAAGTTTGCTGGGGCAGAAGAGGAAGGGCGCGATAAGTCGCTAACAGTGTCGCTGGATTATTCCTTTACTAAGTTATCTGATGCTTGTCGTTTGCATTTGCCGTTTTTGGCTTTATTTTCTGAGAGAGTTGATGCTGATTGGCTTCATGCTTTCTCAGAAAATCCTGATAATGAATATGGGCTGGCATATCAGGCGGTGTTTGGGGAGAATTTGCCAAAGGCTGATTGGTTGAGGTTACTGAATGAGGGAGTAGAAGCTGGTATTCTGGAATATCTTGGTGAAAGTATCTACAAAATTCATCCTGCCCTGCCCTGGTATCTGCGGCAACGGTTGGCTGATAGTTACACTGGGGAGGTAATCAGTCAACTCGAAAAAAAGTTACTGATTTTCTACGGATGGTTGGCAAATAGCTACCTTACAAAACTTATCAGCAATGCGAAACTAGCAATGTTGGTACTGCAATTTGAGGAACCCAACTTATTACAAAATCTAAGACTAGCAGAAGAGCAACAGAATTGGAGTAATGCTCATGTAATTCTACAAGCTTTGGGCGAGGTGTATGAACGAATTAATCGCAAATCCGAATTTAGGGCGCTGCGACAACGGGTATTGAGTCAAATTGGCATCCATCTCTCAGAAGCAAAGGCAAAGGGAAAAGCTGCCTTTAATTTCTGGATGTATCTGCGGGGCGTGGATGCTAATGAGGCTTTAGCTGTTGCTGACTTGGAAACAGCCAAGGCAATTTATCAAGAAATCCTGGATGCACTTACCGCTTTAAATGACTCCTCGGTGAATGACAAGATTGCTGTTTCCTATCACCAACTGGGAATAGTGGCAAAGGAAAAACGGGAGTTTGAGGAGGCAAAAGCTTTCTACCTTAAAGCCCTGAAAATATATGAAGACGCGGGGGATTTTTATCATGCTGCGTATGAATATCACAATCTGGGAGTGGTGGCACAGAAAAAAGGGGAGTTTGAGGAGGCAAAAACTTTCTACCTCAAAGCCCTGAAAATATATGAAGACGCGGGGGATTTTTACCGGGCTGCGGGTGACTATCACCAACTGGGCATGGTGGCAGAGGAAAAACGGGAGTTTGAGGAGGCAAAAGCTTACT
>DOIX01000361.1:0-1089 GCA_003511885.1 Cyanobacteria bacterium UBA11153
GAAGAACTTAATCTTAAACCAGGACAATCCAAACGAGGGACAGAAGAAACAATTGCGATCGCAACTCAAATTCCCGATCGTGTAGAATTAATGATCGCTCCTGAAGTTACCCATCAGCTTCAAGTCGTTGAGGCGGTGAAAGCTCAGTTAGAAGCTCATCCTTTGCGACAGTGGGGCAATCCTTCTCAACTACTAAAACGCCACAAACGCCGCTTAACCTTACAAGATCAAATTAATCAGCGTCAAGCTGAATACCGGGAATATCAAGCCCAACATTGGCAGGAATTTCTTAATCTGATGGAAATTTTAAAGGCTTTTGGTTGTTTAGATAACCTTAAACCAACCGTCTTAGGCGAAGCCTCTGCTGCCATTCGCGGCGATAATGAATTGTGGGTGGGTTTGTCTTTAATGTCGGGGGAATTTGATAATTTAGATCCCCATCATCTTGCTGGAATAGTCTGTGCTTTAGTTACGGAAACACCTCGCCCCGATAGCTGGACAAATTATGCTCCTTCCGAAGAGTCTATTCTAGCTTTGAAGAATTTGAGAGGTTTACGCCGTCAGTTATTTCAGTTACAGCGACGCTATAGTGTAGCTTTGCCGATTTGGTTGGAATATGACTTAATTGGGTTAGTGGAACAATGGGCATTGGGTGTAACTTGGATCGATTTATGCAAAAATACCAGCTTAGATGAAGGTGACATCGTGCGGATGTTACGTCGCACTATCGATATGTTATCCCAAATTCCTCACGTTCCTCCCTTGCCAGACTCAATCAAACAGAATGCTATCCGTGCTATCCAATTATTAGATCGTTTTCCTGTAAATGAAGGGTGAGCAGCGGATGGGTTACTGGTTGGTGGTGGAGATTTTTTTGTGGGGGTGGGATAGCGGATGGGTTACTGGTAAGTGGCACACAACCCTTTGCGCCCTTTGCGCCCACCTTTGCGCCCTTTGCGTTAAAAAAAATCCCCCCACTAAAAACCACTAATCCCCCTCCAATCCCCCGAAGGAATAAAAGCACTCCTCTTATCGTTTTGATGCGCAAACCAGGGCGAAGGATATGGATATACAGCGGTTCCCGCTCTT
>DOIX01000361.1:1351-5997 GCA_003511885.1 Cyanobacteria bacterium UBA11153
ATTAACAAACCAATTGCTTAAATGTTGAGGCTCGATTAAGTGTACCTCATTACTGCGGAAACCGCTGTAAGATTTTCCATTTTAGTCAAATGCGATCGTCCATATCCTTCGCCCCTACACGATAATGTTGATCCAGGATATGGTAGATGTGATATGGTAGGTGCGACATGGTAGGTGCGACATGGTAGGTGCGACATGGTAAGTGCGATTCGAGCCATTAGCCGTTAGCCTTTAGCCATATTTAGTAGACTATTGTGACGACTGTAGGTAAAGTAAACAAGCAAACCAATTAATAGCCAGCCCAGTAATTGTAACCAGGTATGGAGAGGAAAAGTAAGCATTTGTAAACCAGAGGTTAATGCCCCGATAATGGGTACGAAAGGAACAAATGGTGTTTTAAATGGTCTAGCTAAATCTGGTTGAGTGTGGCGCAATACTAAAACGGCGATGGCAATGACAAAAAATGCGAGTAAAGCGCCAAATGAAGCTAGCTCTCCTAATATGTCAATGGGAAATAATCCGGCAAGAATTGCGGCAACGATGCCAGAAACTATGGTGGCTAAGTGTGGGGTTTTGAATTCGGGATGAATTTCGGCAAATTGGGGCGGTAATAAGCCGTCATTGGCGATTGCGTAGAAAATTCTGGCTTGTGCCATCATATTGACTAGGATAACTGAACTCAATCCTGCGATCGCGCCGATTTTAATGGCAAATTGTAACCATACCAATTCTTCCCCTAGGGCATCGACTCCTACAGCCATCGGATCTGCTACATTTAGTTGTTGATAGGGGACAATTCCTACTAGTACTAAGGCGACACTAATATAAAGTATGGTGGAAACTAGTAGGGAAGCTAAAATCGCAATGGGCATATCTCTTTGGGGATTTTTCGCTTCTTGGGCTACAGAAGTGATGCCATCAAAGCCAATATAGGCGAAAAATATTGCTCCTGCCCCTCGCCAAATACCGCTCAAACCAAATTTACCAAATTCTCCGGTATTTTCGGGGATAAAGGGAAGCAAGTTTTCTTGGTTGATGTAGGAAATGCCTACTAGGATAAAGAGGAAAATTACCCCTAATTTGACAGCAACTATGCCATTGTTGACTCCTGATGATTTGCGAATTCCTAGGAGCAGCAAGATGGTGATGATGGCGATAATAAAGATGGCGGGTACATTAAAAGTACCCGATAATAAATATGGGGGAATGACAATTCCGATATCTTTGAGAAAGCTGGTGATATATCCTGACCAACCAACAGCTACGGTAGCACAGCAAAAAACATATTCCAATAATAAAACCCAACCAATCATCCAGGCTACAATTTCCCCTAGAGTAGCGTAGGCATAAGTATAGCCGCTGCCAGCAATGGGAATCATGGAAGCAAATTCGGCATAGCACAAACCGACGAAGCCACAGCAGATAGCAGCTACTAGGAATGATAGCGCGATCGCAGGTCCTGTATAATTAGCCGCTACTTGCCCCGTCAGGACAAAAATACCCGCACCAATGATACCACCTACACCCAGGGCAGTAAGATTAAAAACATTTAGGGTTCTTTCTAATCCGTGAGAGGTTGAATCCTCGGCTTGTTGTAATAAACTTTCTATTGATTTTTTTGCAAATAATCTAGTTTTCATCAATTCCCAAAATTCCTCTTAAAACTAGTGTCAATTATTCAATTTGATCGTCGGCAATACACCTGACTATTTAACCAAATCACCAATACTAGCGAATACTGTATTAGTATGACAGCTCTTGCTCCTATTCAGGAATATTGACAATCATCTTGCTGTAAATATCGATCGCTTTTAGATATAAGATTAACATGAGAGATAGTTGCCATAATGGTAAACTTAAGATCCGGGGAAGAGGCTGAAAAGAAACAACCAAACAGGGAACAGAATCAGGAGGACAATGCCAATCAGAGATCGAACAGGGCACAGAAACAGCAAACTTTTTTGCACCTACTAATCTGACAGCACAAAATGGCAAGTCAAAGGCGGAAGAGGCAGACTTAGAAAAAGTAGAAGCTTCTGCAAAAGACCGAAAAAATACACAGCAAACCCAAAGAGAAAATGAGCGGTAAGAAGGGCGAATAGAGAGAAAAGAAGCACCCGCAGCCGCAGCAAGCCTAGCAACGACACCAGGTAGAGGGGCAAGACAACAAGGAGGAGAAGCCTCTACAGTGTCAGCAACAGGAGGAGCAGAGCAAAGACCGGAGACAGGTGAAAAATTAAGCGGGAAAGACATGAACTCAATCTAACTCATCTATCTTAAATCGTCAACAACAGATTGACTGATAGGTATTGTTCTCTATAGATTGAATGAGGTATCAAAATTAGGTTACAATCTCTTAGGGAAGTTAGGGAATCTCCATTTCTTAACTCTCTTGACCCAAACGATCGACAATACTGCTTATGTATTTTCCAATCTGGCCTGGACAAGCCTACCCTCTAGGCTCTTCTTGGGATGGTAAAGGTACAAATTTTGCTCTATTTAGCGAACACGCCACAGGTGTAGAACTATGTTTATTTGATGAAGAAAACCGAGAAACGCGCTTACCTTTGACAGAAGTAGATAATTTTATTTGGCATGGTTATATACCAGGAATAGGGCCAGGACAAAGGTACGGATTCCGCGTTTATGGGCCTTATGCTCCCAATGGAGGTCATCGTTTTAATCCCCATAAATTACTGATCGATCCATATAGTAAAGCCTTAGATGGAGATTTAATTCACGGTTCGGAACTTTTTGGATATAATTTGCAAGATCCCATCAGAGATCTTTCTTTCTGCGATGCTGATGATGCTCATCTTGTGCCTAAATCTGTAGTGATTGATGATGCTTTTGATTGGGATGATGATGAGTTACTTCATATTCCCTTTCACGAAACTATTATTCGGGAAACTCATGTCCGGGGCTTTACTAAGTTACATCCAGATATTCCACCAGAATTGAGAGGCACTTATGCTGGAATGGCACATCCAGCCGCTATTTCCTATCTCCAATCGTTGGGAATTACTGCTGTTGAATTACTCCCAGTTCATCAGTTTCTTGCCTGTCCGGGACATTTAGTAGATAAAGGGCTTAAAAATTATTGGGGCTACGATTCTATTAATTATTTTACACCTCACTTTGCTTACAGTTCCGATCGAACATTGGGAGGGCCGGTAAGGGAATTCAAACAAATGGTGAAAGCCCTACACGCCGCCGGAATTGAAGTAATTTTAGATGTGGTTTATAACCATACTGGAGAAGGAAATCATTTTGGGCCTACTCTATCGCTGCGAGGTATCGATAATGCCACTTATTACCGTTTAGTAGAAGAGAATCCCCGTTACTATAAAGATTATACTGGTTGCGGTAATTCTCTCAACGTACCACACCCCCAAGTGTTAAAGTTAATTATGGATAGCTTGCGCTATTGGATTTTAGCGATGCACGTTGATGGGTTTCGCTTTGATTTAGCTTCTGTCTTGGCGCGAGAATCCCATGCTGTGGATAATTTAGCCGCATTTTTTGATATTATTCACCAAGATCCAGTCATTGCTGAAGTTAAGTTAATTGCCGAACCTTGGGATGTGGGTGAAGGCGGATATCAGGTAGGAAATTTTCCGCTTTTATGGTCAGAATGGAATGGGAAATATCGAGATACAGTCCGAGATTTTTGGCGCGGTGAAGACCGAACTTTAGCCGAATTTGCTTATCGGTTTACCGGAAGTTCTGATTTATATAAATCCAATGGCAGAAGACCAAATGCTAGCATTAATTTTGTCACGGCTCATGATGGTTTTAGTCTAGCTGATTTGGTAAGTTATAACGATAAACATAATGAGGCAAATGGGGAAGATAATCGGGATGGTGACAGCCATAATCGTTCCTGGAATTGCGGGATAGAAGGGGAAACAAACGATCCTAATATATTGGCATTACGCGATAAACAAAGGCGCAATTTTTTATCAACTCTCATCCTTTCCCAAGGCATACCAATGCTAGCAGGTGGCGATGAATTAGGCAAATCTCACCATGGCAATAATAATCCCTATTGCCAAGATAATGAACTTACCTGGTTAAATTGGGACTTGAAAACCCGAAATTCTCAGTTATTTCATTTTACCCGCGAATTGATCTATTTCCGCCGCCAACATCCAACATTTCGCCGGAGGAGATGGTTTCAAGGGCGTGAAATTCACGGCTCCGGAGTTAAAGATATTGGTTGGTTTAACCCTGATGGGGGAGAGATGACAGAAGCCCAATGGCATGACGGATTTGCCAAAGCAATCGCAATTTTCTTAAATGGTGAAGAAATCATGACACCAGGACCAAGAGGTGAGAGAATTATTGATGATAGCTTTATTTTGTTTTTTAACGCCCATTATGAAGCAATTGATTTTGTTTTACCTATCACCTTACAGGAATTTCGCTGGCAAACTATCCTTGATACAACCGAACCAGTTTTTGTGAAAAATGGCATAATTTATTGTGGTAATCAGCCTGTTTCTGTCAAAGATCGATCTTTAATTATGCTACAAATGGTGAAATAAGCATCACGCCACTTGTTAGCAATCAATATTATTGGTTATCCCAATTTCCTACATACTTGCTACAGATATTCTTCTAGCTCCCCCCTTACTAAGCAGGGC
>DOIX01000311.1 GCA_003511885.1 Cyanobacteria bacterium UBA11153
ATTAACGATTAGCCATTAGCCATTAGCCATTTATCTTACTTCAAAAAGGTAAACTTTCCATTCTTTCCATCCGCATCCATTTTAATTTGTGCCACAAAAAACTCACCTTGCTTCACCTCTCCCTCCGGATCAAAAGAAATTGCCCCTAATGGAGTTTCATAACTTCCAGCTAAAACCTGTTCGTTAAGTTTTGTCCGCAATTCAGCTAAAGGTAATCCATTTACTTTTGTCTTGCTATCTACAGCAGTTAAAGCTTCAACAAAAACTTGGACAGCGGCAAAGGTTTGGGCACTAAATTGGGGAGGATCTTGTTTCTTTTCTGCTTTATATGCTTCCCGGAATGTTTTATTAATTTCATTATTTAATTCAGGACTGTATGCTTGGGCAATAATAATCCCATCACAAAGTTTTTGACAAATGGGAAATATATTAGAGGTATTTAACCCATTCCCACCAATAATTAACGCTTTATATCCCAACTCCCGCAATTGTTTTACTAAATTTCCTCCATCGGCCGTCCATCCTGAAATAATAATCAGATCTGGTTTTAAGTTTATGGCGTTAGTGGCTTGAGTTTGGAAATCTGTATCGGTAGTTTGAAACTTTTGCACGGTGACTAACTCCAGCTTTTGGTCTTTTACTGCTTGCTGGAATGTTTCTGTTTCTGATTTACTAAAAGCATCATTTTGAGCGTAAAATACTGCTACTTTCTTGATATTTGGATTAAGTTTAATTGCTTCCTTCAAAGCATTAGGGGCTACCACCGATATTGGTGCAGATACCCGACTAATATATTTACCAATTTGGGGAATATTCTTCGCAGTATTAGAAGCTGCTATAACTGGTATACTAGCACGCTCCGCAATGGGATCCGCTGCAAAGGCTTGTTGGGATGCACTTGGTCCCACAATACCCACAACTTTATCTTGATTAATTAAAGTATTAAAGGCATTAATTGCACTTTGTTCATCCCCACCAGCATCTTGAAAAATTAACCTAATTGGCGTGCCATTAACTCCACCTTTATCATTAAAATACTTTTCAGCAATTTTAGCACCAATAACTTGTTCTTGGCCAATTAAAGCAGTGTTACTGGTTTGGGCTACAGCAATACCAATGGGAATTGTTTTTCCGCTGGATGAAGTATTTCCGGGAGTGCCAGAGGTTGTATTACTAGGCTGATTTGTCTGACTACAGGCGACAACTAGTAAAAAACTAAATAAGAAGGGCAGAATCTGGGAAAAGAGTCTTTTCTTGAACATATTATGAGTATGGGACATCTTCATTGGTGAAGTAAAGTACCATACTACTATAATTTAATCCCTCCCCCAACCCCTCCCTACAAGGAGAGGGGAGCAAGATTTCTGGCTCCCCCTTCCCTTCAAGGCATGTTAAAAAAAATCTTGTCTCCGGAATCGAGAAATAGAGCAAGATTTCTGGATCCCCCTTCCCTTGAAGGGAAGGGGGCTGGGGGGTTAGGTTTTTCGGCTTGTTAGAATTGGCGCAAGTTATCAGATATAACAAAGATTTTGCGTAATTTTTATGGCGGGTATCCATTTTTCCAGATAAACCACTGCTTCCGCAACCATCGGGTAACTTTCCAGAAAAAAAGTGTCACGGGAGTCTCCACCCACTCCGGGATAAACACTCCTAGTAAACCGCGTCCATCATCCTCTTGGAAAAGGACAAAAAACCTCTCGACAAAATAGACAAAAAAGATGCCACCAAAAAGATTAAAAATTAGACTTCCTACATATAAACCAAAGAGTCTCAGGAATATAAATCTGATGGGAACCCAAACCACAAATCTGATTATAAATGATGTCGTTAAAAACAAAATCAGTTTAGCCATATTAATATTGGATATTTTTTTTAGCAGTCGAGTTATCTGCGGCAATAATATGCAAATCTACATCCTTGAGATACCGCAGTAACTTTTGCACTGGAGATCCATGTAAAAATAACTGCCAACGAGATTTACGAGTCTGTCCTAACACCACTTGAGTAATATGATATTTATGTGCTACTTCTGCAATCGCTTTGGTAATATTACTGTCAGTAACTCTTAAAAATTCGCCGCCCACTTCCCGACATAAATGTTCGCAATTTTCCAGATATAGACTTTCTTCTTTTGTGAGAAACCTCTCCGGATGAATCACAAATAATCCATATAAACGTCCCCGCATTATAGTAGCTAACCGGAACCCGCGCCGCAACAATTGAGCTGAATTAGGATAAGTTGAAACACAAACTAACACTCGTTCCTGAACAGTGCAAAATTGACCTGCTAATTTAGAGGTTTCTGCTGATTGTTCAATATTGTCAGCCACCTCTCGCAAAGCCAATTCTCGCAAAGCAACTAAATTACGCCTCTGAAAGAAATTTTGCAGGGCTTGATCGATTTTTTCCGAAGCGTAAATTTTCCCTTCTATTAATCTTTCTTCTAGAGTTTCTGGGGTAACATCAACAACGACAACCTCATCAGCTTCATCTAATACTCGATCCGGTATTCTTTCGCGGACTACCACACCAGTAATCTTAGCTACTAAGTCATTGAGACTTTCCAAATGCTGAATATTAACAGTTGAAAAAACATCAATTCCTGCTTCTAGAATTATTTCAACATCCTGATAGCGCTTTTCACAAGGAGAACCAGGGACATTTGTATGAGCGAGTTCATCAACAAGTACCAGTTGCGGTTGACGAGCCAAAATAGTATCGGTATCCATTTCACTGAGAGTTGTAGCACCTCTAGTTATTAATAAACGAGGTACTATTTCCAATCCCTCGGCTTCTGCGGCTGTTTCCTTACGCCCATGAGTTTCTAATAGTCCAATGACAACATCAATACCTTCTTCCCTCAGTTCCCTAGCCTCTTGTAACATCCGGAATGTTTTACCCACACCTGGAGCCATCCCAATATACATTCTATGCTTGCCGCGATGCTTTTTCAGGTGTTGATAAGAGATAGATTGATTACTAAATTCGCTCTTATTAATCATGCTTTTGACTAGTTTAATCCTATTAACTAACCTCTACCTAAAGCATCTAGGGCTAAATTAAGTTTAACAACATTAACTCCCGGTTCGCCAAAGATACCAATAAATCGATTATCAGTATTTTTAGAAACTAGAATCTTAACCTGATTGTAATCAAGAGATCGCGCCTTTGCTACCCGTTCAATCTGTCCTCTTGCTGACTCAATACTAATATGAGGATCTAAACTAGAACCAGAAGTATAAACTAGATCGGGAGTTGGCTGAATATTCGCTTGTTTGAGTTGATTTACACGTTCATTAATCCGCTTGACTAAATCCGGATCGTTAGGTTGCCGATTATCCTTAAGTAACTTTTGAGTATTGCTAGGTGCAAGATTACTAGCCCCAGATGTACCTGTTCTTTGTACCAAATTCTCAGGATTTTTCTGATTAAAATCTTGACTGGGAAAACTACTGTAATTCGTTGTACTCGGACGACTCCAGAAATATCGTTCCGAGGTAAAAGATTGACCAATTAAAGCCGAACCCACAACCTCTCCTGCCAGATTTTTCATCAAACTACCATTAGCTTGGTAAGGAAATATCCAACCAACACCCAGCATAAAAAATGGATAAATCAATGCAGTCAAAACCCACAGGACTAAAGTAACCCGAATTGCCGCGATACTTTCTCGAATGATAGACATATTCACACCGATGAATAATATAATCTAGAACTTACAACGAATCAGAAGCGTTCCGGCTGAAAAATCACCACAAAAAGATAAACACAAAGCCCCACTACCACCATACCCAAAATACCAATCGCATAAGCCACCTTCCGCGTAATTTCTCCACCAGTAGCCGCATCAACAGCAGGCGCAATCGCTAAATTCAAACAAAGCAAAACAAACAATTGAATCGGCAAAGGATGCCTGTACCAAAATTCCCGCAGCATCTCCATCACCTCACCCCCATTCCTCAACAAACCCTCTCTAAAACTATAACCTTCCTTCATAAAATTCTCTCTCCAACTCAACAAATATTACAACCCTCTGCGAACCTCTGTGCCAACCTTTGCGCACCTCTGCGTTAAAAACAAAACCCCATCCTCACCCAACCAACCCCCCAATCAAAACATCAATTACCTTAATCCCCACAAACGGAGCAACAACCCCTCCTAAACCATAAATCAAAATATTATCCCGCAATAACTGATTAGCACTAACTGGCCTAAACTTCACCCCCTTTAACGCCAAAGGAATCAAGATCGGAATAATCAGAGCATTGTAAATTAACGCCGACAAAACAGCAGAATTACCACTCGCCAAACCCATAATATTCAAACTCGCCACAGGCGGAAACATCGCCGGGATGATCGCAAAATATTTCGCCACATCATTAGCAATAGAAAAAGTAGTTAGCGCCCCACGAGTAATCAACAATTGCTTACCAATCGTCACCAAATCAATCAGTTTTGTCGGATCGGAATCCAAATCCACCATATTAGCAGCTTCCTTTGCCGCCTGAGTACCAGAATTCATTGCCAAACCCACATTTGCCTGTGCTAATGCAGGTGCATCATTCGTACCATCCCCCGTCATTGCTACTAATTTACCTTGGGCTTGTTCCCGTTGAATCACCTCAATTTTGTCTTCGGGTGTGGCTTCGGCAATAAAGTCATCTACCCCAGCTTCTGCGGCAATTACTTCTGCTGTAATCCGGTTATCTCCTGTTAGCATTACAGTCCGAACTCCCATCCGCCGCAACTGATCGAATCTTTCTCGAATACCAGGTTTAATCATATCTTTGAGATAGATAATACCGTACAATTCCGCCCCTTCACAAACCCCTAAAGGAGTCCCTCCTAAAAGAGAAACTTTTTCGTAAGCCGCATCAAGTTGAGGTGTAACTTTTCCACCACGGGATCGCACAAATCCTTTAATTGAATCTACCGCCCCCTTCCGTATTTCACAACCATTGGGCAAATCAGTACCACTCATACGGGTTCTCGCGGAAAACTCAATTCCTTCAGCTAATTTGGGGTCAAAATCTATCTTTGCCCCTAATTTTTCTGCTAACCGAACAATCGATTTACCTTCCGGTGTCTCATCAAAAAGACTTGCAGACAAGGCAACACGGGCAATCTCAGATTGAGAGTGACCATTAACAGGAATAAACTCTTCTGCCAGCCGATTTCCCAGGGTAATTGTACCAGTTTTATCCAGTACCAAAGTATTAATATCGCCGCAGGCTTCAACTGCTCGTCCTGAAGTTGCTACTACATTAAATTGAGCAACTCTATCCATCCCAGCAATCCCAATTGCACTTAATAATCCGCCAATTGTGGTAGGAATTAGGGCAACTAATAGGGAGATTAAACTAGCAACACCTACTGGACTACCCACATAATTAGCAATGGGTGGAATAGTCGCAACTACAATTAAAAATACTAAAGTGAGAACAGCTAGCAATACGGTTAGAGCAATTTCATTTGGTGTTTTAGTTCTTTCTGCCCCTTCAACTAGGGCAATCATTCTATCCAAAAATCCCTTGCCAGGATCTGCGGTAACTCTGAGAATCAATTCATCAGAAATAATCCGCGTTCCTCCAGTAACGGAACTAGCCACATCACTACCCGGTTCTTTTAAAACTGGTGCAGATTCTCCAGTAATTGCTGATTCATCGACTGAAGCAATTCCGCGAATTACTTCGCCATCTACGGGAATAATATCACCACAAATTACTTTAATTTGGTCGCCTTTGCGCAATTGAGTAGAACTAATTTCTACGATTGAATCATCAGGTAAAAGTTTTCGGGCTATGGTATCTGATTTGGTAGAACGTAATGAATCAGCTTGAGCTTTCCCCCGCCCTTCTGCAACTGCTTCAGCAAAGTTAGCAAATAAAAGGGTGAGGAATAAAATTAGAGTGACGAATAAGTTAAATAGACGCTGATTTTCCCCAGGTACAGAACCGAATAGACTGGGATCAAGTATTAAAAGTGCGGCGATTATTGTCCCAACCCAGACAACAAACATGACTGGATTTTTTAACATTACTCTGAAACTGAGTTTGAGGAAGGCATCTTTAAAGGCTCTTTGATAGATTCCTTTGGTGTTGACTTTTTGTTGTTTCTTTTTTTGGCGGCGACTGGTTTTAGTAGAAATCATATTTTTTAACGCAAAGATTTTAGGAAGTAGGGAATGGAATTAACCATTAAAGGGGGAACAGAAAACAGGGAAGAGGGAAGAAAAAGTTTTATTAGCAATTAGCCATTAGCCATTAGCAATCATAAATCCTTCTGCAATTGGTCCTAATGCGAGAATTGGGAAGAATGTTAATGCCCCTAGAATTAAAATTACTCCAGCAGTAATACCTGTAAATAAACCTGTGTCGGTACGGAGGGTTCCAGGGGTTTCGGGGACGGGTTGTTTGCGATACATTCCATCTGCTAAAAGTAGGAGGGCAATAATTGGTAAATATCGTCCTGCTAAGAGGGAAATAGAGGTAGTAAGATTCCACCAAATGCTGTTATCTCCTAATCCTTCAAACCCTGAACCATTATTAGCTGTGGCTGAGGTATATTCATAAATTACTTGGGATACGCCGTGAAATTGGGGATTACTAATCCCACTCAAGGTATGATGAAAGGCAAGGGTAATTGCACCAGGAATTAATATAGCAAATGGGTGAACGAGGAGAATAACACTAGCTAGAACAATTTCTCGCTTTTCTATTTTACGTCCGAGAAATTCTGGTGTTCTGCCCACCATTAATCCAGTGAGAAATACCGTTAGAATTAGGTAAATAAATAAGTAAGCAGTTCCCGTTCCTTGTCCCCCCCAAACCATCTGAATAAACATATTAAATAGGGTAGAAAAGCCACCAGGAGGCATGAGGGAATCGTGCATTCCATTAACTGCACCACACATAGTTCCTGTTGTGGTAATTGCCCACAATGCTGTCTGTGCCCACCCAAATCTAACTTCTTTCCCCTCTAAATTAGGTGCTTTACTCCCTAAAATATTATTTACTAAAGGATTCCCCTGATATTCGCCAATGGCAGTAATCAGAATTAGGATGAGATAAATTATGAAAACCATCCAAAATAGTAGCCATCCCTGCTTTTTATTGCCAGCAATAACTCCGTAGGTGTAAATTAGAGAAGCAGGAATACAAACCATAATTAATGTTTCCAGGAGGTTGGAAGCACCATTGGGATTTTCAAAGGGATGGGCAGAGTTAACTCCGAAAAAGCCACCGCCGTTTTCTCCCAGTTGCTTAATAATTTCAAAATGGGCAACTGGTCCTCTAGCAATGACTTGTTGGCTACCTTCTAAAGTAGTAACTATTGCTGGTGCAGCTAAGGTTTCTGGTATACCCAGAATGAGTAATGCTATTCCACCCACTAGGGAAATCGGCAATAAAATTCGGGTAATTGACCGGATTAAATCCATGTAAAAGTTTCCCAAAGATCTACCCGTTAATCCCCGAATAAATGCGATACCAACCGATAGCCCTGTCGCTGCTGAGGTAAACATTAAAAACCCTAGTGCGAACATCTGGGAAGCATAACTAAATGTAGTTTCTCCAGAGTAATGCTGTTGATCTGTATTCGTGATAAATGAGATAGCAGTATGAACTGCTAAATCCCAACTAGGTGCTTCTAAGCCAGTTGGATTCAGAGGTAAATTACCTTGAATCATGAAGATAAAATACACCAAGATAAACATTGCCAGGTTGCTATACAGTACCCCACTTATATATTGCCAACCTGTCATATTTTCTTGCGGGCGGATACCGCTAGCTTTATAGATAAAACCTTCCAATGGAGTCATTACTGGATCGAGAAATGTCCTTTCTCCCAGGAATACACGAGCCATATATCCGCCAAAATGAGGGACAATAGCTACTAAGATTGCTAAAGTTAAGGCAATTTGGATGAAGCCTTCTAACATAAATATTGTTCGAGACGAAAGTAGCACGAATCAGACTAGTTAAAAGTCATACTCTAATTATCTGGCATTTGCCAAACGATCGCCATCAGTCAAATGATATAAATTTTATTCATTCGCGGATTATTTAGCTCGATATAGGCTACGATTGGAGATAGTACTAGAGGTTTATATAGATAGATATAGGAGAATATATCAAATGATATAGGAGTTATACACCAAGATTATTAATAGTGTAGTTCCGGGTTAGCTTGAGCGTAACACACTCTACAGATACAGGTTTTGGGTAGGTGTAAGTGGTGCGTTAGCTTGCGCGTAACGCACCCTACAGGTAAGTGGTAATAGTAGATAAACAGAAGAAATTAAGATGTTTATTTGGTTATTAAAAAACAAAGCAAATTTATTTAGTCAGAATCAAGATGCTAGAACATTCTGGCTAATTATAGTAACATTTGCTATCGTGATTACGCTGGAATATACAACTCCATCAGATTATGTATTTGGCTACCTCTACACCGGACCAATTTTACTTGCGAATCCTCGGTTAAATCGTTCAGCAACTTTAGTAGTGACGCTATTGGCTTGTACCTTGACTCTATTAAATTTGGTCTTTCCTAATGTAGAACATACAAATCCCGCCACAGTAGCAAATCGATTAATTGCTATGATTGCTTTGGTAGTGACAGGTATTTTAAGCAATCGCACTCGTCGTTATGAAGAAGCCATCGCACGTCAAGAGGCTAAATTACGTTCCCAAGAAACATTAGCTAGAGTGAGAGAAGATTTTGCCTCCACTCTAACTCACGATCTCAAAACCCCACTATTAGGTGCTATTGAAACCCTAAAATCTCTACAACAAAAACATTTTGGTGAAGTAACCCTACCACAGCAAAAAGTATTTACCATGATGATCTCTTCTCACCAATCCACATTGCAAATGGTAGAGACATTACTGGATGTTTATCGCAACGACACAGAAGGATTGAAACTTCAGTTAACCGATGTGAATTTAGTCACCTTAGCAGAATATGCGATCGCAACTCTCACTGATTTAGCCTCAACTCGTCGAGTTTATCTCTGTTTAAGCCATGGTACATCAAACTTTCGCCAATCGATATGGGTGAAAGGAGATCCCTTACAATTGCAGCGAGTTATCAATAATTTACTAATTAATAGCATTAACCATTCGCCACGAGGTGGTAAGGTGGAAGTTGTGTTAGAGTCAGATGCTACTAACTCAATAGTGAAAATTATAGATCGTGGACCAGGAATTACTCAAAATGAACTTCCTTACTTATTTGAACAATTTTATCAAGGAAATACCCATCGCCAAGCCAAAGGATCTGGTTTAGGTTTATACTTGAGTCGCCAAATTATTGAAGCCCATGGCGGTACAATTTGGGCAGAAAATCGCACACCTCAAGGTGCTTTATTCGGCTTTCGACTACCTGCTTGTTTTAGGGGGATTGGGGAGTAGGGAGTGGGGAAACAAGTATAGAAAATAGTTAAGTATTTTAACAACCAACAACCAACAACCAACAACCAATGACAAATGACAAATTTACGAATTTTACTGGTAGAAGATGATGAACTATTTCGCCTGGGATTATCAGTGCGATTACAATCGGCAGGATTGGATATTGTGGGAGAGGCGATAGATGGAGAAACAGCGGTAGAATTAACCAATCAGTACCTACCAGATGTGGTATTGTTGGATGTGGGTTTACCAGGAATTGGTGGTGTTGAAGCTTGTCGTCAAATTAAACAACAGCATCCAGAAATACCAGTTTTAGTCTTAACCTCCCATTCTCAAAAATCTCTAATTGAAAGGTTAATTGCAGCAGGTGCGTCAGGATACTGTCTCAAAGGAATTGAAGCAAAATTACTAATTTTAGCACTGGAATCTGTAGTAGCAGGCGCATCATGGTGGGATCGAGTTTGTACGGCAGAAATTCGGGAGGCTGTCACAAATAGTGTATCAGCAAACAGTGTGCCAACCTTAGAGAAAATGGAGGAAGAATTTCTCAATCCACTAACTCAGCGAGAAGAAGAAATTTTGGCGCTAATTGCAGCCGGAAAGACTAATCAAGAAATTGCTGAATTTTTGCACATTGCTACGGGTACGGTACGAGTTCATGTTCATACTATTTTACAAAAACTAGATGTGCGCGATCGCACTCAAGCGGCTGTTTTAGCGATCCGAAAAGGGTTGGTTTCTCCAGAGATATAAGATGGGAATTAGAACTATATTTATGCTATGCTTTAAATACCATCGCGGGATCGAGTCTGGTAACTTTCTGAATCGCAAAAATCGCCGAACCAACACACATCCCTACCGTTATCCCCAAAACTGCGATCGCGGATACGGGCGTAATTAAAATTAAAATACCTTCACTGACAAATGCCCAATAAGCCACCCCATAACAGAGTACCATACCGGGAATATAACCAAACACCGCCATCCAAAGTGCCTGTTCGATAATGACACCATAAATTGTCCAATCTGATGCGCCAATTGCCTTCAATGTCCCAAATTCTTTAAGATGATCTAATACAGAGGAATAAAGAATTTGTCCGACAATAATTATCCCGACAATCACACCAACAACTGCACCCAAACCTAAAACGAACCCAACTCCGGTTCGCTTTTGCCAAAAGGTTTGATTTTTTTCTAGTAATTCTTCACGAGAATAAGCGCGGGTATTGGGTAAACTGGCCTGAAGTTTCTTTTTTAGTTTCTCAATATCTTCACCTGGTTTTACTTTAATTAAAACATAAGTAATTAGATCCGATGCTACTAATTTATTGGGTGGAGGCGGCGCTGTGGTTAGCGCGGCTAAATCCGATGGGGCTGTGTAACTATTCGTGCAGCTAAATTGTTGGGATTTTGATGGTAATTGGCAAGATAAGCTGGAAGTTTGACCGGAAGTTAAAATAGTATTGGCTGTTTCTAATGACATGAATGTGAAAGCATTAGAGACAATTGATTTATTTCCTTCAGTAAAGCCAACTACTTGCGAGGGGAAGGAATTGACTTGTATTTTATCGCCAATCTTCTTAATACTTAGGGAATCTTGATTTTTCTTATCCACTATCAGCGTATAAGGCTTTTTTAGTTCATCGACACTACCCTCACTGATATTTACTGGTGTAAATAATTGTCCTTTAATATCGAATCCGATAATTCTTGCTCTGGTAATTTCTCCTTGGGGAGGCCGCCACAATGCTCCACTAAAAATTAACGGTTCCGCTATTTTTACTCCTTCTATTTTCCGCGCATCCAACACGTAAGATGCCGGGATTGGCAATGTCATTTCTAGCTGGACTAATGTATCTGAGGAAACCCAAATATCAGCATCAGAATTGTAGATTAATTGACCTGTTGAGCGAGTAAATCCGTTAAAAATACCTGTTTGGAGGGTAACTAAGCTAACAGCAAACATGATTCCTGCTTGCGCTACTAAAAAGCGAGGAATATCATTTAGTAAGTTTTTCCGAGCAAGAGATACCATGTTTGTGATTGGCTAATTGCTAATGGTTAATTGTTAAATGTCCAAGCTTCGCTAACATCCACCTGCTGAAGCAAGGTGGATGTTAGCTTCTATGATGTTTTGGTAGCTTGGGTTTCCCCTTTAAATTGCTTGAATCCACTCCTTGACAGAATATTCTGTCCAAATTCCATTTTGCCAATAAGGATCTCCTTCAACTAATTGAATCACAGTAGCTTCATCTTCTGCTTCATAAATAGCAAAAACTTTAGTTAAATCCTGGGTAGGCCCAATTGTAATCAAAACACCAGATTCTTTTTGCTTTGCTAAACCATCTAAATGAGATTGTCGGTAAGGAGTACGTTTTTCTAAAACGTCTTCACAGTAGCTTCCCCACATTACATATTTAGCCATAATTTGTGGTTGATTGTTAGTTGTTGGTTGTAGTTATTGGTTATTTGGCTATCGCCGCTCGAACGAGTTTCAAATATGGACTGAAAGATGGGATCTAAAATAGGCTGTGCCAGGGTTTTAGCCATAGTTATTGCCCAGTCAGACTTCCTCTCCTAACTAGGAGAGGAAATCGATTTGACGAGATTTAGCCGGGAATAAACTTTAGGGAAACACCATTCATACAATAGCGTTGCCCAGTTGGTGCTGGCCCATCATTAAATACATGGCCTAAATGCCCGCCACAGCGACTGCAATGGACTTCGATGCGAGTCATAAAAAAAGAGCGATCCACAGATGTTGCGATTGCGCCTTCAATGGGAGCGTAGAAACTAGGCCATCCCGTACCGCTATTGTATTTAGTTTCTGAGGAAAATAAGGGTAAATCGCACCCAGCACAGACAAAAGTACCCTTGCCATATTCTTTATCCAAGGGACTAGTAAATGCTCTTTCCGTTCCATGTTTGCGCAGTACATCAAACGCTTCTGGCGTTAAAATTTCGCGCCATTCTTTTTCTGTTTTCGTAATCTCAAATTCACTCTTTGACGTTGCCATAACTTTTGCTCTTGGTAAATAATGCGATCGAGATCCCGTGCTAATTGATACTGCGGCAGCTTGTCAAAGCTGTCGTTTCCTCATTTATCCCCTTTTCGGTCATAATCTTATTATCACCGAAAATTAACAACTAATGAGCGCCAAACCCAAAATTATTGTCCTAGATGACGATCCAACAGGTTCCCAAACCGTCCATAGTTGCCTCTTGCTAACCCGTTGGGATCTAGACACATTGCAACTGGGACTTAGAGATGATTCCCCCATCTTTTTTATTTTAACAAATACCAGAGCGCTGACACCAGAACAAGCAACATCTGTAACTAGAGAAGTCTGCCATAACCTGAAAATAGCCTTAGATGCTGAAAGGATAACAGATTTCCTCGTAGTCAGTCGTTCTGACTCCACCTTACGCGGACATTACCCAGTAGAAACCGACGTAATTGCTGAAGAAGTAGGCCCATTTGACGCTCATTTTCTAGTGCCTGCCTTCTTTGAAGGCGGAAGAATTACCAAAGAAAGCATCCATTATCTCATGATAGATGGTATTCCCACACCCGTCCACGAAACCGAATTTGCCCGCGACTCCGTTTTTAGCTATCACTATAGCTATTTGCCAGATTATGTGGAAGAAAAAACCAAAAGTCGCATCAAAAGTAATGATGTAGAGCGATTTCTCCTCGGTGATATTCGCCAAGGCAGCTTACCACGCCTTCAACAACTAACTAACAATCAATGTTGCGTAGTCGATGGTGAAAATCAAGCCGACTTAGATAACTTTGCCACCGATATTTTAACCGCCGCCGCCCAAGGCAAACATTTCTTATTTCGCTCTGCTGCCAGTATCTTAACATCCCTTGCCAATCTTGGCCCCCAACCCGTAGCCGCAGAAGATATGGCGCAATACGTGAGAGAAGGAAAACCAGGAGCGGTAATTGTCGGTTCCCACGTCAAGAAAACAACCCAACAATTAGAAAATCTTCTCAAAGTACCGGGAATTGTTGGTGTGGAAGTAGATGTGGCGCATTTACTAGATGAATCAGGAATCCCAAGGGCTGAATTATTGGAAAATACCCTAAAACTAGTTCGAGAAATTCACGAAAATGGCAATACTCCAGTAGTTTATACCAGTCGCCAAGAACTAGTATTCCCAGATGTCGAAACCAGGCTAAATTTCGGTTTAGCCGTTTCCGCATTACTTATGGATATTGTCCGTGGCTTACCCGATGATATCGGATTTTTAATTAGCAAAGGTGGGATTACTTCCAATGATGTCTTAAGTACAGGATTATCATTAAGAGCCGCCAGGTTACTCGGTCAAATTATTCCTGGATGCTCAGTTGTACGCACCCCCGAAGATCATCCTTTATTTCCTAATTTACCAGTGGTACTATTTCCTGGTAATGTGGGAGATACTGATGCTTTAGCCACAACTTACCAAAGATTTCTGGCTAATTATAGCAGTTGACAGTTGACAATTATAGCCATGGCAATCAAATCTTTGATGAGGCAAGGGTACAAGGCTCTCTTGATGACTTTATTTATGTCAATCCCGATGTAGCGGTTGCGATAATCAATTAGTAGTTGGACTAAAGTAGGGTGCGTTATCCTCAAGCTAACGCACCATTTCCACTACCAGCAGCTACCTTTTAATTCTGCATTTAATTAAAATAATTCTCGAAAATATCAATTATCAGTCAGGTGAATTTGGGGAGAATTTTCTACTCTCTTAGGCAAGAAATCGATAATCCAGATAATGGAGAAACCGCCGGAGTAGAGATATACAAACCACAAGATTTTCTGCCATAAAGATAATTAGGAGATTCTGAGATGACAATGGAACATAAAGCATTTATACTTGATTACAACGCCTTTAGAGAAGAAATAAGTGATAGCCTACAAAAGGCACTTTTAACAGGCGATCTAGATTCTCTCATCGACTTCATCAATATGAATATAGACTCTCTAAAAGATTCTTATGAAGGTCAACCTTTGGACTATTCGTGGGAAACCATGATCGAACTAAAGGATGCTCATCAATATGGTGATTTTGCTTTGACAAAGTTCTACAATCCAGCACATAGTATTGGTCTTGGATATGAATGGGAAGACATCCAAAACATTTTAAGTTCAGAATTAGATGAGACATCGTTATCCATGATTCTAGGGGAACCTTTTGGTTCAGAAAATAATTATTTCGATCCCGGCAAAATGGGTTCGTACTTTCAGTCACCAGAGCAAGTTAAAAAAAATTGGCAAATAATTCAAAATCTGGTTAAATTCAAGTTCAAAAAAATCGATAACCTGTCTATACTGATAGGAATGTTTCAGCAAGCTGTAGCTATCGAACAAGGTCTTTACATAACCTTTTAATGCGACTTAGACACGGAAGAGTTGAGCTGAAATATTCATCTTTAAAGCTGAGATTTATTTAGCTGTAATCAGCAAGAATGCAAGCGAGTTAGGAGCAAAATAATTTCATCAATTGCCTGACGGAGACTTACAGATGGCTGAGTCGCTTGATTTAGCATAATGCTGAAGACTAGCGGTTGATAATTAGGAGTATCTAAATATCCAGAAAGGGCTGATATTCCTGTCATGCTTCCTGTTTTTCCGTGAAGGATACCCTGGGCTGGTGTATCGCGAAAGCGGCGACTTAGAGTACCGTTAATGCCACTGATGGATAAAGATGATTTATAAATATTAGCTTGTGGTGTTTTTGCCATTACTTGAAGAGTTTGGACTAGGGCGGTGGGGGTGACTAGATTTTGGCGAGATAATCCTGCGCCATCGGCTTGAATATAGCTTTCTGGATTAATTCCTAATTGGGTGAGGGTGGCTTTTATTTCTACTAATCCGACTTCTGCAGTTGATTTGTTATTGTTGTTTTGGGTAATGGAGCCAAGGGTGCGTAATAGGGCTTCTCCATAAAGATTATTACTATTTTGATTGGTTTCTCTTATGAGTGCGGCTAATGGTGGAGATGTTATTGTGGCTAATTCTGGTTCATTTTGATGATTTTCCTGGAATGAAATAGAGGCATTTTCTACTGTAATTCCCTCAATGGCGAGGATGTTTTGAAAATGGGCTAAAAAATATGAGCTGGGGTCAAGAATTGCGACGGAGGTTGTAATTGGTTTGCTTTCCAGAGGTAATTCACCGCTAATTTCCAATATTGGTTTGCCGAAAATACTATTAATTTCGATAAAACTTGATGATTCGGGTTGAGAGGTGATGGTATTATTTTGGATTTGCCATTGTTTGGCTGCGATAGAATCTTCCCAGGTGATTTGGAGGGGTTGTCCTAAAGATTGGGGTGATAGTGTTAGCGATGCGGCATTTTGATTGAGAATTAGGCTATTTACTGATGTGCCGTAGTCGGTTGAGATATCTCCCCATTCCCATGTGGGGTTAATTGTGGGTTGGCTGAAGTAATTTTCTTCTACTATAAGTTGTTGGATGTGACGAATTCCTTGCTGTTTTATTTGTTTGGCTAAGTCTTTTAATCCCTCTTCAGTTAAACTGGGATCTCCTCTACCTACTAGACGCAATAATTTGATAGTTTCGTCGGTGAGTTGGTTGAGGTGGGAGGAGGGTAATTTTTGATTTGTACTCCTGCCATAAATAGATGTTTTAATCCGAAAGTCAGGACCGAGTCGGTGTAAAGCGGCGGCGGTGGTGAGTAGTTTGATATTAGAGGCTGGGATAAAATAGCGATCGCTATCGTGGCTGTAGAGAATCTGATTCCCTGATTGGGTTTGGATGAGAATCCCCCAACGAGCATAGCGAAATTCTGGACGATTGGTGATGGATTCAATTGCTTGGGGCAAATGGGCAGGGCAAATATCCTGAGATGCCTCTATGGGAATGGGCGGATTGACTTGAGCCGAAGAGGGTTTTTGTCTGACTGCTAAATTGACTTCAAGCAATAGCAGGAGTAAGCTCAGGGGTTTCCCTAAAGCGAGTAAGCGATCGCGCATTTGTAATTTTATGTTAAGTTTGGATGGAGTTGTTGGTGATCAAGCTCCTTTTATGAAGTTACGATAAAGAATGCTCCCAGATTTTTAAAGATTCTGTAAAGATTGAGGCATTGGGCTTCCCATCCTCTTGACTTCCTGTGAAGATAGATATTGAAAAATGTTGGTATCACCCTGGCCTATCAGCTATCTCCAAAGCCAGGGGTTTTTTTCTTGGGGAGTAGGGACTAGGGACTAGGGACTAGGGACTAGGGACTAGGGAATAACCAATAACAAAAATAAACAATCAAAAACCAACAACCAATAACCAAAAATAAATTAAGCCGTCTTAAAAAACCGGATAATTTCCCGTACACGATCCAAAAATTGACCATCTGTACTTAATTGCGCGATCGCATTTTCCGCTTCCCGTCTCAGCCGTTGATGCTCTGCTTCATTTTGGGCTTCCATTTGTTCCAAAGATGCCCCTAAACGAGCCACTTCTTTGCGACTTTCTTCCCAGTAACGCTGCTGCGTAGCCACCCAGGAATAAGGTTCCTCCGGATCGAGCTTTTCTTCTATCTGCTTGACACTCATTTCTAAATTAGCAAAGCGATCGCGCAATTCATAGATATCTTGGCGCGGATACTTAAATTCCTGACGAATCGCCGCCAATCGCGCAGCCAAATACTCATACAGTCGCACCGTAGGGCGCAAAATAGTTAAAAGTAACGCCGCACCAGAACTAATATAGCCAACTGGACTAATGCCCGTTGCCGCTAGAGCGTAAAGTCCAACCGCAGATACGATGTGAAGGATAATCGCCACAAATAGCGATCGCGAAGCTACCACTTTGGCATAAACTACCTGCTGAGAGTCGATGGTAATCCCTTTATCCACCGATTGCGCAGCATCAGCTAAAACCTGTCTCGCGTCAAAATGGACATTCCACGGTACTGTCACCACCACTAACAACCACCAAAAACTCGCCACACCAACAATCCAATCTAGCAAATGACCCGCACTAATATGTAACCACTGCAACAATCCAAACATCAGGAGCGTCAATATTCCCAATATGGCACTCAATCCGATAAAGTTAAACATCATAAACACAAACCTCCCGTCACTAGAGCCATTACCCCTATCATGGGTAGGACTCCCAGCGACTGTGGAGAGGGTTGTGCTAGTTTAGCCAGTTTCACAATGGGGACTATTGGCTATTGGCTATTGGCTCTTGGCTTGGGGCTAGAAGATAATAGTTAATTGCTAATTGTTAATTACTAATGACTAATTGCCAATCCCCAATCCCCACTCTCTCCTCCCTAGCCCATATTTTCTCTTCCGTATTACAGACAGAATGAAAACTTCATTTTTAACGAAAGTAGCAGCAATAGCCACCTTGACTTTCTCAGGATTGATAGTAGGAAAACCAGTCAGTTCAGCTACTTTTGAGCAGCTACCAGTTGACCAAAGTAAATATATTGCAGTAGCTTCGCCCTTTGGTCAAGGATCTTATCAACTCCTGATTATCCAACAAATAGCAACAACCCGCCAGTGCTGGAGCGAAAGTGGTAGTAATCCTGTCACTATAGAACCACTACTATTAACATTTGATTTTACAGGTATTTGCGGACGAAGTACTGATAGTAATGGCTATTCTTTGCGCGCAGCAGGTCAAGATTTAGGGTTAGATTATTTAATCAGAGTTGTTGAACGTAATGGAGAATTACTCCTAGTTGGTACTAATCGAAAAGATCGCAGTGCCCCAGAGGTTGTTGTGGGGAGAACGAGGGGTTTAGGCAATGGTTTCTTAAAGATATTTTTAGATCCTGGTTGGGAATTTGCCAGACGATCTTATCAAGGAAAACCTCTAGGTCATGTTTATTTGGCTAATAGCACCCCAATAGACACTTTGGCTTCTGGCACAGGTACAGGTACGGGTACAGGTACAGGTACTGGCACGGGAACGGGTACTGGTACGGGAACGGGCACAGGTACGGGGACGGGTACAGGCACAGGTACAGGCACGGGTACAGGCACGGGTACAGGCACTGTTGTTACATTCCGAGATATTGCCAGCGATGTCTACGCCAAGGAAATTGAACAAGCAGTAGCATTGGGATTTGTGGCAGGATTTAAAGAAGATAATACCTTCAGACCCCAAACAGCATTAACCAGAGAACAATTAGTATCCATGGTGTTAGAAGCCCTCGGCAAGCTTCCCGGTGCTAATCTACAAATACCAGCCAAAGTCTCAACACGTCCCTATCCCGATGTCGATGCCTCCCGATGGAGCGCAGCCAAAATCCAATGGGCGCGGGAAAATAACATCGTCAGCGGCTATACCGATGGCAACTTTAGACCAACTCAGGCAGTAACTCGCGCCGAATTAATGGCAGTACAGCGAAGAGCTGCCCAATTTGCATTAACATTGCAAAGTAAGCCATCAAATCTGAGTCCCAAGCAACCTGTAGTACAATTTTCAGATATTCAAGGTCACTGGGCGGAATCCCTAATTACCGAAATGTCTGGTTATTGTCGAGTAGCATCTCCCTTTAATGAAACAGGTACAGCATTTATCCCTAACGATCAAGCCCGACGCAATTATGCCGCAGCAGCAACTCTGCGGATGCTTAATTGCGTTAAGCCTTAGTAGGCTATTGGCTCTTGGCTCGGGGCTAGGATGTGTTTTCTTTCCTTCTCAGTCAGATTTAGATCCCCCCAACTCCTCTTTTTTAGGGGGGATAATTTAGTCAAAGTCCCCCTTTTTAAGGGGGATTTAGGGGGATCTTAAAACATAATTCAGGTATAAATTTTTAATTATGGTGTCAGGTATCGCTAAATTTTGTCTCGGTTTTTTCTTAGCTATTTTCCTCTTGGTGGGAGGTGCTGTTGGTGTCGCGTATTACCTATTTACAAAAATGTCTGTTAATCCTCCTAAACCAATTTTTGCAGAAGAACAAAAACAATCCTCTCCTATTGCCAAACCTGTAAGTTTACCCACAGGTTCCAACTCAAAACAGGCTAAGAAAGCCACTCCTGCACCTACTCCTAATGAGTCGCCCAAGACTCAGGAATTACCGCCAGGAGCTTATAAAGCACGGGTAACTTGGCCTGAAGGATTGAGTATTAGAGATCGACCTAATTTAGATTCTAATCGCACTAATGGTGTGGCTTATAATCAGGAAGTTTTTGTTTTGCAAGAGAGCGACGATAAAAGATGGCAGAAAATTCGCATTGTTGATGGAGGTGAAGAAGGATGGATTAAAGCAGGTAATATTGAAAAACTTGATACTGCAACTGAGTCGCCTCAGTAATGAAGTTCCACAGATTACGGATATAAATTCTGAAATCTTTGGCTCTCTTTCAATCGCTTCACTTAGAGGATCAGTTCTAACCCATTTCTGAAATGTTGGCTAGTGCTATAGCAGTACAAATATAGATTAGGAAATTCTCTTTCGGCTTATTCCCCCTTTTTTAAGCAGGGCTGTTTCAAGAATGAAATTTGATAGAGCTAGAAAGCAGACTGGGCGCGATTTTCAGGTGATAAATCCTACTCAAAGAAAATTAGGGATTAATTATTACTAAAAACGCTTCTCTCCCCCTTCCCCCCTGCTCCCATTCTCCCCAATTTCTCAATGGAGAATGAAACAGCCCTGCTTTTTTAAGGGGGATTAGGGGGTATCAAAACGTCCTAATTTCAATGCGTAGTGCGATAAACTCTATCTAATTAGCTAAACAAAATTTATAGTGATGACAGGATTAATAATAAATGCTATCTTCTAAAATAGACCCCCTATTAGCTCTTACCCAATAATGCCCTCAATCCTAAATAATCGCTATCAAATCATTAGCACTCTAGGCAGCGGTGGATTTGGTGAAACATTCCTGGCAGAAGATATCCACCTCCCCTCTCGCCGTCGCTGCGTAATTAAGCAACTTAAACCCATCGCCAATAATCCGCAGATATATAACATAGTTAAAGAAAGATTCCAACGAGAAGCAGCAATTTTAGAAGAATTGGGCAGTGGAAATAACCAAATTCCTAGTTTGTATGCTTACTTTGAGTTAGACAGTCAATTTTATTTAGTACAAGAATTAATTGAAGGTGTCACTCTCACTAGTAAGATGCAGCAGTCAGGCATCCTGAGCGAAACTTCAGTTAGGGAAATATTAACCAATATTTTACCCGTCTTGGATTATATCCACAAAAAGGGAATTATTCACCGAGATATCAAACCGGATAATATCATCTTGCGGTCTTCCGATAATTTACCTGTCCTAATTGATTTCGGTGCAGTGAGAGAGACAATGGGGACAGTCGTAAATTCTCAAGGTAATCCCACTAGTTCCATTGTAATTGGTACTCCCGGATTTATGCCATCAGAACAAGCAGCGGGCAGACCAGTGTACTCTAGTGACTTGTATAGTTTAGGATTAACCGCAATTTATTTGCTTACTGGGAAAACACCCGAGCAGTTGGAAACAGATTCCCGCACAGGCGAGATTATTTGGCGCGAGTATGCACCCCTGATTAGCCCAAACTTAGGCATGGTAATAGATAAAGCGATTATGTCACATCCGCGCGATCGCTATTCTAGTGCAATGGAGATGTTACAAGCCTTGCAACATAAGGCTCAAACCGTTTCTTCAAGCCCATCTTTTTCTCAAACTACAGTAGTATCTCCACCACCAGTATTCCCATCATCTAATCAGACAATTCCACCTACCTCTTCTCCGTCAAATCAAGATAATAGCAAGACGATAATTTTGGGTAGTTTGATAGTAGGAGGATTGATTAGTGCATCTGTAGTGTTTGGTATGATATTGACTCGCTCTCCTGAATCTTCTTCAGAAAATACCACTACACAACAAGCATTATTGCCATCCCCTTCAGTTACTACTAAACCTATAGAATCACCAATTCAAAACACAGTAAATCCTTCCCCTTCTCCTTCAATAATACGACCAACGCCACAACCAGTTAATCGACCATCTCCAAAACAAGCAATACCAGATTATTACTCATTGATTAATAATGCTCAGTATGAAACTGCATGGAAGCATTTATCTTCGCAATTCAGGAATAATTCCCAGCTTCACCCAAATGGTTACATTTCTTATGTAGATTGGTGGCAAACAGTTAATTTTGTAGAGATTCAGGAAGTCAGAATGGTTGAAGAAGGTGCAGAAGTCGCCAGAGTTGAGACTCGATTAAAATATTTGATGAAATCTGGTCGAGAAGCTTCTCATTATCTGCGCTTTAGATTAGTATGGGATGCTGAAACTAATAACTGGTTGATTGATGAGACTAAATCGATTTAGTTCAATCATAGTAATTTGAGTGGATTCGTTAAGACAGGGTGAAGCATTTGGATATGAGGTATTGGGTTTTATGGATAACTTATCGCCCAAATGCTTCACCCCTACATATTTATTACACTCACCAAAAAATAAATGAATTAATATATATATGCAGGGCAAGAGGAAACGCTCATGCTAGATAGACAACAGCAAGTAGTTAATGACGTTGAAACACAACCACCAGAGTTTGTCTTGAAATTAACCCCAATCTGGTGAACCAACTGAGTTAAAAGGGAATTAACTAATTATTAGTCATTAGCCTGTCTGACTTCAGCAATTAGGCATTAGCCATTAACAAATCAAAAAATATCCTTACGCTTCTGTACCATCCAAGTAACCGAAAAATAAACTGCCAGATGCAATAACAAAATTCCCCAATTTAACCCTAAATTTCCCCAACTAGGCTCATAAACAGGAGTGGCTTCAAAGGGTAAAGGAATAGTACTACCATCGGGTAATTTAGTAGGTTCTGGAACCATCGCATTAACATTAACTAATGTACCATAAGCCCCTACTGACCAACGACTTAACATTAGCCAAGATATCTTACTACCAATTCCTTCCATCTTAAATAATACTCCAGAAAAAATAATCTGAGGTAGTAATAGTAAAGGTAAAGCACTATTTGCCTGAGAAGCATTTTTGACTATGGCTGACACCATTAGTCCCAAACTCATGCTAGTAAATAGGGTTAAAAATGTAGTCATACCTAACCCTAATGACCAAGATATTAAATCAGTATTAGGTGACTGAAAACCATTTAAAATAACAATTGCCATTAAGATAGTTTGCAGCAGTGCTAATCCCCCAAGTACTACTCCTTTAGAACCTAAATAGGCAAATAAACCCAAATTTACTAATCTTTCTCGCAGGTAAATAGCAGATTCTTTGACTATTTCTTGGAGAGAACTAGATAGTCCTACCCAAATGCTAGCACAGGTAAATACAAATAAGACGCGCAGGGCTAAGGGGGCGAGGGTGGGATCGGGTTCCGCGCCGAGAATTAGGGGGTTTTTGTCTTTAATTGCTAGGGTAATTAAACTGATACCAATTGGGGCAGTTAGGAGAGATAATCCTAAGTTAATGGGATCTCGTTGGATTAATTGGAAACCCCGTTGAGTTAATAGGGTTAATTGTTGTAAAAACGAGCGAGGAATTTGTTGAGGTGGGGAAGTTGCAGGTAGTTGCAAACTCCGGTTGCTGAGGTGATTGGTAATATAGCGTTGATAATAGTCAGATTTACTAAATTTTTCCGCTTCAGTAACAACAGTTTGCTTGTTTTCTAATTTATTATAGATATCGGCAAAATCACCTTGAGTAATCCCAAAAAAGTCCATGGCTTCTTGAGGAAGACCAAAGTAGCAGAGGTTTCCACCTTCTCCTAGGAAAACAATGCGATCGCACAATGTTATATTACTGGTGGCATGGGTAACTAAAATAACTGTCCTTCCTTGATTGGCTAATTTCCGCAGTAACTGCATCATTTTTTTATCCAATCCAGGATCGAGTCCGGATGTGGGTTCATCGAGAAAAAATAGTTTGGGATCTGCTAATAATTCTACCCCAATACTGACTCGTTTGCGCTGACCTCCACTTAATTGACTGACTAAGACATCGCGGCGATGAGACATTTCAATTTGTTGTAAGGTTCGTTCGACTACCTCTTCTATATTAATATCGGGTGGTAGTCTGAGTTTAGCAGCATAAGCGAGAACTTCTCCCACTTTTAGTTCTTTGTGAATAATATCATCTTGAGGGACATAACCAATTTGGGTGCGGTAGATATTGAAGTTTGCCCGCAAGTTTTCTCCATTAAGATAGACTAATCCTTCAGTAGTGGGATCGATGCCCAATAGGGTGCGCATTAAGGTAGATTTTCCTGCACCACTACCGCCAACTAATGCGATAAATTGTCCAGGTTCAATGGGTAGGGAAATATCATTTAGCAGTCGCCTCCTTTTATTGTTTTTGTCTTTTACTTCCCGGACTAAATTATACGCATCTAGGCGAATGCGATCGCCTACGTCTGCTATAGTTAATTCATCTCCTTGTAAAATTAGGGTATAGGGTCCGATTAAAATTCTTGCACCTGTTGCTAGTACAACAGAGCCATTAACCCGTTGTCCGTTAACAAAAACTCCATTAGTACTGCGATCTTGTAAAACATAACGTCCCCCGCCCATCGCTATCAATAATCGCGTGGCAACGGGAGACAGTGGGCGCATCTAATTGTAGGTTAGCATTGGTGTCTCTTCCCAACATTACGGACTTATTTTTTAGGGAAATAAAACGCTGGCTTGGTGAGGTAACTGATTTGGGGTTTCTCGGATTAAAATAAGTAAGGATAATTAAGTTTTGCGGGTTTTGACCAATTTGCAATTCCATCCCATCTTCAAGGGTATATCCTTCAGTTGGACTAATGCGACTGTGATTGATAAATAAACCATTACTACTAGGTTTACCACCATGTCCATCGTAAATTTGATAGTCATTCCCTACTTTGCGAAAATAAGCTTGACAACGAGAAATAACTTGCCAATCATCAGGAACTATTAAATCGGCTTGTTGGGGATCTCGCCCTAAGATATGTTGGTTAGCTGTTAATTCTAGGCGATGTAAAGTTTTCCCTTGATTATTGAGAATGAGATAAGGATTGTTACTGGCAACTATAGTTTGAGTTTGTTTGCTAGTCATCTTGGGAAGATTGGATGGATAATTGTCGAGGTGCATCCCAGTTTTGCCAAAATATTTGGTTGTTTTATTCAACCCCTTCCCTGCCCCTCCCCTGCAAGGAGAGGGGGGTAATATTTAACCCCTCCCCCAGCCCCTCCCCTGCAAGGAGAAGGGGGTAATATTTGACCCCTCCCCCAGCCCCTGCCCTGTCAGGGGAGGAGGATAAGAGGAATATTTCATGCTCCCCCTTCCCTTGCAGGGAAGGGGGTTGGGGGGTTAGGTTTTTCAAATATCGCAACTAAATCAGTCACGGCAGACTGACATCTAAATTATACAGGTAGATTTTTCAAGCACAAGGGATTCAGTTAGCTTTACATTAACTTTACACTTGAGCCGGAAAAGCCATTGACACCCTCTCAAATAAGTATTATCTTAATATAAAGAACTTGGCGATAGCCAGGGTGTTGAACATTTTTCAAGTTTTACACAATTAGAATAATTATCCCAGAAAGTGAGGGAAACCACGCCAAGCTTTAGTGTAATTTGGTTTCATTCCTCCCTGTCTTAGTGTCTTAGTGTCTTAGTGGTGCATTAAATAATTATTCCCCATAGCATTATCCCCTATCAATCTCCTCACAGTAAAAAATGGAGGGAAACAAATTGGATATTCTCGAAAATAGATATAAAGTAATTAGAGTATTAGGTAGTGGTGGATTTGGTGATACATTTCTAGCCGAAGATACTCACTTACCATCGGGGCGGCATTGTGTAGTTAAGCAATTAAAACCCCAGACAAACGATCCGCAAGTTTATCAAATAGTAAAAGAAAGATTTCAGAGAGAAGCTGTTATTTTAGAAGATTTAGGACAGCGAAATAATCAAATTCCTAGCTTGTACGCTTACTTTGAATCAGGAGGTCAATTTTATTTAGTCCAGGAATTGATTGAAGGAATTACCCTGACTAAGATGCTACAACAACAAGGAACTCTCAGCGATAGTTCCGTGAGAGGAATCCTGACAGGGATTTTGCCAGTTTTAGAATATGTCCACAGTCAAAGAATCGTTCACCGAGATATTAAACCAGACAATATTATTCTACGGAATGGGGATAACCAACCCGTCCTCATTGATTTCGGTGCAGTGAAAGAAACCATGGGCACAACAGTTAGTCCATCAGGGAATAGCAGTCGTTCAATTGTGATTGGTACTCCCGGATTTATGGCTTATGAACAAACAGCAGGAAGACCAGTTTTTGCCAGTGATTTATATAGTTTAGGGCTAACAGCAATTTATTTACTCACAGGTAAATTTCCTCAAGAATTAGAAACCGATCCCCAAACAGGCGAGATTTTGTGGCGGCGTTATGCCTTGAGTATCAGTCCAACATTAGGCGGGGTACTGGATAAAGCGATTCAATTTCATTCTCGCGATCGCTATCATACAGCAAGAGAGATGTTGGATGCTTTGAGGACAGTCACAACACAGATACCTTCACCTACACCAACGATAATTTCTCCTCCACCTGTTGGGGTAGTAAATCAACCCACTACAGTTATTTCTGCTAATCCCGTACCTCAATCTTTTTCACCTCAACCAACTCCATCACCAGTAGCAGCAGCAGGTTTAACAGATTGGCAAAAAGCAGTAATTACTGGTGGTGTTATTGGTGTATTTGTTCTCGGTGCTTTGCTTGTGACTAAGCCTAAAACTTCTGAGGTAGCCACAAAAGAAGTTCAAGCACCACCCGTACAAACTCAAACTAATAATCCACCACCAGTACAAACTCAAACTAATAATCTACCACCAGTACAAACTCAAACTAATAATCTACCACCCGTACAAACTCAAACTAATAATCCACCACCCGTACAAACTCAAGCTAATGATCCACCACCTGTACAACCTCCTCCACCTTCATATACTCCTCCTGCTGCAAAAATTTCACAGCGAGAAGCTGTCGGTGTAATTCAACAGTGGTTACAAGCCAAACGGGAAATATTTTCTCCCCCCTTTAACCGCCAATTAGGAAACGCATTGCTTACAGGCAAAGCCTATTCAGATAATATCAGAAAAACAGATGGCACAGAAAGTTCTGTAGATTGGTTGCAAAACAATAATGCCTACTATTCTTACGGTGTTCAACGTATTGATGGTGTGAAGGAATTCGCTGCTAGTGGAGATCGAGCAACAATCGAGGTAGTAGTTACTGAAGAACGCACCCTTTATAAGGATGGAAAACCTAGCAGAGATGGAAATACTACACTCGATACCAGCGTAGTTCGCTATAGCTTGGAATTAGATAATGGAAACTGGAAAATAGCAGATTACAAAACAGTTCGATAACAGTTTCTAAACCATAATCAATAAAATAATGAGGTAGCGTGTGGAAGGACAACCACAACCAGAAGAGAATCGCAGAGATCCTGAGACGGCAAGGCTAGAAGCAGAGTTAGTTCGGGCTAGTTTAATCATAAATCAGCTTAAGACACAAAACGACCAACTACAGGAACAGCTTGCTTACTTCGATGAGGAACATCAACCTTATGTCAACTCACAAAAAGCAGAAGAAATTCCCCAAAACGTACCTAAGAAGCGTCGGCGCGATCGCAAAAAATTGAGAAAAAAAGGTAGCCGATTATTTGAATACCACTTACCTCATTTTGCTCAACTTAAATTTACTCTCATTGCTACCGCAGTAGCCGCAATATTTGTGACAATAGGATTGGCAGCCACTCGGCGACAAACTCCAAATATACCAAATTCTTCAGCACAATCTTCTGTAAATTCGCCAAATAAACCCAGTTCAATTCCTTCTATCTCGCCAACTTCAGTTTTACCCCAACTAACACCACTATCTCCGATTGCTTCTCCTCAGCAAAAAAATATAGACGTACAAGATACTTCAGGATTGGCTTACAATGTCACAACGCCTCCTAACTTGAAACTAAGTGAAGAATTACAAAAAATATTAAATGATTTAGTTAACCAGGCTACCGATAAAAAACTGCCTACTAAACCATTATCAATAACCTTAATTGATATTAGATCCGGAGAATATGCCCAGTATCAACAAGATGAATTAAGATTTCCAGCTAGTGTAGTTAAATTATTCTGGATGGTTATATTTTATGCTCGCATCCAAGGAGGAATTATACCAGATGGACAAGTATTGACAAATGATTTATATAAAATGATTCAAGAATCAGACAACGAATCTGCTAGCCGCATCCTCGATGAAATTACAGGAACATACTCTAATCCAGAAAAGCTAAACGAAAAAGAATTTAAAACTTGGCAGACTCAACGCGAACAAGTAAATCGATTTTTCCAAAATGCTGGATACAACAACATTAATATTAGCCAAAAAACCTTTCCCATTCCCTACCTAAAGCTTACCGAACCCAAAGGAACAGATTTACAAATTAGAGGCAATCCAAACAAGCCAACTCGTAATAAAATATCAACCCAGCAAGCTGCGAGACTGATGTATGAAATCGTTAACCAACAAGCTATCTCACCAGAATATAGCCAAAAGATGAAACAATTATTAACTAGAGATTTAAGACCAGAAGCCTGGGAACACCTCGACCCCAATACTGGACATTTTAACCCCATCCGCACCTTTTTTGGTGAGTTATTACCGATTAATAATGCTTATATTCTATCTAAGGCTGGTTGGACATCTGGTTCCCGACAGGAAGTAGCATTTATTAGAACAAGATCCGGAAAAACTTCTTACATTTTAGCAATTTTTGCAGATGATAGCGCTTACGCCAAAGACGAGAAAATTTTCCCCCAAATGTCTAAACTAGTATTTGAAAGAATGGTAGAACGTAATTCATCTCGCTAATGACTATAGCAGTTTTCAAGTGAGTGAGGTATACCAGATTCTTTAAATTCTATCTTTCCTCCTTCAACCTTTGGACTTCCTCCAAACTCAATCCCGTTATTTGACTAATATTTACTTCATCTAATACATCTAGAAGTTTTCTGGCAATTTCTAGAGATTTTTGCTGTAATCCCTTCTGCAATCCTCTTTCTTCAGCTTGTCTTTCTGCTCTTTTAATCGCATTTCTCTGATCGATAATATACATTTCTCGCTGTTCTAATTCTTCTAATTCTTCTCGACTCAGTGTTGCTATATTTGCCACTTCAAAAGCCTTGCGTATTGCTCCTATTTGCCAAATTTTTTCAGGTACTTCCTTTACCTGAGCTGCACTTTTTAGGAAATATATCCATTGCTCTGTTAGGGTTTCTACTTCATCTATTTCTTTGGTAAATTTGGGTAACTCGACAAAGACTAACTCTAAATCGTATATGGTATAATCTACTAAAAATTCTCTTTCTTTGAGAATAAACCGGGAAATAGGTTTATCGAAGTTAGAGAACATTTTAAAGTCAGTAATTGTTAAGGCTATCACGGGATTGAGCAAAGTGTAAGATTGTCCAATTTCCAGTTGCATCGAATAGGATTTCGCCGCATTGTAGAGAATCCGCTTTTCAAAGCCTTCTACATTTAATACCTGCATCTCAATAATGACAGTTTTCTCACGATCGAGAACCGCTTTCACATCTAAATATGTATCTTTAACACCTCTAATTCTCGGTGCTTGATAAGGATTGAGTATTTCTAAGTTTTTAATCGTCGAATTTCCTTCATAAAGGATGCCATTAAGGAAACTAATTAGGATATCTTTGTTTTGCTCTGAACCAAATATTCTTTTAAAGGCAAAATCTGTTTTGGGGTTGATAAATTGCATTTTGCTACCTCTAATCGTTAGGTTATGTTTATATTATTATAGCCTTTTTGAGGCTTAACAGCTTAATGGCTAATTGCTAAATTCCCCATTCCCTATTCTCCATTCTCCACTTCCATCAACTATAATTAAATAAAATTACCCAGAGTCAGTCAAATGGTTACAACAACATTGACTCCCCCACAAAAGCAAGTTCACGCGGAACCACTCGTCACCTTAAGAGGAATTACCTGGCAAACCTATAAAACATTGCTAGCAGAGATTGGAGAAGATCGCATCTGTAGAATAGCTTACGATAATGGAGTATTAGAAATCAGGATGCCACTAGAAGAACATGAAGAACCAAAAGGATTGATAGAGCATTTTGTTGCAGCGATTGTGGATGAGTTAGAGATTGAAATGAGACAACTTGGTGCATTGAGACTTGAAAGGGAAGACTTAACCCGTGCAGTTGAACCAGATACCTGCTTTTACATTCAGAATGAATCTCTAGTCAGAGGTAAAAAAATTAACTTGCCAGATGTACCACCACCAGATTTAGTAGTAGAATCAGACTACACAAGTTCTTCAATTAATAAATTTTCCCTCTACGCAGCTTTAGGTGTTCCCGAACTTTGGCGATATCGCAAAAATACCCTCGAAGTCTATCAACTGATAGAAGAAAAATACGAGCGCGTCACCAAAAGTCCCGCTTTTCCCTTTTTCCCCATCACTGAAATTCCTGAACTAATCGAGCAAAGTCAAACAATTGGACAAAGAGGAGTTGTCCGTTTATTTAAAGCGAGAATTAAAGAAATATTGGCAAGGGAGAATGATAAATTAGCCCCATAATTCCTAGGGGCTGGTTTAGGGAATAACTCTGGCAACCTCACCAATAAATTCTCTTCAAAACCCGCCCTCACCCCATCAATAAATTATACAGGACTTACCTATTTTCCACGAGCGAGAGGTATTTTCCGCGAGCGAGAGGTATTTTCCGTGAGCGAGAGGTATTTTCCGCGAGCGAGAGGTATTTTCACCTGAGTTCGACGAAAGAGCCGAAGCTGAAAGCCAGTAAACAAGAGCTTTACAGCATTTTGTT
>DOIX01000249.1:0-4804 GCA_003511885.1 Cyanobacteria bacterium UBA11153
ACAATGTTTTCTGGAGAAGTCTAATAGACATCTCCAAAAATAATCTCAAACCCTTATCCTGTCTAGGTGAAAACCTAATTTCTGGAGATGCCTAATAGTGGTGCGTTAGCTTTCGCATAACGCACCCTACAAATCTGTCAACTGTCAACTGTCAACTGTCAACTGTCAACTGTCATCGGTCCTAATCCCACTTTACCAGCATAAATGGCGCGATCGCCTAATTCGTCTTCTATCCTGAGTAAACGGTTGTATTTGGCGACTCTTTCGCTGCGGCAAAGGGAACCTGTTTTGATTTGTCCGGCACGGGTGGCTACGGCTAAATCTGCTATAGTGGTATCTTCGGTTTCTCCGGAGCGATGGCTGATGACGGAGCGGAAGCCGTTGCGAGTTGCTAAATCTATGGTTTCTAAGGTTTCGGTTAATGAACCAATTTGATTTAGCTTAATTAAGATGGAATTCCCTGCGGATAAGTCGATGCCTTTTTGCAAGCGAGTGCGGTTGGTGACAAATAAGTCATCGCCAACTAATTGAATCTTGGCTCCTACTTTTTCAGTTAATAATTGCCAATTATTCCAATCTTCTTCATGGAGTCCATCTTCAATGGAAACAATCGGATATTGTCCAACTAATCCGGCTAGATAATCAATGAATTCAACCGGAGAATGGGGGGAACCATCATAGACATATTGCCCATCCTTGTAAAACTCGCTGGCAGCCACATCCATGGCTAAGGCGACTTCTACACCTGGTTTATATCCCGCCTTTTCAATGGCAGCAATCAGTAATTCTAAGGCAGCTTTATTTGATTCTAAGTTAGGAGCAAAACCGCCTTCATCGCCCACACCAGTAAGTAAATTTTTCTCCTTCAAAACTTTGGCTAATGCCGCAAAAACTTCAGCACCCCAACGAAGTGCTTCCCCAAAAGAATCTGCACCCACAGGCACAATCATGAATTCTTGAAAATCCACATTATTATCCGCATGTGCCCCCCCATTAATCACATTCATTAATGGTACTGGCAGGAGATTTGCTAAAGGACCTCCCAAATAACGATAGAGGGGAAGAGCTAATTCGGCTGCGGCAGCCTTTGCTGTAGCTAAAGATACAGCGAGAATTGCATTTGCACCCAGGTTAGCTTTATTGGGGGAACCATCCCGATGGATCATTTTATGGTCAACACTTTCTTGATCCAAGGCATCCATGCCCACAACTTCAGGAGTAATCTTTTCCTTAATATTCCTGACTGCCTTGAGTACTCCTTTACCACTATAGCGATGAGGATCGTCATCTCGCAACTCGTGGGCTTCAAAAGTCCCCGTGGAAGCGCCACTGGGAACCTGTGCCAATCCTACAGCGCCGCTGGCTAGGCGTACTTCGGCTTCGACGGTAGGTTTGCCCCGCGAGTCGAGAATCTCTCTGGCATCAATTGCGTCAATCGTTGCTTCTGATTTATCTAGCATTCCCTCTCCTCAAATTTGCAGCGTCCAGGGATCAGGATACGCTTGAAGTTGTTGCTTTACAAGTCTGTTAAGGATATTTTTGATCCCCAGAGTGGAGAATGGGGAGCCAGGAGTAGGGGGAGAGTAAAAACTTGAAACTCATTCTTCCAAACTCGAAACTCAATCTGATATTCGCTCTCCCATTCCCTATTCCCTCTATTTGCTATTTTGACTTTTGACTTAATTTGGGAGCAGGGAGCGAATTGTTAAGGAGTTAGTTTTGATTCCCAATTGGGAAGGCTATGGTTAGGGGTGCAAGCTATGAGTCTTAAGGATACAGGAGTTTTCAAGTCAGTGAAGTATGCAGATCCCCGAATTCTCCAAGAAGTATCTCTCCATTGTCTATACTGGATCCGACTGGAAGCCGCTATAAAGCAAACTTATGACTAAAGGGGTGACAGAGGAGAATGTGTAAGTTTTAATTATTTTGCCAAACTTCTTGAAGCTACCTTAATTATATTGTTATTGTAATAATATACTAAAAAACCATTTCTTGGTCTCTGCGTCTACCTATCCATACCACGTCAGAAACATCTCCTCAAAGAAAAATGAACACTACTGAACGGAAACCGGAACTTTCGCCAACGACTAGCGGCGTGATTCGTCTCAAACCGCAACAATTTATTCATATTCTCGATAATAATACAGGAGTGACCCGGCTGGAAATAGGGCCGCAAACGATTACCCTGCGAGATCACGAACGTTTAATATTAAAACCGGAACCGATGATTGTCGTACCGCCGCGCCATTATTGTCTGGTTGCCAATCCAGTTTTGCGAGATGAGGCTAATCGGCCGATAGCGGACGAACACGGACAGATTAAACTGAGATATGGCGATCGCGAAATTCGTTTTGCTCAAGATCCTTTTCCACTTTATCCTGATGAGGAGTTAATTGGCGAGATTACTCAACTTCAGGTGGTGGAGCGGAATCAGGCTTTGCGGATTAAGGCGATTCGGGATTTTACCGATACAATTATTGTGAATATTGATGGGGAATCTCAAACTCAAACCATTAATCGTTTAGCGGGAGATGAATGGTTATTTGAAGGGCCGGGAACTTATATTCCTCGCGTGGAAACTGAAGTTTTAGCTACAGTCAAAGCCATAGTGATTAAACCAAATCAAGCTTTGCGTTTAATGGCACGACAGAATTGTATCGATCGTACAGGCAATCGCCGCAGGGCTGGGGAAGAGTGGTTGCTCAGAGAAGAAGGAGCATATTTACCTGGAGTTGATGAGGAATTTATTGGGATTATCAATGCTTACGTTTTAACAGAACGAAAAGCATTACATTTGCGAGCAAAACGTACTTTTACCGATATTTTTCAGCGGCAACGGAAAGCCGGAGACGAATGGTTAGTTACCCTAGAAGATGCCGAAATTCACATTCCCGATGTCTATGAAGAAGTAGTCGGAGAAGTCAGAATTACCACACTTAGCGATCGCGAATGGTGTATTGTTCTCAATCCCATCGATAATTCAGGTAAACCGCAGTTAGGAATGGGTGAAATTCGTCAAGGGCGAGCTTCGTTTTTCTTACATCCCGGCGAGTCTTTAGAACATGGTATCCAACAAGTCTATGTTTTAGGCGAACAAGAAGCATTATTACTTAAAGCCAAAGAAGCTTTTAGTGAAGGAGAAGGAGATAATTTAACTCAACATCAACCTGGGGATATGTGGATGATTGCTGGCCCCAGAGATTACATTCCTCGCGTCGAAGTCGAAGTAATAGAAAAACGGAGAGCCATTCCCCTCGATAAAAATGAAGGAATTTACGTCCGGGATATTCAAACTGGGGAGTTGAAATTAGTTAGCGGTCCCCAAGCTTATATGTTAAGTCCCTACGAAGAGCTTTGGGAGAAAGAACTTGCCCCAGTTGTTGAGGAATTACTTAATCAAAAAATCGATCCAGTTTCCGATCGCGGACGGCATTTCATGAAGTTCATGAAAGACAAAAATCAGGAAGGAAAACAAGTCGAAGCTTCCGATCTTTATGAAGAGATTGTGGAACGAGATAAAACCAGGGCAGTAGTCTTTCATATCCCCCAAAATGCTGCCGTCCAAATCCATGATTATAAAGAAAGAACCGCCAGAACAGTTTTTGGTCCAGACTTAGTAATGTTAGGGCCAGATGAAGCCTTTACCGTTTTAAGTTTATCTGGTGGCGTACCGAAAAGAGGACATCGAATTAAATCCTTAGCCTTATTATTAGGGCCGGATTTTATGACAGATTTATTCGCCGTCGAAACATCAGATCATGCCCGACTACAGTTACGTTTATCCTATAACTGGTATTTTGATGTAGATAGACATGACGAACAAATGGCAGCCAAACTTTTCCAAGTACCCGATTTTGTCGATACTGCTTGTAAGGCAATTGCATCTCGCGTCAGAGGTGCAGTAGCAGGTGAAAAATTTGACGAATTTCATCGCAATTCTGCCCGAATTATCCGCTCCGCTGTCTTTGGTACAAATGAAGAGGGACATATTCGCGAAGAATTAAGATTTAGAACTAATAACCTCGTCATTACCAACGTTGACATCCAATCCGTCGAACCCGTCGATGAACGCACCTTAGAAAGCCTGCAAAAATCCGTCCAAATTGCCATTCAAATTACCACCGATGCCCAAGAAGCTGCTGCCCGTCACGATGCTGAAAGAATCGAACAAGAAGCCAAAGCCAGACTAGAAAGACAAGCTATTGTTGACAAAAGCGCCGCCGAAGTGGAACGGAAAAACTTACTAGAATTAGAGGCCGAAAATGCCGCCATTGAAGCCACAGGTACAGCCACAGCCGAAGCCAGAGCGAAAGCCGAAGCTGCCAGAATTCAAGGCGAATTAGCCGTAAATTTAGCACAACAAGAAGCTGAAGCGGCTACCATTCGCTACGAGGCAGAATTAGCCCAACTCAAAGCCCGTCAGGAGGCAGAATTAGCCCATCAACAAGCATTAAATGCTTTAGAAATTGAAAAAGCGGAACGGATGTCACAAATTACCAGTGCTGAATTCCAACAAAAAATCGCCGCATTAGGGCCAGAAACCATTAAAGCGATAGCTCAAGCAGGCCCGGAAATGCAAGCCAGACTCCTAGAAGGGCTGGGGATTCAAAGCGTGTTAATTACTGATGGTAAAAATCCCATCAATTTATTTAGTACCGCTCATGGCTTGATTAATCCCATGGCATCAAGTTGAATATCTTGTGAAAAATTACTGATTTTGGGAGAATGGGGAATAATTGACAATTGATAGGAGATAATTGATAGAAAGCGAATATGAGTAACTATTAACTGTCAACTGTCAACT
>DOIX01000249.1:5035-5437 GCA_003511885.1 Cyanobacteria bacterium UBA11153
TCAACTAATTTCTAACCTCCCACATAAACAAATGAAGAAAACAGGTAGAGCAAACCAGAAATGGTTGGAAGATATTCTCAAAAATTTTAGCGAGGTAGCTTTATCAGTAAACCCGATGACTTGGGAAAGCCTTTGCTTAAGTGCAAGTGCGGCAACTGTATACGGACGAGATTTCTCTGAATTTATTGAAAATAAGTATCTATGGAAAGAAGTAATTCATCCTGAAGATCGGGATCGAGTAGAATATCAACTACCCTTGATATTCTCCCTAGGGATACTGAATTTAGAGTATCGAATCCTCCACCCTAGTGGAGAAACTCGCTGGCTATCTCATCGATGGCGATTAAACAGAAATTCAAATCGCAAAGCGATCCGAATTGATAGTATTGCCACCGATATTTC
>DOIX01000021.1:0-13776 GCA_003511885.1 Cyanobacteria bacterium UBA11153
AAGGTTATCAAAACTTAGTTCCTATTGCCGGAAATAATTATAATCCTGGATATGGACAATATCCTAATTATCCTCAGCCTCAAGGTTATCAAAACTTAGTTCCTATTGCCGGAAATAATTATAATCCTGGATATGGACAATCTGCCAATTATCCCCAAACTGTAATAGTGATGCCGGGGCAGGGGGTAGGAATGCCGCAAGGTTTAAATAACTATAATCCAGGAATCGGACAATTTCCCAATGGTTCCCAAACAATCATTGTCGTGCCAGTACCAATGATGGGGATACCCAATGGATTTAATAATGGATTTAATAATTATAATCCCGGTACAATACAGCCACCATATAACCCTCAATCTCAAGTGCCTCTGCCACCACCTGTAAATCCAGGTAGTTTTAATAATTATAATTACGGAATAGGGGGACAGTTACCATATAATCCTCAATCCCAAGTGCCTCTGCCACCACCTGTAAATTCAGTGGGTTTTAATAATTATAATTACGGGATAGGGGGACAGTTACCATATAATCCTCAATCCCAAGTGCCTTTGCCGCCACCTGTAAATTCAGTGGGTTTTAATAATTATAATTTGGGAAGGGGAGGAGAGTTTCCATATAATAGTCAATCTCAAGTTACTTTACCCAACCCGCTTAATGCTAATCCAGTTAGTTTTAATAACTATAATCCCGGGCTAATACAGCAGCCTAACTTACCGCAAAATTCGGCTATGATTAGTCCACCTATTCAAGCTAACTCAGGAGGTGTAAGTAGCTATAATCCTGTGGGAGTGGGATCTGGACTTCAGAGTAACGTTTTGCAATCTGCGCAAAGCAGCAGCGCTTCGCGAACTGCTTTGCAGCAGCGTAAGCTATCGCAAAATTTACCCCAAGGCTGCCAATCCCAAGCTCGGGCAGCTTCTTGCCTTGTACCTGAAAATCAAAATGGCACTAATTTAATTGTAGGACAAGCCCCAATTGTCCCGCAAATTCCGACTCAATATCCCAATCTTCCCAATCCAAATATTCCCAATCCCAACTTGCCCTCAATTAATCCCACATCCATACCTATCAGTGGTGAAACATCGCCAAATGGTCCTTTTTCTCAGCTAAGAAGTACGGCATTAAGACAGCCTTCTTTAACAGCACAGGGAAGTTTTGTCACCCAGGGAGGATCCTCTGTAGGAAGGGCAAGACTTTCTGGGAAATATCCCCTATCACCTCAAGCAATGTTTGGCGCGACTTTGGATGTAACTAGCGAAGCAAGTGGTTTGGCAGATTCTCCAGGGCAAGGGATAAATATTAACGAACTTTACTTTGCTACAGCGCCATTTGCTGATATACCTAATCTCAGATTTGTATTAGGTCAATTAGACTTAACTTCATATTTCGATCGCAATAGTTTTGCTAAGGATGGGGTAACTCATTTCTTCAATGCCGCTTTTCAAACAAATCCGGCATTAAATGCCGCTGGGATTGCTTCCCATCCAGGAGTTTTGGTTAATTGGACTTTAAACGATAATATTGAAGCCAAAGCAGTTGCTTTTTCATCTTCTAGCAAACTCAGTGACTTTAGTTTAGATGGATTTGCTGGAGAAATCGGCATTCGTCACGGAAATGCAATTGTACGCGGTACTTATTCTACTAGTCGCGACGGCGATGCTGAAACAAGTTTCCAAGAAGCCTTCTCAATCGACCGAGGTAATGGTACATTTGGACTTGATGATGACGATCGTGAAGAAGCCTACGGAATTAATGGAGAAGTCTTTATTCCGGAGTGGAATATGGGGGTATTTGCTCGATATGGGAAATATATTAATCGGGAGTTAGACGAATCGGCGATAACTTATAATATTGGTGTAAGTTTCGTAGATGTGTTTACGAAAGACGATCGGTTAGGATTGGCTTATGGACAGTTATTATCCAATAATCAAGGTCGCGAGAAACCAGATGTGTTAGAACTATTTTACGATTTTCGCGTCTTACGGAATATGCGCCTTGGTTTAACATGGCAACAACATAATGGTTTGTCGGAAACTGATGTGGGGGTAAGGTTAAAGACTGATTTTGATGTTTTTCCCAGGAATTAGTTGTTTGTAGTAGGTACTTTAGTGCCATAAAGTGTAGTAGGCACTTTAGTGCCATAAAGTGTTAAAATAAGCACGCTTAGTGCTTACTACAAACAGAGATCCCGATGGGAGCATCCCAATGAAGGCAAAGATACTTGTTTTTGCCAAAGTTTTCACCCCCCCAGCCCCCCTTGTCAAAGCTATGCTTTATAAACATCTTTCTTAACAATCTTGAAACCCTTGTCTGTCAGGCATTATAGAGATTGTACTTGGGAGCATACTTGACAAGGTAGCCATCATTGTTCTTGAGAAAACTTGGGCTTTATTGAGAAAAAAGTACCAAAGAATGGGGATGGGAGCAGGCATGAGTACTTGCTCTCAAAAATATTAAGAAAGATCCTTATAAAGGATAGCTTGTCAAAGGGGGGAGCAAGAATACAACCTGTATTTCTTCCTTGCGCGGGATGCTCCCGATCCCAATCGATTAGGAAACAATTAAACTTTCTAAAAAGTTATTCTCTATAGACGAAGCAGATTTACCACCACCTTCTGCTAAAAGTTGTAGATAATTTTGCAATAAGAATTGCATTCTAGGGGTACGGTATTGGGGAGCAATTTGCGCCAAGGCTTCCTGCCAATTTGTTTCAGTGGGTAAGTAACCAAATCCAGCGATATAAACTGTTTCTTTAACTAATTTTTCTAATTCTGCACCAGAAAATCCAGCGGTGTTTTCTATGAGGAATTCTAGGGTAGTTGCTGGGATGGGTGGGAGTTTGTATGTTTGAGCTTTCTTTTCAAGAATTTCGTGCCTTTCCTGGGTATTTGGTGGCATGATGATGAAGGTTTCATCAAATCTTCCAGCTCGAAATAGTTCAGGTGGTAGGGCATTACGGTTATTAGATGTGGCGATAAAAAAGATTGGATATTTGTGGTCATTTAACCAAGAAAGAAAAGTGCCAAACTGTCGAGTAGTTACGCCGGAAGTATCCCCACCAGCGCCAGCAAAGGCTTTCTCAATTTCATCCATAAATAAAATATTGGGGGCTGATGCTTCAATTGCTCTTAATGCTTGATAGGTATTGCTTTCTGATTCCCCCACCCATTTTGATTGCAAACGGGAGATTTCAAAGTTGATTTGGGGAACACGCCATTCTTGGGCAATTGCCCTGGCTATAAATGATTTACCACAGCCGGGAAATCCTTCTAAGAGGATAGCACGAGGGCGCAATTCTGGGTTGATATCTTGCTCAAACCAATGACGACGATTCCGAATCCAGGTTTTAATTATGTCTAAACCGCCAACATCTTGGAGTCCTTCACCTTGAGGGGGATAATATTCAAGTACGCCTGTCTTTCTAATCTCTTGTGTTTTAACTTGTAGTAGGAGTTGTCCGGCTTCTTCTGGTTGTAACCAGAGGTTTCTGGTAGTAATTAATTTGGCTGTTTGGTTGGCTGCTTGTAATGGCATTCCTTGTGCTTCTTCTGACAGTCGTCTGGCTTGTTCGTCGCTGATATTGTATTTACTAATGGCAAAACTGAATATATCTTGATAGAGTTCCTCGCCAATAGGTAGAGGTAGATCTAAAATATGAACGTGATTGCGGAGAATTGTGGGTATTGACCAATCTGAACCGATGACAATAAGAGTCATTTTTGGTCGGGGTCTTTTTTGTTCGATGGCGATAACTAATTCTTTGATTTGGCGGGCGGTTAAATGACAATTTGGTTCTATTAAAGTTGACCAGTCTGGTAAAATATAGGTGTGCTGATTGTTTGGGTTAGGGGTGGCTTGTTTTTCTAATCTTTCCTGCAAGATGTTGATGGCTTGCATTAGGGGATCTTCTTTGGGGTTGGGGGCTGCGCCTAATCGTTTCCAGCTTGCTTTTACTGGATCTTCTGGTAAGATTGAGCGTCGTTGGAAGCCTTCCATGCTGTTCCATCTAGCTAGTTCTCCTTCTTCAATTTCTAAGGTAGAGATCAGGGATTGATGGGCGGCAATCGCACAATTTATAGCTCGACTTTCTTCTGAGGAACGGAGGAAGATGAGGGGGTATTGAGCTTGCAATAGTTCTTGCAATTCTCGCTGACATTTATGATAAGGAAGTTCCATGGTTGATTATTGTGGAAATGGAGAATGGGGAGTGGGGAATGGCAATTTGTATCGCACCTTACGGAATTATAGAGTTTGTGCTAACCTGAGAAGGGCGAAGCATTTGGATATAAATACTTAGGTTTACACAATAAGTTATCCCCCAAATGCTTCGCCCCTACATAAGATTTTGGCATAAATAAAACATGGCATAACCTCTTACCTATTACTAAAAATCCGGTTCGTTGGTTGCTGCTTCAATTGAGGTTGTGGGTTCTGGATTTTGTTTCTCTGTCAGGGTAGATTTAGGAGGAGGAGAATGACTATTATTTATTGTGTTAGGTGGGGGATTGGGAGTTGGGGTAATTTTGGGTTTGCTGAGGCTTGGGTTGGGTTTTTTTGGTGGTGGTTGATAGGTGGGAGTTGTTGTAGGAAATTCAGTGGTAATAGGGGTTCGATTGGGAGTCGGTATTCCTTCTGGAAGTAAGTCGAGGGTGATGGTTGTGCGTCGGCGACCTTGTTTGATATCCTGAATCCAGTTGTCAATCAGGCGTTTTAGTTGTTCTTTGCTAATTTGTCGGGCTGATTGTGCTTCGATAGTTTGGCAGAGATGGGAGCGGTTGTTTTCAATTTTGAAGTAATCTTCTGGATAATCTTCATAGAAGTCTGCCAGAAAAACAGAATGGGAAATTTCTCGGTTTCCGGCGTTGGGAATTTTCAGGGTAATTGTGTATTCAGGCATTAAGGTAATTTGGCTAAGAGATGGTTTGTCAATAAATTTTGATCCCCCTAAATCCCCGCGCTGACGCGCCGCTGCGCTAGAAAAAAGGGGGACTTTGAGAAATCGGAATTACAAGTCAGATTGTTGTTTTAATTTTTTGCTCCACTGGATAAATGGTAATACACCCACCAATCCAATGAAAACTGTTAATATGAGGAGAGGCAAGCGTTGTGTGAAAGTTAAGGCTCGATAGATGAAATTACTCATGCGAATATTCTCTGTTTCGGATTGAAGGGTATTAATTCCACGATCTGGAGAATTTATTTCTATTTTAGTGGGATGTATGGTGGCTCGATCTGATCCAGGTTGTTGATAGATAATTTCATATTCTCGCAGGGTTGTGAAGAAGGTTTTTAAGCTTTTGGCGACAGCTTCTGCATCCTCTGGAAATTCGTGAATTCCTCCTGTTGTTTGAGCTATTTTTTTGAGTCTGTCTTCGTCAACGATAAATTCCTGAATATCGCTTCCTGGTAGTCTACAACCATTGGCAACATCGTCTACAGTAAGTCTATCGTCGGGGATATATTTAAAACAAATGGCGCGATTCCGTAGGTGGGCTAAGGATTCGCCGTATCCTAATGTATGTACGGTAATTTGTGAATTTTGCTTGAGGAGATTGATGACATTTTCAAATTGCTGTGGTTCATTATTGCGATAAACATGAAAGCCATCAGAAAGGAGAATTACTGATAGTTTAGGTAAGGGTTTATCCTGGGCATCTATTTCAGATGGCGATGGGGGAAATCGATTTCTTAAATACTTGACAGTTTCCGTTAATGGTTGATAAATATTAGTGGCGGCACAGACGGGGACTTTGGCTAATTCATCTAACTGTTTTTCTAGTTCGCTATTACTGGCAGATTTAAAATTATCTTCTATAGTTTTTGTTGTGACTTGGTAACTGTGGTTACATCCTTCTCCAAAAGGGATAATTGAGATATCAACTGGTAAATTTTCGGCTTTGACTAGATTAATAAACCCTCGAATGGCATTAACTGCGCCATCGAGTTTTTTCACCCTGGCTGTATCTTTTTGCTTCATACTCCCACTCATGTCTAAGAGGATAGCAACGTAAGTTTGTTGTGGGTGGGATTCTTCCGGTGAAAGGACTCTAATTTCAGGGGATTGTAAGGTGTGAGGATTACCAAATTTATCTTTAGTTTTAACCCTAAATGCCTGTTCTTCCAGTCCAAGGATGGGAATTCTATTATTATTTAAAACTTTAACTTTTAAGGTAACGCGATCGCTAGTGGTACTCCAGCGATCGATTTTTACTGTGGTCGCGATCGCAGGTGTTGGTGCTAGATTCAGTAGGATGGCGGCTAGTGCGATGAGAGGGGAAAAACCTAACCCCCCAGCCCCCTTCCCTGCAAGGGAAGGGGGGGCAAGAGTTTTAAGTGCCTTATTGTGATTAGGCTTCGGGATCGAGAAATCTGTCATAAAAAACAAAGCGATAGAATTTGTTGTCATTATCTGCGTGAAAAAATGTCAAAATCTGGTTGTGCATTAAAGAAATTGGTCTTTGTTTTTGCACTAAACGCCTACTCTGAATTTGAACAGCACCTTCGGCATGACAGCGGAGTTTTACATTACCCTGGCTAATTGTTAAAGAGGCAGCTTTTTCGGGAATATGGGGGATAATAATATCAGCATTGCTATCGGAACCAATTGTAATTGGTTTGTTTGTTTTAGAGGGTAACTGAATGGATAATCCCTCTTCTATGATATCCTCATCTTCATCAAGGGTGACGAATCTGAGATTGGAGGATTGGTTTAGTTTAGCGCAAGGGTAATTATTATTACCGTATCTGGGATCTATGGCTTCAAATCCCCAACCTGCCCTGAGTGCTACTAAGTAGGTGGGTGCTGTGCCAACACTGAGAAATAATCCTAAAGAAAGTCCTAAAATACAAAAGCTAATTGGATCTTCGTATCCTCCTAAAGATATCATATTTCTCAGGATTTCCACTAGAATGGCAGCCACTATTCCGGCGATTAATCCGGAAATAGTTGCTTTCCAAATCCGTTGAGTTGCTTTGCTAGTCGAACCTTCAATACTGCGGAAACGCCAGCTAATTCCTTCTCCTAAACCTGTAAATAAACCGACTAAACTCCAAGATACTATTCTGACAATCGAGTCTGTAGCGCCAGTTTTATAGAGTATCCAAGTGCAGCTAGAAGCAATTAATCCTGCTACAGTACCTGTGGCTAAAGCTACCCAAATAAAGGGGGGTAATACCCGTCGGTTGGCTTTGTAGCGCGTGGGGTTACTTAGAAAGATTTCTGTGATGACTGCGGCTACAGCAAAGGAAACTGCTGTAATGGGAAGCACAATAAAGTCTGGGTTAAATGGTAGGGGTTTGTTGGTAAAGGGTTTGAGGATATCAACTATTAGTAGTTGACTCAGATTCCAGCCAATTAGTGCTGAGAAGATTCCGGATATGGTGTAGAAGTATATTCTTTCTATTTTCACTTAGTTACCTCTAGGGTTCTCAGGTTCTAATTTTTGAATTAGCTCTTCTACGCACATAATGTATCCTTCTGATTGGTTATTTTTTTTACACTTAAAAAGATTGTCTTTGTCTTTTTTTAAATCATCATGACTATTACGGGTTTCAATACTCTTGAGTAAGAAAGTTGCGGCTATCTGAACTTGCTCATCTATGAAAAGCTGACTAAGTTGATTCCATGTTTTCTCATCTACGGTTCCAGTTTCGGGAATTTCTCTCATTTTCTGAAACTGATTAACACCATCTTTAGTTTGGTCATCATAATTACCTGAAGGAGGAGACTTTAATATATCTATTGAACTTAGGGCTTTCTGTAGCAGTAGTATGTCTTGAGGTTTCTTTAGATCTAACTTTTTTGGAAGTTTGGCAGCAAAGCTTCCACTGATAAAAGTATAGTCAGGAGTACTTCTTAATTTTTTTCTGTCTTCATCGCCTCCGGGTTCTATCCCGGAATTTTTGATCGATTCTTCCAATTCTTTCAGATATTTAATTATTTGATTTTTGGTAGCTGTTTTATCCTTTTCTGTAGTTTGTTTAATAAATTGCTGACTATAATAGTACCAGTCTCGCTCTAAGTTAGGTGATAGTAATATTTCTGTTGGGGGGTCGTTTTTACTTTTATTCAACCAGTTTGGGGCAGATACTCCAAGATATCCGGCTACAACAGCTAAAATGATGGCGATGATGACAGACAATCTGTTGTTACTAACAATACTCAAAACTTTTGAAAAAAAATCTAATCCGTTTCTTTCTGAATTATATAAATCAGATGCTTTTTCGCTTCTCGTAAGTGGAATGATCTGTAAATGAACAAGATCATATACATTGGTTGGAACACTTCCCTCACTCAACTGATAGAAAAAGGCTGATAAGGTATAGTTACCAATTTTTTCAACTAATCTAGCTATGGTGCTGTATTCTTTATATACCTGTGGCGGCTTATTATGTGTTAATTGTGATTTCCAGAGATTTAACATGTTTAATACTGGTTCATAAAACTGATCCTTAGCATCATTTGGATCTTGACATTTTAGCTGACTTGTAAGATTTATTGCATAAGTCTTGAACTGGGAACTCCATACATTTTTGGAATCAACCAGTAACCATTCAATATTCTGATATTCCCGATCATTAATGTTGTGTGATAGGCATTTCACCAGTAAAAGTGAGATACAGCGTAATATACACAATGAGAGGTATTTGTAGGCGTTATCATTTTGATTGTCCTTGCAAACTTTTAAAAGTTGCGATTGAATCTTCAAAGAAGCATCAGCCCAATTCGAGTTATTCGGATTTGTGAGCCACGAGAGCCAGAAATATACATTCTCTTGTGGATTTAGTAAAACTAGCAATGCTTGATATTTAGCGGCGGATTTAGTGTTATTGGTTTTGAATGTATTATCAATAATCTGTGCCCAATTCCAGTGAGATGTTGAATAACTTTCTAAATAATCAGCTAGCTTGAGCAGGTTTTCCTCAACATTTTGATCATTAGCTATATTCTTAATGCACTCTTTTATCTTGTGGGTCAAATTATTATTTGACTTTGGACTTGGGTTAGTACTAAATTGTCCTGTACTGCCAGCAGCCCCTGGTAATTTCTGCTGTTGCTGATTTGAGGTAGCACCTCCTCCCGTTGAAGCTAATGGTCGTTTGTATTGTTTTACTTTAGGTGAGATATATTCAAATGCCTTCCCATCAGCACAGCAAATCAAAGTAAATCTCTCTGGAAAATCCAGATGAGGTACATTCCACGCCCAAGCCATCGGAGTTTGACGCTGCTGCTTTAAATGTAAAGCCAGATAATGCAATCCTGCATAGTCAGGAGTTTTGTTTCCTCCGTTATTCTGTAATGCAAAAATATATGGTACATAAGTTATCTTGGGCAACAAAGATTCGACTTGCGGACGACAGCGAGCGAACACCTCACTTGTGCAAATTGGTGCATAATAATTGAGCCGATTAAATTTTTCATACTCCTCAAAACTGAAGTATGGTTCTCCAACTTGTCTCCACCACCACAACAGCGTACCAATTCCATCTATATTTTCCCAGTTTCCTCTATCTAACCAGAAGTATCGGTAAGCAACTCCAGGACGCTTGCCATCTTCCAGTAGATAAGTGGCTACAGCTAAGACAGAGTAATCACCAATATCTCTAGCAATTAGGGCAATTTCTCCCTGCGCCGGAGCATAGCTATCGGGAATCCTAAAGTCATTAAATTTAACAGCATCTTGGATTTCTTTAGGAACCTGATAGTTACTTGGTCCTACCTCACTCTCATACCCCCCAGATACCAATATTCCATCCTCTCTTTCTATTTTTTTAAACCCTCTAGTAAACTCATAAACCGTTATGGTATTTGCGTCTGACATGGCTAATTTAATCCTCCATTTTTCTAAGTCGCTGGTCATCTTTGCCAGTATGTAACCAATAGATAGGTGCAACCAAACCAAAAGGTCTCCAATACTGAGGTCTATCAATTACACTCCTAGTTCCTTCTCGATCTCTTTCCTCTATTCTCACATTTGGTTGAGGCGGATTGCCTTTCATCCCAAAAGCTGAACAAAAAAAGTAGTTAACGGAACACCCCCATTCCTTACGCCACTTTTGAATAGTGTTTTGGGTTTGAGGAAATTTAAGACTAATAAATTTTTTGATATCATAGCGATGAATCCAAACTGTACCTTGTTCGGTTTTGGAGAAGACGACTGCAATCCGGTAGCTGCTGAGATTCTTTCCTTGTCCCGTCAACCGAATATTTAATTCCGTCTTCAATCTATCAAAAGCTTGAGCATATTTTCGATCTTCTTTGGCAGTACCATCAATTAACAGCAAAAGACCAGAACCATCAGCGCAGTCATCTAAATAGTTACTCAATCCCCGACTTGCTGTACTCCTGTTACGCAAATCTTCTATTAGTTCCCCTGGGTACTCCCGACAAGATACTTGAAACCGCAGATTTCCACCCAGACTGAAGGCAGGTTTTATTTCTATTAATAAGGTGTAAAGTGGTAGTTGACTCAGATCTTCAACTGGGTAATTGCCAGCAAAAGGTAAGCCATTTTCGAGAATGTCTTGTGCCATGGCAATTAGCCTAGCCGTATCGTCATCAAAGGGATTGACTGACTCAATTGGACTATCAGGTTTGGCATTAGGCCAATAAGCTAAAGCTGCCATAAAGGTTGTTTTCCCCGAACGACGTGCCCCAATAATCCTCAAATCAGGATTGCCTGGTAAATCTCTTGTTCTTCGTCTCAAGCCATTAAACATACTCCTAAAAAATCTAATAATAGAGTTGATAATTCTTTTAAAGACTTCGATCATATAAAATTTTTCCTGTCGCCAACCAATAAATCGGTGAAATTAACCCGTAAGGCTTCCATTGGCTAGGCTGTCTGAGACAAGCACTATACTCAGCCGGAGTGCCATCATCTGGAATGTAGCGATTGGGACGAGGGTCAAAATCATCTTTGCGATCGCACATTACACCAAAAGCTGAACAAGCAAAAAATTGTAATCTCTCTGGTGGTAATTTTTGATTGAGAACTTGGTATGTTTTTGGCAATCGAACTTTAAATAAATCTTCATCTGGTTCCAGACGACAAGGCCATATTTCGCCCCTTTCGCACTTAGACATAACTATTGCTATGCGCAATTTTTTGATCTCTGGATTAATTTGCTCTCGTTCAGAAATTTCTTGGCAAAGTTTAGTAAAAGCAGGCTTATAAAGACGAGTATCTCGCTCAGGTTCCCAATCAGTTAGCATCACCATCCAACCCGTAGCCGTAAACAAATCGTCAATATATGGCTCAGTTTCTGTCCACTTATGTGCAAGGGGAATATCGTCGAAGATTTCCCCAGCAAAGTCTCTAGTCGCTAAATCAATCGCTACACTGGGCAACCCTTTCACAGGGGGTATTTTAATTTGAAAGTAGTAAAAAGGTAAAACCTCTAATCCTCGTCTGTAATCACCAGCTATTTTTTCCCCTCTCATAATGATATCTTCTGCCAATCTTGACAGATTTTCCGCATCGTGACTAGTTGGCAATATTTGTAATCCAGGAAATCTCATCCCCAGCTCTTTTTTATGAGGGCAATGTGCCAATGTCGCCAAATAAGTAGTTTTCCCCGATTGTCTCGGACCAATGATGCGAATATCTGTTGTGCTTCGTTTAGATAGAATCATAGCTTAATTCCTCAATCCCAAGTCATTAGCAATGAAAGCACCCAGATAAACCCAAGGAATTTCTAAAAGAGATAAATTCTTCGTCGTTGTGATAAAGAAGCGCAGGGCTGTACCATTAGACTGGGCGTTGTATTCCCGAATTATGTTATCTGCTTTACTGAAGTACGTCCGACGGATATAATTATTGTACTCGAACCAAAGGGGATTTTTCGAGGGGTTATATCGCCAGTTTTTTTCTTCAGCATCAGGATGGCAAAATAAATCCGCTTTATGAATCGAAATCAGGATATGTGGAACTCTAACGCAGTTTTGCCTGAAGAATTGCAGCCACGACTCTAAGTTATTCACCCAAGCATCGGGACGGGGAAAATTATCCGGAGTAGTTTCACCATCCAATAGGTGAGATTGAATCATACTACGATGAGGCGGTAGTAATAAAAGAATGCCTTGGCTTTGACTAACCTCTTTTCTAATATCCTGCCAAGCTTCGGCGTGGGTGTTTCTCCATTCCTTATCTTCCCAAACTTCACCAGGAGTATCAATCCACCGGACTTGAATTTGCCTTTCACCCGCTGGCAAATCCACATTAATTACCAAAGTTTCTTCTTCCTTCTGACGAGTAAAAGTTATTTCACCCGTGCCAAGATTATAGTATTTGCTTAAGTTAGTTAGAACCTTGACATGTTTAGTTCCTGGATTGTGGAGTGACACTACCATACTGGTTTTCCCGACTTGGCGATCGCCGATTACTACCACACTCATAGTTTTTTAGAAATAGATAATATAGTTATACTTCTTCTCTATTCAGAAAGTCAAGTCTATGTCCATAAAATATTTCACTTATTTATCCAGGATTTCAGGCAGTATCTAGTCGTCGGTCATGTTTTCCCGTCAACAACCAATATATGGGTGACACTAAACCAAATGGGTTCCAAGTAATTGGGCTTTTCAGGACAGCGAAAGTCCCGGTTTCTCCCCTGTTAATACACGCCGCATTCGGTACTAAAGGATTCCCCGTCATCCCGTAGGCGGAACAGGCAAAATAGTGAGTACGGCAAGACCAAGACTGACTCCAGTTTTCCATCACAGACTTCATTTGAGGAAACTTAAGAGCAGTGAATTGTTCTATATTTTCTCTATAAATCCACGCTTGAGGTTGGTCGAACTTAGAAAATACGATAGCTATCCGATAATCTTGTTTTTCTGTTGCAGTTATTCTCTGGCTGAGTTCTTTTTCTAATACCTCCAATACCTCAGCACAATGTTGGTCAAGTCTTGATGTCGTATCAATCAGCAAAATTACCTGTTTTACGCTTGCCAAATCATCAAGATAACGGCAAACTAAATCATTATTTTTGTTTTCAAGTAAACAATCAAATAATTCGCCAGCATAAAAGCTGCAACTAAAGTGAAGTTCTGTATCTTTACTTCTAAATCCTGGAATAATAGAGGATCTCGATTTCAATTTAATTAAGAAACGATAGATACCTTCAGAACCAGGAGGAGTAGGTGCCAATCCTAGTCCATTCCTAAGAATATGCTCACCCATTTGGCTTAGACATTGTGTTTCATCTCCCAATAGATCAATAGATATTATTGGACTAGTTTTGTCATCAGCATGAGGAAAACTAGCCAAAGCCACCAGGTATGTAAGTTTACCAGATGGTCTAGGTCCTAAAATTCTAATATTCCCATTAAAAATACTCATTACCTACCACCCAAAATCGCCAATCTGCTACTAGTCTATCAACCAAATTTTGATCGGTTTATAGTAAGCGCTTTAGCGCTAAAGCGCCTACTACGAACCCAACTCAATAGGAAACCCCGTATAAGTCACCGCCTCCGGTGTCACCACCCATTCCTGACGTGGAATATTAACCAAATCAGCCTCAGTAATCTGCCCTGACACAAAATGCAACCTCTGATTTTCCGAACCTCGGAGGACAAAATTCCCTGCCTCACCCTCAACAAATAGCCCATCAATTAATAAATCCACATGGGCTAATAAATCAATTCCCCCTTTCACCTTCCCCGCTTCTAACTGTTCTAACTTATATCCCGTCCAACAGACAACAGTTTTGCCAGAATCCTGCACCCGACTCGCCAAATCCGCTAACCCCACCGCCTGTGAAAAAGGTTCC
>DOIX01000021.1:14007-46539 GCA_003511885.1 Cyanobacteria bacterium UBA11153
CCCCACCAGAGAAAGAAATACCATCCAATCCCGGTATCTGCCGAAACACTTCCCATACCCAATCCACTGTGACAATTTTATTAGCTCGAAATTCTAGATAATCTGGATTCTGACACCCTGCACAGCGAAAAGGACAACCCTGTAACCATAATACCATCCTTGTACCCGGACCATTCGCACGAGAACGAGGTAACCATGTTGCTACGTTTAATAATCGGGGCTTGTTCATAAGAGGGTAAGAGAGATGATTCCATGTGGTTTGATAATGTCACATTTCGTAGGGGTGAGTTTAGCCTGTTAATCTATCACTTTTAAGGATAACATTAGTACAAAATCCACCCTACAGAAACAATCAAAACTCTTGAATTTTCTGGCGGCGTTGAGACAATTTTTTTATCTCAGAATTAACAGATTCGTCCTCAGCTAAATCTACTTGAGAAGAAACAACAGAATATAATTGCCGCCAATCATCTGGCACAGGTTCACCATCCCAAGTTTCCCATTCCATATAATAGCCTTGTTCCTGAAAAATTTGCAACGCTTCCTTAGTTCTTTCTGCACAAGAACTACTCTCTTCCGGAGGACCAAATAAATTTATTTGTTGCCCACTAAACTCCACACGCATTTGGGTATTTGCCCCCTCATGGGTTTCCACTTCAATTACCGCATCCCCATTGTCAATTCCCATCAAACTGGCAATATACCCAACCTCTGTCCAAGAATTAACTAAATTCTCAGCCGCCTCCTGCACCCGCTCCGCTTGAGCCTCAAATTCGCTAATTTGCTGATGTATCGCCTGTAAATCAGTATCAGAAAGTTCCGGCAAATTATTCCTAACTTGGTCAATCTTAATTTGTAATTCATGAATCACTGTAGCCGGAAAGCGATCGCGCAATCCATCTAATCGTTCTTGCAGGTATTGAATTTGGGCAAACCATTGCACTTTAAACTGCTGCATAACCTGAATTCGGGCATCATCCAAAGCCCGTAAATTAGCTTCCGCTTCTCCTAAATTATGCCCATTTAAAGCTTGTTCTGTTCTTTCTATTGCTTGGTTGACAGTTTCCTCATCAAGTAGTTGCTGTTCAATCAACGCCTGATACTCTAATCTAATTTTTGGTAGCCGAGATTTTTGTTCTTGAATTCTACGTTGAGCATCTTTTTCTACTGCCACTTTTTCCGGATTAGCCAATTTACCAGCAGTGCCAACAACATCAAAAGATGACTTTACCTTTGTATAATTAGTTACAGTATCAGGCAATTTAACCGCTATTTTTCCTTGACTATAATTAGAACGAACCCGCGCCCTAATCTCAGCAATCCGCTGCTGAAGTTCCAATTCCCGTTTTTCCGCCGCCTCCTTTTCCCGCCGCACCCTTTCCTGATAAGCTTGCACAGCTTTTACACCCATCTTTGCCACAGTAGCCCCAGCCACCACCACCGCACCTGTGGCTAAAACTATCCCCGCAACAGGTGCCAAAGCTGCTAAAGTAGTTCCTATTCCGATCGCAGAACCAGTCGTTGTCGATGTCGCACCTGCCACTACAGAATACGTTTTGACTCCACTCATATTTAATACCGCCTACAGTTTTCTCTCTGATTTACCTAACACTTTTCAAACACCCTCTGCTATAAATATTAACTGTAGGACTTACCTATTGTCAGGACTTACCTACTGTGACAAACAGGACTTACGCAACAAATCTGCTCATTTTGTGGATAGTGCCTTAGCTTTCGCATAACGCACCCTACAGATGGAGACTTTCCGTAACTCCTGTTATAGTGGGGACGTAGCCTGAAAACCTGAAATATTAGCTGATGGTACAACTTAGTCCAAATATCATGAGTCAGCGGGATTAATTTTAAACCTTTGGAGAAATTAGATTAGTGGATATCAACCAACAAAAAGAGCAATTTAGCAGCACTTTTGTCCGTGTTGTTACTGCGGTTGCTGGTTATACCCTCTACAAGCCAGAAGTAGATGAAGACAGTGTTGACTGGGGTATTGCTGCTAAAGGGGGGGCAGGTTCCCTATACTCCCCTAGACTAGAATTGCAGTTAAAATCTACCTCTAGAAAAGTTATAAATGATGCCTACCTGCGATATCCTCTCAATCTGAAGAACTATAATGAACTGAGAATCAATACCCACGTTCCCCGCATCCTAGTTTTAGTTTTAATCCCAGAAAATCTATCCGATTGGGTGGTACAGTCTGAAGCAGAAATATCAATGCGCTACTGTGCCTATTGGATATCGCTGCGGGGAAAAACAAAGACAAAAAACTTAACAAGTGTAACAATAGAAATACCCCGCAGCAATCAATTTACTGTAGAAGTACTGCAATCAATGATTCAACGCATTGGTAATGGAGGTTCCCCATGAAAGTCACTATAAGAGATAGCCAGATTCTGAAAACAATTGAACCTAGTAAACTAGCCGAATACCTCCAAATGAGGGACTGGTATCAACACCATCCTCTCAATGAAAATAGTATAATCTGGCTAAAAGACTATGAAGGTGAATCTGCTGAAATTCTCCTACCCCTCAAACCGGAATTGGGTGATTACGCTGCCCGCATCAGTGATGTCCTCAAAACGCTCGAAGTCATAGAAAAACGTTCCCAACTAGAAATATTAGGGGATATTTTCACCTGCGCATCAAATATCCTGGTACAGGGGATTGTGACTAATCTACAAGAAGGAATTATTGCCGGAAAAGTTACCATCATGGGTGTTATAGTGGGAAAGTTACGACGAATTCAGTTAGAATTAGCTGAACCAGTTTACGAATTGGCAGTCAAAGCTTATCAAGCTAGAATTCCAGTAATTTGCCAAGGCGATTTGGCAAAACAAGGCAATTATTTTGTCCTGAAAAACATCCATAATTTTACATTAGATTTAGAAGCATGGGTATGTTGAAAAAATCAAAATGGGGAATGGGAAATAACAACTAATTTAAACATCTAATAAACAACAAATAATAAAAAACTAGCAACAAACAACCAATAACCAATGAATAAAATAATTGGAATAGGATTAACAGGAATAATCGCCACCGTACCCATAATATCCTACGCGAGTGCGGCATCAGCCCAAGCAACACCAACACTTATAAGACAAGGATTTGGCTTACTAAATCAAGGGCGAATCCAAGATGCGATCGCAATTTTTGAACAAGCGGTGCAGCGCTATCCGGATTCCTTGGAAGCTAAGTTAGGTTTGGCTATTTCTTATCGGCGACAGGGATTAATTCCCCAAGCTTGGAGTGCTTATCAACAAGTGCTAGTCCAAGATCCTAATAATCAATTAGCATTGAAAGCAGTAGGTTTATTGGGGACTTATCGTAGCGAGTGGCAAGTCAGAGGAATTGAAGCCTTAACTACTTTATTAAATATTAATCCTAATGATAACGAAGCCCGTGGTATTCGTGCCTTACTTTATGGATATCAACAGCGATTTATTGAAGCTATTGCTGACTATCAAATTGTACTGCAAGCTAATCCGACACCAGAAATAATCTTAGGTGCTGCCGAAACCTATACTAATGCAGGAAATTTCCAACAAGGATTAGATTTATTTAATCGTTACCTCGCTACAGGTGGTAAACCAATTACTGGTTTTCCCGCCCTCGCTTATGCCCGTGCCTTGCGAGAAACTGGCAATCCAGGCGGGGCAATTCAAGTATTAGAAAATCAACTAAGAATCTCTCCCCAATTAGATGAATTAGGAATCCAAACGCGGGCATCTCTATCTCAAGCCTATCTCGCTAATCGACAGATAAATGAAGCACTAAACGTATTAGCCCCATTGCAAGGAATTCCCGCTGCTGCCTTACCTTTAGCGAGATCCTTAAATGAAATTAGAAATAAAACCAATAATCCTGCCCTAACGCCACAAGTTGTTAGTTTATATCGTCAAGTATTAGCCCAAACACCAAATCCCGATCCCAAATTTCTCCGAGAAGTAGCAGATATTTTCAGTAGCATACCATCAGAAAGACAAACCGCACTCCAAATATATCGACAACTTTCCAGCCTCGAACCCAATAACCGCACCCTAATTATCAAACAATTAGCCTTAGAAAGCCAACTGGGATTAATATCTAAAGCCGATTTGCGATCCCGTTTATTTGCAGCCGTACAACCTCTACCCGCAGATCCCAATGAAAGACAACAACTAGCTCAAAGTTTAGCAGGAATCGATCCGCCAGGACCAGAATTTATTGCTGTTTATTTCGGCTTACTCCAATCGGGTGCTAACGTGCCCTTTTTAAATTTCCGCATCGCCCAACTTTTAATTGAAAATGGCGATTTAGGAGGGGCAAGACAAGCATTAGCTGCTTACGCATCTACCCCAGAAGGCGCAAAAGATTTAGCTCCGCAATTATTAGCAGCCGAAATTGAAAGACGAGAAGGTAATTTAGAAGGAAGTGCCTATCGCTATCAAGCTTTAATTGCTAGTAATCCATCGGATCCAGATATTCTAACTGGCGCATTGCGAGGTTTAGCCACAGTGCGAGTACAACAGAATCGCCCCATCGATGCCCTAGTCATATTTGACCAAATAATTGCCCGCAATCCCCAAGATTTAACCTTACAATTAGCCCGTACATCTCTAGCTTATGAAGCGAAAGTCATTTCCGAATTACAAGCCGAGGGAATTATTAATTACTGGTTTCAAAGCCAACCACCTAACTATGCACCACCAGAATTATTTGCTCTAGTTGGCACATTACCCGCCAATCCTAAACGAGAAGCAATATACAATTACCTCCTCCAAATCGATCCCAATAATATTCCCATCAACATTCGCGCCATTCAAGTTATCGCCCAGAGAAGTCCAGAACAAGCTAGAGTAAGAGTAAATCAATTAGTAGCTCGAGATCCGAATAATATTCGCAGTTACTTTTTACAAGGAGAATTAGGACAAGCGATTAAAGATTTTGAATTAGCATCCCAAGCCTATCAAATTATATTAGCCGCCCAACCCAGCAATAAAGATGCTTTATCTGCCTTAGCCGGAGTGCGATTTCAAGAGAGAAAATTTAATGATGCCGCTGATTTATATTATCAAGCATTGGCAATTAACCCAAACGATAAAGATATTCGCCGGACTTTGCTAGATTTAGATAGAGCTAGAGACTTTCAAATGAAAGCATTTACTGAAATTGAGAGAATGCAAATTGAACAAATTCAAAATGGGGGAATAGTTAATAGCGATTTATCCCGTCGCCGTCAGGAAATTCAAGAAGATTTCTTGCAACGGCGGGGTTTTCAACCGCCTTGGGAACAGTATTGATAAAGGGGTTGATGTGGGATTTTTTTCAGAAGCCATTACTGGATTATTCGCCATTCACGGGCATCAACAAATTGAGATAAATGTGCTACATTAGTGGTAGCAATTATAACTTCATGCCCCTCCTCTGCTATCAATGCCGCCTGAGCTGCTAAAATTACATCACCATCCAAAGCTTTAGAGTCAGCGGTTGGTTTTCCTTCCTGTCTTGCTTGTGCCCAAAAATCGGCAGCCTTAAGCATTACTTCTGTAGTGATAGGCAAGTAGCAAAGGATAACCTTAAGTTGGTTAAGTCGTTGAATACCTGCTATTTTACCTGCCCGAAGCAATTCACGTCGAACTTCATAGTCTGCGATTTCAGGTAACATCACTGTGTAGCCCTTTTGCTCCAGAGAATTGAACCAAAGTTTGCATTCATGACATATAAGTGATTTCGCTTTAGGAGTGGTAACCATTCCTAAAGGGCCAGAATCTAGTAATATTATTTTGCTCATGGAATGATTTATATTGATACGGGATTTTCTTCTAGGTTTTGACAGAGAATTTCAGCGGTTTCTGTTTGCTCTGCTTCATCTCCATCTTCTTCCCATTTCCTTAACAATTCACTCAACGCAATCTGCTGCACAGCTTTCTTTACAGGATGAGGATTCTTAATTCCATCCATCGCCTTTACCCAAGCATCTGACGATACTGGCTTCATTGTGACGCTTTCACGAAATAAACGCACGATTTGCAGTAAATTGGGCAAATATTCGTCTGGTGTTTGCTGAATTTCGAGCATTAACTTGGCGAGGAGATAGTTTTCATGTGCAACTTCTGTACTCGGTATGTTGGTTAAACTACTTAAATTTTGCTCAGACATATTTTCCTCCCTAGATTGGATTTCTCCCTTACCATAAAAATCAGTAAGGTGGATATTTTTCCACTATACCTCAAGTATCTTACTTAATTTTAGGATATTTTGATTGGGGTTTTCGATTTGATAGTCATATATTTAATGTAGCGCGATCAACTTTGCTGCTGCCGCAGGCAATCTTACTCAACCAGAACAGGTTTTTCATCTAGTAATCTGGATTGAGGAGATTGAGCTGCAATGGGAGGGTTTCCATCCAGCGCGATCCCGCGCTACTTTATGTTATACAAAAATTATAACACTAACAACGCTGAACTAAATAATTAAACAGCCTAATACATTTGAAATAAATTAAATTGAAAATAATATCGAACAATTCATGCCGTCAAAAACATTGATTTATTGCTTAATGATAATGATAAAATTATCGAATAAACAAATTAAAAAATATATCCATGACTCGATTTGTCCACGATCAATTTGCTAAAGACTTATTAGATGAAATCCTTGGCTATATGAGAACAGGAAATCCCGCACAAGAGGTAGCTTCTGAAGTTAAACAGATTGATTTTTACTTCACGCCAAGTCCAGAGAAGCCAGATTATTTAGAATATAGAGAGAAGTTGGGATTATTAGGCAAAATGGCGACAACTCCAGCGTTGTTTGAACCATTTCGCAATGGTGTAACTGTGGATGATGTCCAGAGTTGTATGAGTAAATTGTGGGATGTAACTGCCAAACTTAAGCGACAAGCCCGTCGCGAAAATACTACTATTAGTGAATCAGAATTGCCTTTTTTATGGATTTTAACTCCCACAGCTTCAACGAGTTTGTTAAAGGGATTTAAGGCGACGGCTGATGAAAAGAATTGGGGCAAAGGAATTTATTTTTTTGGTAGGCATTGGCGAGGGGCGCTTGTGGTGATTCATCAGTTGCCGAAAACGCCGGAGACTATCTGGTTGCGGATTTTGGGAAAGGGTAAGGTACAAGCTGAGGCAATTACATCTCTGGGCGCTTTGCCCGTGGACGATCCTTTGCGGGTAAATGTGCTAAACTTAGTTTATCAGTTACAACAAAATTTACGTGTTAATCAGTCAGAAAAGTCGGAATTAGAAGCACAGGAGGATGAGAATTTAATTATGGCGATCGCTCCTTTATTTCAAGAACAGTTACAAGCGGCTGAACAAAAAGGTATTGAACGTGGAATTCAGCAAGGAAAACAAGAAGGTAGAGAAGAAGGTATTCAACAAGGGCTTTCACAAGGATTAGAAAGAGGAAGACAAGAACAGCAACGTTTAATTTTAGATAATTTTCTCGGAGCCAGATTTGGGGAATTAGATGAAAAAATGATCGGTTTCATACCGAGTTTATCTACTTTGTCTGCTCCTGATTTTACAAGAATGTTACTGTCAATATCGCTCTTTCCTGTCGATGAAAATGGTCGTCAGGAAGCGATGAGATTATTAGCGGAAAATGTTTTGAGGTTGCGGGGAAATGAATTAGGGGATATCCTCCCGACAGTTGTGACTAATTTGCTGGCATTATCAGGAGAAGAATTGAGATTGTTGTTGGAGAGATTGCCTCAGTTATCGACGGATGAATTGCTAAATTTGTTGGGAGAGAGGCGAGAATAATTGGGTGGGATTTATTTGAGGGGGGAACTTAGGTGGTGCGTTACACGCTCGCTAACGCACCTGAAAAGATTTGCGATCGCACTTTTGTTGATACAGTGGGATTATTGGGATAAATTAGTCTTGATAAAAAGCGATCGCAAACCTGATAAGTTAATGAGGAAGGAGAAGTGATTATTATACCGAAAAAAGGAGGTAAAAAAGTCAAAAGAACTTATATTGAAGAAACCATTAGATTACTAGATTTAGCAAACTGCAAAGATGAAAAATAATTATCAGATCGAACAGCAATCTTTAGAGTATTATCTATCTTTAAGATATCCGATGTCTATTTACCCAGAAGATGATGGAGGATATACAGTAATTATCCCTGATTTACCAGGCTGCATGAGTCAGGGAGAAACCTTAGAAGAAGTACTTGAAAATATTAATGAAGCCAGAGAGTTATGGATCGAAACAGTTTACTCTAGTGGGAAAAAGCCAATTCCTTTGCCTTCTAAGCGAATTTATATCTAAGCTACAAAATTGATACGGGATTTTCTGCTAGGGTTTGACTGAGAATATCAGCGGCTATCGCAAACTTGACAATTTTAGGTTATAATGGCGCTATCAACTATAAAATATAGGAGAATTTATTGGCATCAGATGAGTTAGAAACTATCGAAATTGTTGAAGCAGATATTATTGATTCAACCGTTGAAGTAGGGAGTGGGTGTATTTGGCGAGGGAGTGGTAAAGAGCCTCAATGGGATAATCCTAAATCAACTAAAGCTTACGATCATATTATCCGTCATCATGGTTCTAAGCTCAAATCTAGTAATTTACAGGGAAGAGCAGCGAGTAATAATAAAGCTCAAGGACAATGGTTAAACGATCGAGATTGGATAATAGCGGAAAAATTAATTCCTAAGTATTATGGGCAATATACAATCAAGTTTCATCGCCCAATTGGTAGAGTTTATCATCCTGATGGCAGGATTACGGAAAATGTTTGCTATGTTCAAATAGGGAGAAATGTTGACGGTACAATTAAATATGCTTATCCAATTGTTAAGCCTTACATAAAAAATAATTGAAAGGGAGGTAAGTGAAGATGAAAAGAATAACTAATTTTACTTGGCAAATAGGCGAACGTAATTTAGATAATTATGCGTTACCTCCTGACGATCCTTTGGGGGAATTATCTGATTTTGAATTAGGGTTACGTCGTTTTTGTTATGAGTGCGATCGCAAGGTAGTATTGAAAATTGGTGAAATCGAGTTTGCTGTGTTTCTCGATCCGGATATATGTATGGTACTAGAAGATCGCTTACCGGAACAAATTGGGGAATTAGCAGAGGGTAAAAGTATCCGGATAGATTTTGCCGAAAGTTATCAGCTTACGGTGATTTTAACGCCTATAGGTGAGATGATTCATTGTCAATTAAAAAGGTTTGGCGATCGGGAGTATAATTATGATTATGAGTTGGATAAAGAGCAAGTTTTAGGTGAGTTAAGAAGGTTTTTGGCTGAAGTGATGCAGTTGGCGGTTAATGGGGGTTATGTGAGTTTAGAGGATAAGGAATGGTTTATTGCTCCAGCTTTTGCTGAGAGGATAAAATCAGTGATAGTGGTGCGATAGTCACGTAGATCGGTTTATGTTACATTATAACTTGCGATCGAATTAATTGATCTTTTAAGGAGATACCATAATGCAAGCATTTGAAGTGATGGGGACAATTGATGAAAAAGGTCAATTAATTTTAGATCGCCATCTGAATATTCATACATCGAGGAGAGTGAAAGTAATTGTTTTAGTAAATAGTGAGGATGAGTCTGAATTCGATCCTGATGATACTCCTGTGGCAGAAATTAAAGCGAGTTTAAGACGGGGATTGCAACAAGTAAAAGCCGGAGAAACCAGACCTATTTCTGAATTATGGGATAGGATAGATGACTAATAATACAGTATTATTTACTTGGTGCGAAAATTATGACAACAGCAATAATTGAACAAATAATTAAACAGCTTGATACTCTTGAAATAGAAGAGATTCAACAGCTTAATCAAATAATTCACAAATATCTAGCCCAACGAGAAGAAAAGCTCAAAAAAGCAGCATTTCACCAATATCTGATTAATGCCGGATTAGTGAAGGAGATTAAGCATCCTGCATATCAGCCCATTGCGGAAAGACAATTGATTCAGGTGGAGGGAAAGCCTGTTTCTGAAACTATTATTGAGGAACGGCGTTAAATGGCAATTTACTTTATAGATAGTAGCGCATTGGTGAAGCGTTATATTAGCGAAGTTGGCTCTACTTGGGTTTTAGGACTATTCGATCCTACTCTGAATAATGAGGTATTTATTGCAGCAATAACTGGTGTAGAAATTATTGCTGCAATTACGCGGCGATCGCGAAGTGGTAGTATTAGCATTGCTGATGCAAGATTAATATGTAATCAATTTAAAACTGATTTACAGAAAGACTATCAAATTGTTGAAATTACGGAGGCTATCATTAATTTGGGAATGGTATTGTCAGAAACTTACGGATTACGAGGTTATGACGCTATCCAACTAGCTGCTGGTTGTGCAATTAATACTATTTGCATCGCTAATGGATTACCTCCTATGATTTTTGTTTCGGCAGACAATGAGTTGAATGGAGCAGTTGTGAGTGAGGGATTGACGATTGAGAATCCTAATAATCACCCATAACTCAGAGGAGTAAATACGATCTGGTAAGGATTTAAAATAATGGGAACAATTGAGTAAAAAGGTCAATTAATTTTAGACTATTATCTAAATATTCCTGCACCGACTAGAGTGAAAGTTGTCGATTTAGTTTCTATTTCTCCTACTATTACCGCATGGGGATTAGATGCAGGAGAAACAGAAATATTCTAAATTATAGTCCTTTCTATTTAGTTTCTTTTTCTTGGTCTTTTTTCGGCATTAGTTAAAGGTCTTTGTTTCCAACTACCATCACTTTTATTTAAAACAAAAGCTGCTTCATTTTGATCGTTCTCATCACGAATCAGAATCTCTATAGTTCCATTTTTATCTAAGACATGGTGATGTACATTCTTGGAATTTCCAGATAATGGTGTTATATAAAGTCCTTCTTTACCTTCAGAAATTTTCACAGAAATTTGATCACCAGTAGGCATTCTATATGCAACTATAGAATCTTTGATTTTAGTATTACTATTCATCAAGTCTGTAACATCACTTACTGAATTCAGAGGAATTTGTAGCATTTCTCGACCAGAACTTTTTTCTCTAATAAGTAGTAGTTTTCTACCTGTATCCCACTTAAATTCATAACTTCCGGGCTTACCTCCAGGTATTTTGCGCAGAATTGGATGATCTGTGGTAATATTATGAGTAACCCAACGATCTTTCATGGTCATGGTTTTTGTGATAAATAAAGTGGATATTTTAGACTTTTAGATCGAAAACTTAAGGCTAGCACCCAATAAGGGATTCAAAAAGCATTATAGCTAACTCTTCCATCTCTTCTTCTTTCAGAATATCTTCCGGCGATGATTGAGGATTATTTTCTAATAATACCATAATGCGCTCGCGGATGGGTAAAGATTTAATATCTTGTTCTGAAAGTTGCTTGCGTGGCTGTTGCTGAATAAGTTTTTTTCCGTACTTATCTAGGAAGTCTTTTGACTGTTGCTGCCCAATCTCTTGACGAATTTTCTTTTTAGCTTTTGTTGGATTTGTTTTTTTATTAAATGTTTTTATTTTCGGTTTTCCTATATCTATTCCTAGAAAAAATATACCAACAAAATACATGAGCCACGGGATCGCAATTAAAAAGTAGAAAACAAGCCGTAAATAAGTTATAATAGGGAATAATAACCAGTACCAACCCTGATACTCAGGATTACCTTTCCTCACATAATCTATTCCTAAACCAATCAAAGCTACTAAACACAATGCACTTGTAATCACAAATAAATAGTAAAGGTATTCTTCTATTCTTACATCTTTTGTATTTCCTTCTATTCCTGCAGCTATAAATATGATTAATCCTAAAATTATCCCCAGACTAATCCAACTGTAAAAGACTCTAGCCCGAAAACGAAAAGTCTCCGTCATTGGACCAGGAGTAATAAAATAGAGAATCTTCTCAAGCATATATAATAAACACTCGCTCAAATGTATGTTGAGTGAGAAAATTTCACTTTTTCTTATTAGAAGTTTAAATCATATTTCCCAAACACTGCTACTCGAAAATCATTGGTTTTCTTGCAGTTTTATTAAAAAATATTAAGCAAATCCCTTGAAAACCCTCGATCCTCTCGCATTAAACTAAGCTATAATAGCTAAAAGCCTTACTAGCTCTAGCTTATATGAGTGTAATAGAATTTTTACAATTTGTGGATCAGTTAGTCTTCCAGCATACAGGCAACCACCTCAATAATTTACAAAAAAATGTAGTTCAAGGAATTTGGCAAGGTAAAACTTACAGTGAAATTGCCGATGAGTTTGGCTATGATAGCGAGAATCATATCGGCAATGTTAGCCGTGAATTATATAAAATTTTATCTAAACATTTAAAAGAAAATTTCAACAAGTCTAATTTTCGTTGGACAATAGAAAGATTAGCTAACTCCAATTCATCACAGCAAGTTCTTAGCAGTAGTATTATTAACAATAGCCATATTAATCTCTGTGCCAATCATCCTCAAGATTCTCCTAAAAATCCCGAACAAAACATTTCAACTAAATCTTATCACGACTTAACCCTAGCCCCTAAAATCACCCATTTCTACGGAAGAAAAACCCAACTCGAAACCCTATCCCACTGGCTAACCCAGCAAAACACTCGCCTCATCTCAATCTTAGGAGTAAGTGGAATAGGCAAAACCACCCTAGTCAAACACTTCATTGACATCAACCTCGAACAATTCGATGTAATAGTCTGGAAAAGCATCAAATTAACTCTGTCTTTAGATGATATTATTACTGAAATTCTCGCGGGTATTAATACCGAGCCGATTAAAGATAAAAATAAATTAACTCAACTATTCAATCTTTTTCGCCAACAAAGATGTTTACTCATACTTGATGATGTGCAAAAGTTATTTGTCAGTGGAGAATTTGCTGGACAGTACAAAACTGAATCCAAAGACTATAAAACCTTTTTCACAATGATGACAGAAACTGAACATCAAAGTAGTTTAATTTTAATTAGTCAGGAACAATGTCAAGAAATGATCTCCTTAGATGAGGAATTGTACCCGGTTAAATCTTTAGAGTTAGAGGGTTTAGATAATACCGAGATTTTGAAAGGCTATGGATTGAAAGACGAGTCAAGCTGGTTAAGACTGATTCAGTTATATGAAGGCAATCCTGTTTATTTAAAAAATATTGCTATTTTAATTAAAAAGATATTTTTGGGCAAGGTATCTGAGTTTTTAATGGAAGATAGCTTGATATTAACAGAAGATATAAAATTTCGCTTCAATGACTTATTTGCACGATTGTCACCTGGAGAAAGACAGATTATTTTAGAATTAAGTAAGACGAATCAACCGATGTCAAGAGAAGACTTGAGACAAGCTTTATCATTATCGTCAGTGGATTTAATTAATGGGTTACAATCTTTGAGTAAGCGCTATTTACTTAAAACAACAGAAGAGGATAAAATCTTGTTTAATTTATCTCCTGTTTGGCGAGAGTATGTTATGATTTCTCCTTAAAATAGCTGATTAATTGCCGTAATACTATAATCTCAAATATCAAATGATATCAGATCCTAATCTTCGCATTCCCATTGCTATTAGTTTGGGCGCAATCGCGGGTGCATTAAGTCGCTATTATTTGACTTTATGGTTTGCCAAAACCTTCGGGATAGATTTTCCATTCGGTACTCTTTTTATTAACTTAACTGGCTGTTTGGGGATGGGATTTTTTGTTACCTTTGCTTTAGAAAGAGTGGTGGCAATTTCTCCTGAGATAAAATTTATGGTAACCACTGGTTTTCTGGGTGCTTATACGACTTTCTCTGCCTATGGATTGGAGAGTGTGATGTTGTTGCGGGATGGCAGGTTTACCGCTGCGGGTTTTTATTGGGCGGGAAGTGCGATATTGGGGCTGATTAGCGTTGAATTGGGAGTTGTTTTAGCTCGGTTATTAAAATGAAATGAACTACAAAGCCTCTGGCGATTCTGATAACTTCTTGACATACCCAATCGTTCCTACTCAGCATTGCCACTACTTGGGAAACGCTATAATTAGCCTAAATTAGGTTTAGTATAAATCTAATACACCTGACAACGACTATGACTTCCCTAGACTATTTCTACAAACTTTTGTCTCGCCGAGAGTACAGCGTGCGGGAACTTACTCAAAAAGCTCAAGCTAAAGGGTTTAGCCTTGAGGAAATTGCTGCATCTATTGAGGATTTACAGCAGCAAAATTATCAATCTGATGCCCGCGTAGTCGAAAGCTTAATTACCTCTTACCATGGGAAATATGGGAAAGCTTCGATTAGGCGCAAATGTATGGAAAAGGGGATTAATTTGGATCTATTTGAGGAAATATGGCAGTCTCAAATGGAGGAAGAGGAAAGTGGGGCATTGGATGAGTTAAAGGAGAAGGTGAGGCGAAAGTATAAGATTGATGACTTTCGTTCTATTGAGCAGAAAACTAGGGTAAAGTTATGGAATTATCTTCAGTATCGGGGGTTTAATCCGGGTGAGGTTTTGGCACAGTGGCGGCGGGAGGAGGATGAGATGGTTGAGTAGGGGCGCGGAGGTGTTTTTTTTAACGCAGAGTACGCAGATGGTATCACAGAGGTACGCAGAGGTTTTGAGATGGGAGGATGATTTTTTGATACATATCGATAGCAACTAACAACTAACAAGTAATAACTAAGAATTATGCCAACTCGACCTTATTTATTTTATGCTTTGACTAATAGTGTTTGCTCGAAATGTTTGGTTAAGGTGGAGGCGAAGGTTATTTTTAGAGACGATTGCGTTTATTTGGTGAAACATTGTCCGAGTCATGGGAATGAGGAAGTACTGATTGCTGATGATATTGAGTATTATAAGAGGTGTCTGGAATTTATTAAGCCGGGGGATATGCCGCTGAAGTTTAATACGCCGATTAAGTATGGTTGTCCATTCGATTGCGGACTTTGCTCGGATCACGAACAACATAGTTGTCTTACTTTAATTGAAGTTACGGATCGTTGCAATCTTTCTTGTCCTATTTGTTATGCGGATTCGGGTTTGGAGGAATTTTCGGCTGGTGGAAATCAACCTCGCAGGCATAGAAGTTTGGCGGAAATTGAAGGGATGTTAGATGCGGTGGTGGCTAATGAAGGGGAACCGCAAATTATTCAGTTGAGTGGAGGGGAGCCAACTATTCATCCGGAATTCTTTGCCATTATGGATTTGGTGAAGAGTAAGCCAATTAAGCATTTAATGATTAATACTAATGGGGTGAGGATTGCGAAAGATAAAGGATTTTGCCATCGCCTCAGTCAGTATAAGCCAGGAATTGAAATTTATTTGCAGTTTGATAGCTTTGAAGTGGCAGCACTTCAGGAGTTGCGGGGGGCGGATTTACGGGAAGTGCGGAAGGGCGCGATCGCAAATCTGAACGAGTATAATATTTCTACTACCCTAGTGGTTACCCTGAAAAAGGGTTTAAATGATGGGGAAATCGGTAAAATTATCGATTACGGGTTACAGCAGAAATCGGTGCGCGGTGTCACTTTTCAACCCATTCAAGCAGCGGGGCGTTTAACTGGATTTGAGGCAAAACGGAATCGATATACTCTCACCGAAGTCCGCAGAGCCATTTTACAGCAAAGTCCTCACTTTAAACCAGAAGATATTTTACCTGTTCCCTGCCATCCCGATTGTTTAGCGATGGGTTATGCCCTCAAGTTAAATGGTAAAGTAATCCCTTTAACTGGATTAATCGATCCTAGCAAATTTGTCGATATCGTGCCCAATAGCGTTCTTTACGAGCAAAATGAAGAACTAAAACGCCATATTTTCGATCTATTTTCTACCAGTCATTCTCCCATGTCTTCTGCTACTTCATTAAAACAATTACTCTGTTGTTTGCCGATGCTACCAGTACCCGAAGGGATTAATTATGAAAATGTATTTCGCGTGATGATTGTGCAATTCCTAGACGCTTATAATTTTGATGTTCGCTCCGTCAAAAGATCCTGTATTCACATTGTCCATCCCGATGGCAGAATTATTCCTTTTGATACCTTTAATATGTTTTATCGAGAGGGTAGTGCTGGATATGATTTATTATCTAAACTTCAGAAAAATACACCAAATATATAGCAACCGCCAGGGCGGTTAAGACATTCTCAATTCCTCAAACCCTGGATTAGACAGCCCCTAGTCCCTAGCTATAAATTATGTTACCCAGCAATGAGAATGAGTGGCAAGATATTATCTTAGGAACATTACAAGTATTGTTCTGGAATATTTTTATCATGCTTTTCGGAATTACAATTCCTATCATCGGTATAGTGCAGTTTTTATATGTTATTCCTCTGGCAATTCACCTGAAGCGCAAAGAAAAGATAGGGATCGTGAAAGGTGTTATTATTGGTGCAATAATCACCATTTTATTGAATGGAGGTTGTTGGTTATGGATGCTTGGCTATTTTAACTAGCTCTAGTAACCCAAGTTGCTAGTTACAAAGTTAGATCTTTTCAATCCCCCTAAATCCCCCTTAATAAGGGGGACTTTGAAGGCATATTCCCCCTTTGACAAGGTTGGATGGGGGGGATCTAACCATCAATATTTGTAACTAGCAACTTACGTTAGTATCTATCATCCACTCAGACAATGCTATTAGCAATATTAAGAGATAAAACAATGAATGAATTGGGTAAAATATTCTTAGGTGTGTTGTTACTGACAGGATGCCATATATTGATCCTGACGATATTAGGAGCAATTGCATCAGCAGCAACAGGGAACTACAATATCGGTATTATATACTTATATGCACTATTAGGAATTGGCATAGCTCAACTCATCTATGTAATTCCCCTCATAATTTGGCTGAGGTGGAAGCGAAAATGGGGCATAATGAAAGGAGTAATTATCGGGGCGGTAATCACAGCTTTGCTAAATGGGGGTTGCTGGTTATTGCTGAGTAATTTTTATCGCTAAACTAGTTCCTCACACACTAATTGCGCTAACTTTTGCGCTGCACCGGGTTTACCTCGAACGATTAAGATCAGATATAGCTGGGCGCGAGTCGTGTATCTACAGTAAAATTGTTCTGGTAGCTTGCCAATCTAGCATCCATGTTCTAATGTATAACTATACCAGCATAAAGTTTTCATTAAAACAATGAATGAAGTTATTCAAGTATTTTTAGGTATTTTGATAGTGGCAGTACTCCATCTATTGATATTTACTATCTTAGGAAAACTGGTATTCGGAGGAATTTCAACAGCAAACTATGGTTTTGGGATTATATATTTATTTGCAGTATTGGGAATTGGCATAGTTCAACTCATCTATGTTCTTCCCCTCATAGCTTGGCTGAAGCGACAACAACAATGGGGATTAATGAGAGGAGTGATGATCGGTGCAATACTAACAGCGTTACTAAATGCAGTTTGCTACTTATTGTAATAAGATGTTTCCCTAAACTAGTTCCTCGCACACTAATTGGGCTAACTTTTGCGCTGCACCGGGTTTACCTCGTACCCCACGCAAACGCGATCGCATTTTTGCTAATTTCTCTGGATTATCCAGATAATCCAGAACCAATTTTGCCACATCCTCCGGCTGAAGTTTACCCACTAATTCTGGTACAATTTCCGACTTTGCCCAAATATTAGGCCATGCAAATAAACCTCCCTTTCGCAAAACTTTCTGGAAAACAAACCAGTTAATTAACTTAGCAAAAATAGACCCCACTCCTGGCAAATTTGCCAATAATCCAGGCAAACCATCCCAACTCCGCATCGCATCCAATTGATTAGTCGGAAGTAAAATAATCATCGGTATTCCTAATGAACCTAATTCAGCAGTATTTGCCCCTACTGTAGTCAAGCATATTTGGCATTGAGATAAAAGATGATAAGCCGGAAACTCTTGCCAAAGTTCAACAAATAAACCCTTACTTGTCTTGATAAATGGTTTTTGGTAATTGGATGAATCGCCAATTTTTAAAGATGAATTAACAGGAGTAGTGAGAGGAGCCTGTTTTGGCAAAGATACTGGGAAGTCGCCACAATTTTCACCCCCCCAACCCCCCTTATTAAAGGGGGGAGCAAGAAGATAATCTCGGTTTTTGCTAAATTGGGATGCTCCCGAAGTAGTTTCTGGTTTGCTCGATCCGAGCTTATCTGTATTTTCTGCTATAATTAGTTCAGCACTTGCCCAGCCAAATTTGTTAATTAGTGGATTTTGTTGCGGATTAGCAAAAGATACCAAAGTTTCCAAATCTAAAGTTGGTGCAACCGGAATAGCAAAGCGAATTTCGGGTTTAGCTGCGCTAATATATTCTGCGATTGCTAAAGTTAAAGGTAATCCCTGTGTTAGTTTAGCAGCTTTAGATCCGGGAAATAAGGCAATTAAGTCTGGTAATGGATGGGTAGGCGATTTAGTAGCGGATGGGTTATCGGTGGGAGGTGAAGTTTCTGGAGAAATAGAAAGATTTTCAGCAATTGGTAAACTATCGCCACCAACCGATAACCCATCCGCTATCTCACGATTAACATTGCCACCAACAGACAAACCATCCCCAGGTAAATCCGACATTAAATCTCCCACAACAGTAAACTTATCAGCATACTTTTGGGGCACGCGAGCCATAGTTTCAGCCTTCATCACCCCAAAAGAATCGATTAAAGAATGCCACCTGGCTTCCCATTCCCCATAAACAACAGTACGATAACCTAAACGCTTACCAATAACAACAGTAAAAAATTGATCTCCACCCAAGAAAACCACCACACCTTTAGCTCGCCAATCCCAATTTTGGGCAGTTTTACCCCATAGCAAAAACGACCAAAAATACTCTGGACTTTGCACTCTATCTACCTCAGAATAGGAAAGTGCGATTGCAGCTTCTTTACCAGTAGCATTAGGGCATGGGGATAAGATAACGGAAATTCTGATTAAATCTGAATCATTGCCTAATTGTTGCCTCAAGGCTTTGACTACAGGCAGTACCCAGGTAGTTACTTCTCCCGGGCCGTTAGATAGAATTATGATATCAATTGGATCTCTTAATGGCACGATTAGGTTTCCTTAATTATGTTTCTTTTTAAGGCAGAGGTAAGCCAAGGTTACCACAGAGGTAGACTGAGGTTTAAGCATAAAATATGAGCAATTAGCAATTAGCAATTAGCACTAGATGGAAAAATTTAATTATCTGACGGTACACTAAGTAGCGGGTGTTACAAAATCATGACATTAGCTTTGTTAACCTGAAAGGCAAAGCCTAAAAGTAAGTAGGTTCGCCATGGCAACATTACTGCAACTGCGTATTAAAATCGCCCTTCTTCATTCTAGCTTCCCCATTCCCTACTCCCTATTTTCCCAGGAGGTGCCATGGCTTCAGTTCATATTTTAATTATCGAGGGTAACCCTCACTTGCGATCGCTACTAGGCTGGCACTTACAACAGGCAGGCTATGGGGTATATCAAGCAGCCTCACTTCAGCAAGCCAGAGATATCATCTACCATCGTCAGCCCACACTGATTATTCTCGACTCCGACTTACCCGATGGGGATGGCGTAGAATTTTGTGCCGGGATTAGCCAGCAACAACAATCGCCCATCCTCATGTTATCAGCCCGCGATCGCGAAACTGATATTGTCAGAGGTTTGAAAGCTGGCGCTGACGATTATCTAAAAAAACCCTTTGGAATGCAAGAATTTCTCGCACGGGTTGAGGCACTACTTCGTCGCCTCCGCATCAGTGCTGCTCCCATGATACTGGAATACGGCGACCTCAAAATCGATCTAGTTCAGCGTCGGGTATGTTTTAAAGGTGAATTTATTGAGCTAACCCCTCAAGAATTTAGCTTACTTTATGTTTTAGCACAAGCCGAAGGATTACCATTAACTCGTTCCGAATTACTCCGTCGCGCTTGGCCAGATGCTATCGATAATCCCCGTACTATTGATACCCATGTCCTCTCTCTCCGCAAAAAAATTGAAAAAGATCCCCGACAACCAAACTTAATTCAAACTGTTCGCAATGTCGGCTATCGCTTTAATCCAGATATCCTGCAAAGAGAGCAATTTACAACAAAAAATCTCGCCAATCGTAACAATAATTCTCAGTTACTCTCAGTAGGAGCTAGAAATTAGTTATAGCAGTTGACAGTTGATAGTTGATAATTGACAATTGTCAATTGTCCCTCCCTATAACAAACAACAATAGAGATCTCCAAAATATAATTTTGAGATCTTTCATCTATGTAGGGGTGAAGCATTTGGGCGACAATTTATGTCGAAAACCCTAGATATACAGTCCAAATGCTTCCCCTCCCCCTGGATCTCTAAACACACTCTATGCGATAATTTATTTGTTGGAGATGTCAAATTCAAAACCAGTCTTGAGAAGCTTGAGATTTAGCCTCAACCAACCTTTCTCGCAGCTCTTGCCAATCCATCTGACTCGCCGAAATATCCTCAAGCAACCGCCCCTGCTGCAAATATAATACCCTGTGACAAAACCTTTCAGCCATATCAAGCTGATGATTAACCATGAAAATAGTCATCCGATTATTTTCCGCCAAATCAACCAAAACATTAAGAATATGAATAGCTGTACCAGCATCAAGAGCAGATGTTGGCTCATCAAGTAATAATACTTTAGGTTCCATAACTAAGCCACGCGCAATCGCAACTAATTGCCGTTGCCCCACAGAAAGCTGCAATTCCAGTCTCTCCAACCATTCACCAGGAATATGACAAACTTCCCTAATTCTTTCCACCCGTTGCGCTATGACATTTTTGGGTAACTTCTGCAAAACTAAAGGATAAGCCAAAGCCTCCTGCACCGTCATCCCCAATAATTTAGCTTCCTGAAGCACCAACACCACTTGCCGTCGCCAATCTAAAACCGGAATTTTCCGATAATCTCGATCCTCAAAATAAACCATACCACCAGTCGGTTCCGCCAATCGATTTAACAATCGCAACAGAGAAGTTTTTCCAGCACCAGATGGCCCAATTATACCAATACGTTCCCCTCTATTCACCGCCAAAGAAATACCCGTTAATATCGGGATTCCCTGAAGTGCCCCCTTTCCCTCAGTCACAAGACTCACATCTTTTAACTCAAGTTGATGCGAATGAATTTCCGAATCTAATCCTTCTTCAAAATTCAAAACTTTGCGTCCTTTGCGCTCTGCCTTTGCGCTCTTTGCGTTAAAAAAAAATATCTGATGAATTACAGAGAGATCCCCCTAAATCCCCCTGAAAAAGGGGGACTTTGACTATTCCCCCCTGAAAAAATCGGACTTTGACTATTCCCCCCTTTTGAAGGGGGGCTAGGGGGGATCGATCTTTGATGCTAGATAATGCGTAAATTATAACCATATTAAGCAACCAAACCCAAACTCATTGCCGTCAAAATAGTCCACCCATCAACAAGCAACAACAGCAAAGTAAAACCTAACAAAATCAGATACATCCAAGGCTGAGACAAAGGACGAATATCACCAGTATCAATTCCCGTATAATTTTCGATCAATTTCACCAACCGAGCAAAACCCACCACCCGCATTGGCAACAAATAAGCTTGTGGGGAAGATTTACTCACAAAATAATACACCAATCCCCCTTGACCAGTAGTACGCATTTTCAAATCCTGCACCTCCGCCCAAGCCAAAAACCACCCTTTGCGGAAGAAAGAAGGAAACCAACGGGGATAAGCCACCTGAATTTTTTCCTCATCCACAATTACCCTTTCGCTTAACGCACCCCAAAGGGCAAATAAGCCCAAACCCAATCCCACCCATAGCACCTGTGACGGTATCGGTGCGGCAGCAGCTTCCGCTAAAAAGGGTAAAGGAATAGTCAGCGCCAGATAGAAGGCGAGTAAGGTGATGCGAATCAAGGGGGAAATGCGAAAGATACAAGAATTAGATGGCTGAGATTGCGATCGCATGTTTATGTTTTGTAACAGTTAAGATCTTTCTCTATTATGTCTCAGCTTTACATTCTTTGACATTCTCATTGATTAAATTGTGCTAAACTTAAAGTTGTTAGGCTTTAATATAAATATAAGGGGAGGCTGTATGTTAGTACTGCACAAACCGACTGGCGCGTTGGTAGAAGTCCTGACGCTGGAAAGCCTTTATAATCCGTGCATGATGGAGATTATGGGTCAATTGCAGGCAGGAGAAGAAATGCAAGATCCCGAATCTTTCCCCAAATCGGATTTAGTATTTCCCTCTGGTGAATCTCTGCCTCGTTGCTGGTTAGATTCTCACTATCGCGAACATAATCTTAACAAAATGGATTTAGCGATCGCAGTTTAAAGAATTATGTCCAGTAGGGTGTGTGCGTGGGAGCATCCTACTGGACATAATTCTTTTCTCTTCCTTCGTGTCTTGGTGTCTTTGTGGTTAAATAATTCCGTGTTGCCGACAATCCTCTTCGTATAAAGTTTTCAAGAAAACAGGAATATGATATCTAGTATCACTACTTTTCTCCTTATAAAATTCTGCTATTTGTAGTAATAGCATATCTCTATATACCCCGACTTCTCTCGTCCAGTCAATGGGAGGTTGAATTTTGTGCCAGTAATCCTTTACTTGTTTAATTGTCAACAAAGCATAGATTAACTGATTTTTGCTCGTCTCATCTTGGGCATTTTGAAACTCAGTTTTCCAGGAATCCTGTAATTTATCCACTCCAGTACAATCCAATCCAGCACAATAGCTAATACGTTTGGATGCTGTTTGTAATTTTTCCTGTAAAGCCATATCCCTATCAATTCCATCTACCATATCCATATAAACTTTTTCCAGCACTATAGGATTGCCCTTATAAATAGGAGTGCCGGAAAGATAATTATCAAAGATGGGCTGAAGTTCTGGTACAATAAAATACGCTTCCTTATAGATTAATCCTGTCACCCATATCCGGTGATTTATCGCATTTTTATCGTTAACTTTGCCTTTCTCATATAAAGAGTAGAAAATTGCTTCTGTATCTGGAAAGGAATAATTATCAATAGTTTTCACTTGCAAATCCAAATCGACAATAGCGAAAAGCTTTTCTGGCGTTAAATAAGAATTACTGCTATCTTCAGCGTGTAACTCAGAAAGGGCGAAGTAAGTATCGATTACATCTTGACGATCCCCACAATTAAAAAACTGAGGTCGATAATTTTTATTCCAGTACTTTGGTACACAGGCTTGATAAAAGTTAGAATCTGGCATTTGTTCCATTTTGCCATAAGATTGAGGTGACAATCTGCCCTCCTCTTTAATTCCCCCTTCGCATAGCACCACAATCTTATTTTTAATTCTCCGAGATTTCAGAATATATTGACAGTGTTGTTTTAACTCTTGTTGACTGAGACTCATTGCTAATTTTGTGATTCCGGTTTGATAAGTTTAGGTTCAATTTCCTTGACATGACTAGGCGTAAGGGCTTGGCATAATTCATAAGAGTGAGTTGCTAGAATATATTGATTATTCGGTGCCCATTCTTTGAGATCGGAAATAATTTGATATTGCCAATCCGGATGAAAAGCGATTTCAATTTCATCCATGAGGACAATCGCATCTTCTATATTACGATATTTGAGCCATATATAAATACTGAGTCTTTTTAGTTCGCCATGACTTAAATCTTCTGGATAAAGTTCTATAGTTTCTCCATCTTTGTCTAATGTGAAGCTGATTCCGGAAAAATCTGTGGTAATATTTACTTTTTTATTACCTAATACCAATTTCAGTTCATTTAATATTGCCTGGTAATTATTACCATATTCACCTGTTTCTATCGCTTGTCTGAAATCGCGATCGCGAGCAGCTATAAATGCCTCTATCAAAAGTTCTACAGCAACAAAATCATAAGCAAAGAAGCCAGGTAGCTTAGATTTGGCTTCTTCAAAATGTAAATAATAATTTGATTGATCATTTTCCTTCCTAAATAATAATTTTCGACATTCTTGAGAAAGAAAAAGAAAAACTTGGGTAGCAGGAGCTGCTAAAAATACTTGTTTTGATAATTCTTGTAGAAAATATTCTGCTTCTGTTATATCTATACCATCTATATGACATAGCAAAATTGCTGCTGTTTCTTCTTCGTTATTATATAGTTCTTCTGTTTGTTTGTAGTCACATATATATAGTAATCCTTCTGAAGTGAAATAGGATTCTATTTTTTGACTTATTTCATCTTGCCGTATGCTAATATAATCATCATTATATTTTAAATTCAATTGGCTATTTTGATATTTTTCATTCAATAAATGTTTGAAATAAAAATATGGATAAGAAGAAAAATTAATTTGTATAGTTTTCTCTGAATGCCAAATATCAATTATTGCTAAAACCCTTTTATCCTCATCTTCACGAATTTTAAATCCTTGAAGTAGATTTTTCAAAAATTCTATTTGTTCAGGTTTGATAGAACAATGTAATAGTATAAAAATTAATTGTAAAAGCGTACTCTTACCCCCACCATTGAGACTGCCAAGAGGAAAGATGGGAGGCTCAAATTCCTTCTCGAAGATAATATCAACATCCTTTAAAACTCGGAAATCGGGAACTTGAATTCGTTGCAGGTGCATATATAAATCCTCTTGTTTAGTAAGTATCAACTATTCATTGTCAATCGTCAATCGTCAATAGTCAAACGTACTTCATTACGATAAAAGTCCCCTAATCTGAGCCAATCCTTCTTCTCCTGAAATTGGTTTAACCGCACCACTGCGGATTTCATCCCGACGTTTCTTGGCTTCATTAGTCCATAACGTTTGAATTGTTTCGTCTAGATCCAATTCCAGACTTTCAACCAGTTTATCTGCTAGTATAGCTCTCAATGCGCTCGGCAAAGATAAAGCTTCGGTCATCAGTTGATCGATTGATAGCATAATTACTGAGAAACTAGAGTTATCTAAAGTATAGCAATATAAGGATGGGTTTCACCAGTGCCAGAGACAATTTGATCTGAGGGTGGGAGAATTCCCACCCCAATTATTACACCTTAAACTTCTCCGTAATCCGTCTCATTGCCTCCTCTACATTCTCCCGACTATTAAATGCGGAAATACGAAAATAACCTTCACCCGCAGCACCAAAACCAGAACCTGGAGTGCCTACTACATTGCAGGTATTAATTAACTTATCGAAGAAATCCCAACTGGATAAACCATGGGGAGTTTGCACCCAAACATAAGGAGCATTTACACCACCATATACTGCTAATCCGGCGGCGGTTAGTTGCTGGCGAATAATTGAGGCATTTTCCAGATAGAAACTAATTAATCCCTTAATTTGGGCTTTGCCTTCTTCTGAGTAAACTGCTTCTGCCCCTCGTTGAATGATATAGGAAACACCATTAAACTTAGTCGATTGGCGGCGATTCCATAGTTTCCAAAGTTCCACATCGGAACCATCTGCGGCTTTGGCTGTGAGTGTTTTTGGTACTACTGTTAAGGCGCAACGAGTTCCCGTAAATCCGGCATTTTTCGAGAAAGAACGAAATTCAATGGCACAATCTCTCGCTCCTTCTATTTCATAGATAGAATGGGGTAGAGTTGGATCGGTAATATAGGCTTCGTAAGCGGCATCAAAGAAGATAATCGAACCATGGCTCTTGGCATAATCTACCCATGCTTTCAGATGTTCCTTAGTAGCAGTTGCTCCAGTAGGATTATTGGGGAAGCAAAGGTAAATTAAATCTACTTTTTCAGAGGGAATCTGGGCGGTAAAGTTATTTTCCGCAGTTATGGGTAAATAGATTAACCCTTCATATTCGCCTTTTTCGTTGCCATCTCCAGTATGTCCTGCCATGACATTTGTATCTACATAAACAGGATAAACTGGATCGGTAACAGCAATGGTATTATTGTCACCGAAAATATCGAGAATATTCCCAGTATCGCATTTAGAGCCATCGGAGATGAAGATTTCCGAAGCATCAACCTCGCATCCTCGCGCTTGGAAGTCGTGAGTAGCAATTTTCTCCCGTAACCAAGGATAGCCTTGTTCTGGACCATACCCTTTAAATGTAGCGCGATCGCCCATATCATTCACAGCCTGAATCATCGCCGTGCGGCAGGCTTCTGGCAATGGCTCGGTGACATCGCCAATTCCGAGACGGATAATTTTTGCATCGGGGTTAGCGTCGGCAAAGGCATTGACTCGTCGCGCAATTTCGGGAAAGAGGTAACCTGCTTTGAGTTTGAGATAGTTATCGTTAATTGTTGCCATGGTAGATTATCAGGAATGGGCTATTGGAGATAGATCCCCCCTAACCCCCCTTTTTTAGGGGGGAACCAGATAGAAAATCCCTCTTTTTAAGGGAGGAAACCGGATAGAAAATCCCTCTTTGTTAAGGGGGTAACCGGATAAAAAGTTCCTTTTTTTAAGGGGGATTTATGGGAATCTCCAGTTGTTTGCACTAATTGCTAAACAGCCTCTTAGCAATTAGCAATTAGCATATTAACACTAATTGCGATCGCTATCGCTATTTTATATTTTAATTCGCGCTACTTCCGCTTGGGTTGGAGAATACATTATTAAAAAACGCGCTCTTGTGCCTTGTGGCACATCAAACATCAAATCTTCTAATCGTATTTCTCCTGGTTTAAAGGGTTCTCCGATATTCCGAGATTTGTACTCAATTCGGGTAAGGGGATAGTAAAACCCATTGGTGTCAACCAGTTGAGCATTAACAAACCCCAAAGGTGGATGATTCGTCCCCCCCACACCAACCTTTCGGATACTTGCTGAAACAATCAACCATGTTTGCTCCGCAGTATAGGAAGTATTTGCTGTTTGCGCGGTTTTCCCTGTGGTGCGATATCCATTAGTTTTTATCTCCCACCCTTCATAGACAAATCGAGATTCGGAAGATACTTGTTTGGGTGTTGCTACAACAGAAGCGCTCATAGCGACAGGGAAACCCATTCCCATCAACAGAGATAAAGCCAGCACTTTAATTCTATAATTCATAATTTTCCTGATGACAAATACCCCTCTTATTGAGAGCAGTAGTATTTTTAATATTTTCTCAATAATTGTACCACAAGTCTATCTTTCCCCAGACTCTTCCCTAAGCTATTGGCTGTTTCATCCCGGGCAGAGAAATGGACGAGAGGAGGATGGATAAATGGAGAATCGTCACACCATCCCCCTAGTGTGATTACTGTACATTTTTTTTGTATTGTCTGACTTAGTTATCAGTAGCATCTTCTGGATTATCTTCAGGAAAAACAACATCTTCATACAGCAACGAAATAGGACAACGGAAATCAACGCTGGTTAAGTGAATTTCTACTTCTGTGCCGTTATCTGTCGGTTGTTCGAGTGAATAAGCTGTCAGTTCCCATTTTCCTTTCTCATTGATTCGATAGCATTCCACATTGATTTTATCTGCTTCAATAAGAACATATTCTTTTAAGGTGTCAATCTGACGATAATGCTGAAATTTTTTACCTCTATCGAATCCTTCTGTACCTGGAGATAAAACTTCGACAATTAAGCAGGGATGATAGATAATTTTACGGGCTTTTTTGTCTTGCGGATGGCAAGTAACCATCACATCTGGATAGTGAAATGGTCCTTTGGTTGAAACTCCCACTTTGGCATCTGCCATAAAGACTTTACAGTCTTTCCCCCGCAGGTGATTTTTAAGTCCAGATGTCAGATTGATGGCAATGGAATTATGGGGAAGGATTCCCCCAGTCATGGCAAAGACTTCCCCGTTGATATATTCGTATTTAATGGGTTGTTTTTCTTCCCATTCCAGATACTCTTCGGGAGTCATGAGTTGAGGTTGGCGTTGAGCAATCATTTTAAATATTTCCTGGTTTTTGATAATGTTTTGATTTTGGGGGATTTAGAAAAGTTATTGCGACATATTATACCATAAGATCTGGGGACTTTCAGTCGGGTAGGGTGGACTATTCCTATCATCCAAACTGGAATCATAGAGACGATCTAGATTCCAGTTATATTTTTATGACTAAATCAGCGTTATAATACTCTCTTCATGAAATCTTTAAATAACTCTGGGCTTACTTCATCATAACTTCACAAATAATTTACTCATTATCAAGTAAATTAATAGACAAGTATGGAATTTAGGTTTAATTAGATCTCTCATTGAATTGTTAGGAGGTAAATAAATGATTAGCATCTACCAAAAGTTGACAGTTGCTGGTGCTGTCCTGAGTTTCGCCGCAATTGGCACTAATGCAGTTCAGGCATCACAGTTAGTTTACAGTAATGATTTTGAGGGAACGGTTGGCTCTGAGTGGTCAAAAACTTCCACAGAAATGACACCGAAGGGGGGACGGAATTTCCTCGGAAGGTTTGCCAGTGAAGCGGTTAGCCTAAAACTTGATAATCTCACCCCACATACGGATGTTTCAGTATCATTCGATTTATTTATTATCCAATCCTGGGATGGTAATAACACAATCTATGGGTCAGATATTTGGGAGTTGAGTGTAGCTAATGGGACAACACTATTAAGCACAACATTCACCAATAACCCTGCTTTTACCCAATCTTATCCTAATGCCTTTTCCAGTGGAGATAATCCAGCTCGCAGCGGTGCAGATGAAAACAACACCTTGGGATACATCAATTACTATGGTGACTCAGTTTATAATTTAAGCTTTATCTTCCCTCATGTTGATGATTCTCTAGAGTTGATTTTTTCAGGATCTAAACTTAACTTTGCTGGTTTAACTCAAGATAGTGAACGATGGGGGTTAGATAATGTTAAATTGAGTGTTACACCTGCTATCAGCATCGGATCTACAAAAATAGTTCCCATCCCGGAACCAGATACTATTTTAGGTTTAGCAACCTGTGGTGTAGTGGGTTTACTCATTAGGAAAAAAGCTGGTATTTCTTAAAAAAACAAATAGTTGTTTGTTGGCAATAAGCTTAACCCGCTTGTCTATCACCAACAACTGACAACTATCCACTAATGCGGTATGCTAATCCAGAGACTTCTACCATTGGATTTATGCTCAACGCTAAAGTAATAGGATTAGGAAGATCTGGAATTGCCACCGCACGGCTTCTCAAGCAAGAAGGTTGGCAAGTAACAATCAGTGAAAGAAACATCTCCGAATCCCTCCAAAACCAACAACAAACTCTTGCTACCGAAGGAATTACCGTTAAACTAGGTGATGTCCAGACTCTAGATGATTCAGAGTTACCTAAGTTAATTGTAGTTAGTCCCGGCGTACCTTGGGATATTCCTATACTTATTGATGCGAGAAATCGAGGAATTGATACAATTGGGGAACTCGAACTTGCTTGGCGTTATCTTAAATCATACCCTTGGGTTGGGATTACGGGAACTAATGGGAAAACAACGACAACTTCTCTGATTGCGGCTATTTTTCAAACCGCAGGATTGAATGCGCCAGCTTGCGGTAATATTGGTTATGCTGCCTGCGAAATTGCCCTAAAAAGAGATAAGGAAGGAAATTCTGATTCTGGAAATCCAATTGATTGGATTATTGGAGAAATTAGCAGTTACCAAATTGAATCTTCACGGGAACTAACGCCCAAAATTGGAATTTGGACAACCTTTACTCCAGATCATTTAAACCGCCACAAGACTCTGGAAAACTACTACGATATTAAAGCATCTTTACTGGTGCGATCGCAAATCCAAATCCTCAACGGTGACGATCCCTATCTGCGGGATTTAGGGACAAAACATTGGCCTAATGCTTATTGGACTAGCGTACAGGGTAAATATGCAATTCCTCAACCTTGGATTTATATTCAAGATGGTTGGGTGGTTGCCGAAGGCGAAAAAATCGTAGAAGTCGCCTCATTAAAAATGGTAGGGAATCACAATCAACAGAATTTACTCATGGCTGTAGCAGCGGCAAGACTAGCCGGAATTGACAAAAATGCGATCGCAAATGCTATTGCCAATTTTTCCGGTGTTTCCCATCGCTTAGAACATATTATCACTTGCCAGGGAATTGACTTTATTAATGATAGCAAAGCCACCAACTATGATGCAGCGCAGGTTGGATTATCCGCCGTGAAATCACCGACTATATTAATAGCAGGTGGTGAAGCCAAAGCAGGAGACGATACTCAATGGTTGGAAACTATTCAAGCTAAAGCAGCAGCAGTTTTACTCATTGGCGATGCTGCATCTGCCTTTGCCGAAAGATTGAAACAAGTGGGTTACAGTAGTTATGAAATTGTGGAAACTATGGCTAAAGCCGTGCCCAGATCTTTTGAACTCGCCCAAGAATATAATGCTAGTGTAGTCTTGCTATCCCCTGCTTGTGCTAGTTTCGATCAATATCAAAGTTTTGAACATCGGGGAGATGATTTCCGTCAGCTATGTTTGGAGTTATTGTCATCATAACCCAAGCCTCTTAGGGTGCGTTATGCGCCAGCTAACGCACCATCTACATTATCAGTAAATCTTAACTGATTTATATCGATTCCTTTGGCGTTGCTATGATTTTTTTTTAACGCAGAGGTACGCAGAGGTTTGCACAGAGGTACACAGAGGTTTTTGGATAATTCTGATGCCAATAATAGACATCTTGTAAAAGTCGATATTTAGGTGTAGGGGTGAAGCATTTGCGCCCGGATTTATGCGGAAAATCAATGGTTTCATCCGCAAATGCTTCACCCTTCCAGGATTTTCGCAAGAGGTCTAATGATATAGTTAGAGACTAGGGGCTAGGGTAAGAAGGAAATAGAATCAAGGGTTTCAGCGACTCAGAATCTCCTAACCGCTAAGGCGGTTGCTGTATCAGTAATATTATTTTCGTTTTTCTTCTGCCGCACCAGGGAGTTGAGGATTAGTTTCTGGTTGAGTGTATTCGCAAAAAGTATTTAGCCCAATTTTCACAACATATAGGACAATAATTGTAGCAATTGCTGGGTCAATGGGTAATCCATGTGCTACTGCGATGCTACTGACGGAGACTATTAATCCGGTGAGTAAAGGGGCACTGGCTGGATTATTGGTATATTCCTTAATTTTGCCGCGAAAGCCATCATCACCACAGATTTCTTTGCGGATTTCTCCTAACATTACTTTCCAGAGGGATTTGCCTTGAATGAACATCTGTGTGCCGTTTTGCTCTTGCCAAAGTTCATCAAAACTGGCATCTAGTTTCCCTTGATTTTTGGTGAGGATGGTAAGGGCTGGTTGAGAAGGGTTGTAATCTTTGAGGATTTGCTGAATTTCTTGGATTTCAGTGAGTGTTAATTGGTTAGTCATGGTATTTTTTTGTTTGGGTGAAGAATCTAGGGAGAATTTGTTAATTCTTGAATCTATTATACCTCTTGCATAAATCTGAGAAGGGTGAAGCATTGGCGGATAAAAATCCTGATTTTATAGCAATAGACAAGGCAGTTAGGGTATCAATAGTGAGGGGAGGGTGAAGCATTCGGATATAAAGATTTAGGGTTTGTTGCCAAGGTTATCCCCCGAATGCTTCACCCCTACAGCCAAAAAATGACTTTTGCAAGAAGTCTATTAATTTTAGTCCGTTTTAACTGAGATCTTGCACCAATGTCATTAAGCCTGAAAAAGCTTGATTTTTGGTGACGACATCAACGAAAGATCAAGGGTTGTAGCTCTTTATTGAGAATGGTGCAAGATGTGAGTTTTAACGGACTTTAGCTATGAGACAGTGGTTTTAACCACTGGCGGATTTGGCATTAGTTGCCAAATCTGACTACTCCGAATCTAGCTTATCCCGCGCTGCCCAAATTGCCTCACGCAAGTCTCCGGTGCAATCAAAACCCGTCACCTCGCGCCAAACTGTATCAAATTGGCTTTCTCCTATTTGCTTGAGGATTCTTCCTAATCCCCTAATTGGATATCCAGCTTTATAGGAATCCTTTTTATCTACAAAAATCATTAAGGCTTTCACAAAATAAGAAATCGCCTCCTCAAACTCCCGTTTTTCCTCTGCCACCATTCCCAGTTGGTGATAGCCATACGCAGCCTGGTAAAAATCCCCCGCGTCTTCTTTTATTTTCAGGGCTTTGAGGTAGTAAGCTTTTGCCTCCTCAAACTCCCCTTTTCTCTGTGCCACCATTCCCAGTTGGTGATAGCCATACGCAGCCTGGTAAAAATTCCCCGCGTCTTCATATATTTTCAGGGCTTTGAGGTAGAAAGCTTTTGCCTCCTCAAACTCCGCTTTTTCCTCTGCCACTCTTCCCAGTTGGTGATATTCACCCGCAGCCCCGTAAAAATTCCCCGCGTCTTCATATATTTTCAGGGCTTTAAAATAGTAAGCTTTTGCCTCCTCAAATTCCCGTTTTTCCTCTGCCATCATGCCCAGATTGTGATATTCACGCGCAGCCTGATAAAAATCCCCTGCATCTTCATATATTTTCATAGCTTTGAGGTAGTAAGCTTTTGCCTCTTCAAACTCCCGTTTTTCCTGTGCCACTATTCCCAGTTGGTGATACTCATACGCAGCCCGGTAAAAATCCCCCGCGTCTTCATATATTTTCAGGGCTTTGAGGCAGTAAGCTTTTGCCTCCTCAAACTCCCGTTTTTCCTGTGCCATCACTCCCAGATTGT